>JAGYID010000225.1 GCA_018606725.1 Acidobacteriota bacterium
TTCGTAATCAGTAGGTCGCCGGTTCAACCCCGGCCGTCGGCTCCATCATCCGGACCGTGAACCCGCCCGGGGCGCCGGCCAGGACGCGAGCCGCCAATGCCGCTGACCGACACTCCATTCCTCGAAGCGATCAAGGATCGGCCCATCGCCTTCGACGGTGCCATGGGCACGCAGCTCTACGAGCGCGGCTATTTCATCACCCGCTCGTTCGACGAGGCGAACCTGGCGCGTCCGGATCTCGTCCTCGATGTGCATCGCGACTATGTCGCGGCCGGCGCCCGGATCATCGAGTCGAATACGTTCGGCGCCAACCGCGAACTGCTGCGCCGCTACGGAGCGCAGGACCGGCTGCGGGAGATCAATCGGGAGGGGGTCCGGCTGGCGCGCGAGGCGGCGGGCGGCGAAGCCTGGGTCGCGGGAGCCGTCGGACCGACCGGCCTGATGCTGGGGGCCCTCGACGAGAGGCGGCTCGCGGCGCTCGAGTCGATCTTCACGGAGCAGATCGAGGCGCTGCTGGAGGGAGGGATCGATCTCCTCGTGTTCGAGACCTTCTGCAGCATCCGCGAGATCGAAGCGGCCCTGCGCGCCGGCCGCGCCCTCTACCGCGGCCCGATCGTGGCCCAGGTCTCCTTCGGGGAGGAGCACCCGAGCATTGACGGGGTGACTCCGGCCCGGATGGTGGAGCGCCTGCGCGACGGTGGCGCCGACATCGCGGGGGTCAACTGCGGCGAGGGTCCGGCGTTCGTGTTCGACATCGCCCGCGACATGGTGGGACACGGACTGCCGGTGAGCGCCCAGCCGAACGCCGGGCGACCCCGCCGCCTGGATGAGCGCACGATCTACATGACTACGCCGGAGTATTTCGGAGTCTACGCGCGCCGGTTGTTCCAGGCCGGCGTGCAGCTCGTCGGGGGTTGTTGCGGTACCGGACCCGAGCACATCCGGCGGGTGGTCGACGCGGCGGCGATGCTCGCCGGCGGGCGGGTCCGGATCGAACCGGCCGCCCGCGGCGAGGAGGGCGGCGCGATCCGTAGCCAGCCGGCCGTGCCGACCGCGGAGAAATCCCCGCTCGGCGCGAAGCTGCAGCGCGTCTACCACGAGCGCCTCGACCCCCGCGGGCCGCGCCGGGCGATCGGCGGCCCGGAGTCGTTCGTCGTCAGCGTCGAGGTCAATCCCGATCCCGGTCTCGACCCGGGCCGGGCCCTGGCCGCGGCCGCCATGCTGAAGCGCGCCGGTTGCGACGTGATCAACATCGCCGACGGCCCGCGGGCCTCGGTGCGCATGAGCAACCTGGCCCTGGCGGTGCAGGTCCGCGACCGCGTCGGTCTCGATGTCATCCAGCACGTCTGCTGCCGCGACCGCAATCTGATCGGCCTGCAGTCCGACCTGCTGGGGGCGTGGGTCCTCGGCATCCGCAACCTGGTGATCATCACCGGCGATCCCCCCAAGATGGGCGATTACCCGGCCGCCACGGCGGTCTTCGATCTCGATTCGATCGGGCTGCTGCGGCTGGTCGACTCGCTCAACCACGGACTCGATCCCTCCGGCAAGGCGATGCCGGGGGCGACCGCTTTCCTGTGCGCCTGCGGCGCCGAGCCGGCGGCCCACGACTACGACCGCGAGCTGCGGCGGCTGGAGGACAAGAAGCGGGCGGGGGCCGAATTCATCATGACGCAGCCGGTGTACGACCCGGTCCTGCTGCGGCGATTCCTGCAGGACGCCCGCTCCCTGGAACTGCCGATCCTCGTCGGTCTCTGCCCGCTCGCCAGCGCCCGCAACGCCGAATTCCTGCACAACGAGGTCCCGGGCATGCAGATCCCGGCCGACATCCGCGCTCGCATGAGCGCGGCAGCCTCGCCGGAGGAGGGACGGCGGACCGGCGTGGCGATCGCCCGCGAGACGCTCGAAGAGGTCAAGAGCTCCGTGGCCGGCGCCTACCTGATGCCGCAGTTCGGCCGGCACCGGACGGCCGTCGAGGTGTTGAGGGCGGTCGGCTACGACTTCGCGCCCGAAGACGCCGCACCGCCCGCGCATGGATGATCGCTTCGAGGAGGGCCGCGCCGCCGCCGCCGAGACGCTGATCGCGGCGCTCCCCTCGGCCCCGACCTCGTACCTCGAAGGAGCGCTGCAGAACCCCGCCCTCGGGCCGGCAGAGTCCGTGGTCCTCCTGAAGAATCCGCTGGTGACCGGGGCGATGGTCGCCCGCCTGGCCGCGCTGCGGCGCCCCATGGACGCCTACGAGGTGCGCGTCGCCGTCGCCCTGCATCCGGCCACGCCGCCTCACCTCGCGCAGCGGCTCCTGTCGCACCTGCGCTGGCGGGACCTGGCGCGCTCCGCCGATCTGCAGCGCCTCGCTCCGGCTCTGCGCCGCGCCGCCGAGCGTGTCCTGGCGGTGCGCCTCGGCGGGTTGGCGCTGGGCGAACGGATCGCCCTGGCGCGCATCGCGACGCGCGGCGTCCTCCACCTCCTGCGACACGACGAGAGTCCGATGGTGATGCGGGCCCTGCTGCTCAATCCGCGGGTGGTGGAAGAGGACGTGGTGGCCATCGCGGCCGCGAGGACCACGCCCGGGCCGGTCTTACGGGAGATCGCGCAGGACGGCCGGTTCGCGGCGCGACCGGCGGTGCAGAAGGCGATCGTCCTGCACA
>JAGYID010000043.1 GCA_018606725.1 Acidobacteriota bacterium
CATGTCGTAAGGGCCGATCACCTGCCGGTGCAGGATCGACTTCTTGAAGTTCGGCGCCACCAGGTTGAAGCGGTCGATCAGCCGGTCGGCGTAGGCCTCCAGCTCGGCGCGGTGCGGCGCCCGACTCCAGCTCTCCGGCACCCACTGGGTGAACATCGACATGATGTGGCGCCCCGGGGGCGCCAGCGTCTTGTCGAACACCGTCGGGATCTCGCAGTCCGAGAACGGCAGTGTCGCCGCCTTTCCGGCGCGCGCCTCCTGGAAGGCGCGCTCGAGATATTCGATATCGTCCAGGATCGAGATGGCGCCGCCGTGCACCTCCGGGTTGAAGCCGGGGTCGGCGGTGAACTCGGGCAGCTCCGCCAGCGCCAAGTTGACCTTCACGGTGCCGGAGCGCGACCGCCAGCTCTCGAGGTCGGCCACGAACTCGGCCGGCAGCTCGCGGCGGTCGATCTGTCGAAGGAAGGTGATCTGCGGATGGCAGGTGGTCACCACCAGCGGCGCGGCGATCTCCTCGCCGCCCTTGATCACCACACCGGTGACGCGGCTTTCTTTGACCAGCACCTTCTCGACCGCTGCATTCACCCGGACCTCGGCGCCGAACCCCTCGGCGGCGCGCTGGATCGCGTCGGCCACGGCGCCCATGCCGCCCTCGGGCATCCCCCAGGACGCCACCTGCCCCTCGGTCTCCTGGCCGGTCGAATGGTGCATCAGCACGTAGGCGGTGCCGGGGGCGCACGGCCCCGCCCAGGTGCCGATGATGCCGTTAATCGACAGCATCCCCTTGACGACCGGGCTCTCGAACCAGCGGTCGAGCAGGTCGGCGCAGCTCATGGTGAACAACCGCGTGATGTCGGCCACGGTCCGCTCGTTGACCGCGCCGCGCTTCTTCAGCGTCCAGGCGAGCTGCGCGACGTCCTTGATGTCCTTGAGCTTCAGCGAGCCGAGTCGCGGCGGCGTCTGGTCGAGCATCGGGTGCATGATCGCCGCGATGCGGCCGATCCATTCGTAGTAGGGGCCGATCCGCTCGCCGTCTTTCTTTGAGTACTGGCCGTACGAGGCATAGGTCGCCGGATTGGTGCCGCTGTCGATGATCGAGCGGCCGTCGGGGTGCGGCAGGTACCCCATGCCGAGCGGATTGATCTTGTAGCCGTGCTTCTTCAGCCCCAGGTCGTTGACGATGTACGGCGGCATCAGGCTCATGGTGTACGACAGAGTCGTGACCTTGAACTCTGGGGCCTCCGGCCACGGTTGCGAGGTGTCCGATGCCCCGCCGGTCTTGTGCCGCGCCTCGAGGACGACGACGCGCTTGCCGTACTTGGCGAGGTAGGCGGCGGCGACCAGGCCGTTGTGGCCGCCGCCGATGACGATGGCGTCGTAGCGCTTCGCAGGCATGAGACCGTCCTCCCCTGATGGCTGAAGCCGGGTGAAGAATCGAGGGAGGACACTGTACGACAGGCGGCGCGTTTCCGCGCCCGCGCCGCGATCATCGGCAGCGGATTGTTTTACGGGGTGCTCCGTGGCGAGAGAATTCTCCGGGAGCCTGTCCGGATGACGGAACAGGCCCCCGGATTCCGGGTCGTACTACCCGAGGTTGCTCCGTCTCCTCGAGGCTAGTCCGTCCCCTCATGACAGAGGCTGAGATCCTTCGCCTCGCACGCGCAGGCGCCGAGCACCTGGGCGTTCGCGTACCCCATGATCATCCCCTCGTGATCGGCGAGCATCTCGCAGTGGAGCGACGTTGCATCGATGACCTCGCTTTCGATCCTCGGCGGTCCGCTGGGCGGCTGCGTGCCCGGAGGAGTCACCGGTGGCGCCGGGGCCGGGGCCGGGAGCGAGGCATTGTTGGCCAGGGTGATGTCGGATCGCCCGCTCAGGTCGATCACCGCAGCGAACGTCGCGCTCAGTCCGGTGACGTTCCGTCCGATCCAGGACGCTCCTTCGAATGTCACGTGGCACCCGCACGAGGCGTTGATCCCGGTCCCCGTGCTGCTGTCCTGGATGGCCACGCCCGGTCCGCCGTCGGCGGCCTGCAGGGCCACCCACCCCTTTTCACACAGGATGCCGTTCACGGCGCTGCCCCTGATCCGGGTGTTGCTGACAACGACATCGGACAGGCGGACATGCACGCCGTTGGCGAAACCCTCGATGGTCAGGCCCTCGAGGACGACTCGGGCCGATCGCCGAATGATGACCCCGTCCCCCTGATGCTCCTGGTTCGACAGGATGCTGGCCTGCGCCGCGCCGACCAGGCGGATCGTCTGATCCATCGGCGCCAGCCGGTCGACCAGCAGCAGGTGCTCGCGATACGTTCCGGGAGCGATGCGCACGGTGACGTCCTGCGACAGCGCGACCGGGATCCGATCGATGGCGGCCTGGATGGTCCGGCAGGCGTTGCCGAGAGTCCGGCAGCTGCCCTGGTCGTTGCCCGTCGTCGCATCGACGAACAACTCCAGCGCCGGCGGCGGGGTCGCGGCCCGTGGCGCGCTCATCACGAGAAAGAGAACGGCGATGACCAAGAGCTTCCTGGTCATGGGACACCTCCTCTTGTCCGATTCGGCGGGCTCGGCCGGGGTGTCCATCGTGCGCCAGGACCGGGCGCCACAGCGTTCCGGTCACGCGTGTCGGGACCGCGGCACGCCTCGCGGCGGTCGAGCCTGGTGGGCCGGTTACCGACCGGATCCGGCACGCCCGGACTCGACCATCCCTGGCCGCACCGCCGCATCAAGAAAGAATTGATGTGCTTGTAGCGCTTCGGAAGTCCCCGAATCAATGATGCAATGGCATCATTCTTCGGGGCGGGGCGATGTCAATGAGGCTGGCGCAGGAAGGCCAGAGCCGCCTCGATCCGGCGGTGCACCCCGAGCTTGTGCAGGATCCGCTCCAGGTGATTGCGGACCGTGACGGGGCTGATGAACAACCTGTCGGCGATCGCCCTGTCGTTCAGGCCGTCGGCGAGCAGGCGCAGGACCTCGCGCTCGCGCGGCGACAGCCCGTCGATGGAAATCGTGCAAAGCGGCTGCCTGCCGGTCGGGTCGGAGGCGGGCCGATTCGCGCCCGTCGCCGCCGGGTCGGGGACCGCCTGCGCGGTCGCCGCAACCGGCCGCAGGAAATGCAGGAGCGGGATGCGACCCGCCCGCGATGACGGGATCAGAAAGGTGACCAGATCGAGGTCGACCGCCGATCCGGACCGGGAGACGCGTCTGACCCGATGACACTGCACCGGCAGCCCGCCTCGCGCCTCACGCTGAATCGGGCAGTCGGCGCCGCAGAACGGCTCTCCGCCTGGAGTCCTCAGGCGGGCCAGCCGCCAGCAGGTCGCGGCCGGCGCGCTGGCCGGATCGCAACACAGCAGGCGCGCTGCCGCCTGGTTGCAGAAGCGCACCTGCCCGTGCGCCCCCACCGCCAGGACGCCGACGATTTGGTGCTCGAAGACCGACAATGGAACTAGGTGGTCCATGAACGACCCCCCGGACGGCCGGCCTGCTCAAAGATGGACCTGTCTCGAAGAGTGACTTGGACGGGGCGCCCTGGTCGCGCTGGATGCTGCGAAGGATATCACGGCGATGATGGAGCGGCGGTTTCGCGTTAGTATTTCGTCCTCCAAGTATCACGTCCGTCCTTTCAGTCACGACCACGACCGACGAAGGAGCGCGCATGAATGAACAGGTGATCCGATGGGCCAAAGTGACCGCGACATGGGTCGAGCGCGTTCTGGCGCTGGCGCTTCTCCTGGGAATCGCCGTCTTCGCCCTCAAAAGCACCACGACGCTGGCGGGCATGGACTGGCACGCGACCGACACGTTTTACCAGCTCGTGTACCGCATCCTCGTCCTGGTCATCGGCGTCGAGCTGGTCCGCACGCTCGTCACCCACGACCTGGGGGCCGTGCTGGAGCTGCTGGCGTTCGTCATCGCCCGCAAGCTGCTGAAGCCCGAGCTCTCGACGCTGGACATTCTCCTCGGTGTCGGTGCCTTCGTCGGCCTGCTGGCCGCGCGCCGGTTCTTACTCCGTGCGCCTGCTGACGCGCCGGGATTCGCGTCCGCCGGCACCGGGACGCGCTGACGGCGTCGCCCCCCTACCAGACCTCGCAGAGGACGCCGGCGGCGCGCACCATGGGCGCGTCCGCCTTGCAGGCGAACGCCTGCTGGAATGAGGCCAGATTCGACAGCGGGCCGATGACGCGATACTTGGCGATCGGATGCGGATCGCTCTGCGCCATGAGGCGCTGCGTCTCGGGGCGGATGGCGTCGCCGCGGAACTGGCCCCAGGCGACGAAGAACTGCTGCTCCGGTGTGAGGCCGTCGATGGTCGGGGCCGGCGGTTTGCCGCGCTGCGAGATGGCGTACGCGAGGTGGGCGATCTTGGCGCCGGCGAGATCGCCGATCGACTCCCCCACCACCAGCTTGCCGTTGTGGTGCAGGCCCGGCTCGATGAAGTACCCCTCGTACTGATCGACCACGCACTGGGTGCGCGCCTGGAAGTTCTTGAGGTCTTCCGGCGTCCACCAATCTTGAAGTCTGCCCTGCGCGTCGAACTGCGCGCCTTCGTCATCGAACCCGTGGCTGACCTCGTGCCCGATCACGACACCGATGGCGCCGTAGTTCACCGCGTCGACCGCGTTCATGTCAAACGCCGGCGGTTGCAGGATGCCGGCCGGGAAGACGATCTCGTTCAGCAGCGGGTTGTAGTAGGCGTCCGAGGTCGGCGGCGTCATGTCCCAGCGGCCGCGGTCGACCGGCTGGCCTATCTGCGCCCAGTCGTCCTTCACGGCAAATGATCGGCCGGCCACCAGGTTCGGCCAGAAGGCGCCGCGGCGGATGTCGACCTTGCTGTAGTCCTTCCACGTGTCGGGGTAGCCGATCTTCGGGTTGAAAGTCGCCAGCTTCTGCAGCGCCCTGGTCTTCGTCTCCGGACCCATCCACTGCAGGCCGTCGATGGTCTCCTTCATCGCCGCCAGGAGGTTCTTCACCATCTCCCGCATCCGCGCCTTGGCGGCCGGCGGGAAGTAGCGCTCGACGTACTTGCGGCCCAGCGCCTCGCCCAGGTTGGAGTCGGTCGACTCGACGCAGCGCTTCCAGCGCGGCTTGATCTCGCTGGCGCCGCCCAGGTACCTGCCGTAGAAGGCGTGGTTCTCGTCCACGAACGGCGTCGACAGCGCTGGCGCGGCCGCGTGGATCAGTTGCCACTTGAGGTACGCCTTCCACTCCGGTAGCGGCGTCGCGTCGAGCTGGCGGTCGACCTCCTGCAGGAACTTCGGCTCGCTCACGTTCAGGTCGGCCTTCGACAGCCGGCCGGCGGCGTAGAAGGCGTCCCAGTCGAAGTGCGGCGTCAGCGTCTTCAGCGCGACGAAGCTGGTCGTGTGGTCGATCGCCTGCGGGTCGCGCAGCGCCACGTTGTCGAGCGACGCACCGGCGAGCGCCGTCTCGAACTTGAGCACGGTCGTGGCGGCCGCCTGCGCCGCGTCATCCTTGGCGCCCGCCAGCCCGAACATGGCGGCGACGTGCGCCGCGTACTTGTCGCGCGCGTCCTGAAAGCGCGGCTCGGTCTTGACGTAGTAGTCCCGGTCCGGCAGCCCGAGCCCGGCCGCGGAGATGTTGGCGACCACCCGGGTCGGATCGTGAAGGTCCGGCAGGGAACTGAAGGCGAACGGCACCGGGATCTGTATGGTGTGCAGACGCACGATCATCTTCTGCACGTCGGCCGGGCCCTTCATCGCGTCGATGTCGGCCAGGAGCGGCAGGATCGGCGCCGCGCCCAGCGCGTCGATGCGCGCCTGGTCCATGCACGATCCGTAATAGTCGGCGATCTGCTGCTCGACGCTCCCCTTGCTCCAGTCCTTCCGGGCCGAGACCTCGTCGAGGATCGTCTTCAGCCGGTCCTTGGCGCTCTCGCCCGAAGCCCAGCGCCGGCTCCAGCGCGTCATCGAGGCCGGAATCGGATTGGCGGCGCGCCAGACGCCGTTGGCATAGTCGTAGAAGTCGCCGCACGGGTCGACGCTGCGATCCATGTCGCCGGCATAGACGCCGCGCAACGAGCCCGCGGGGGCGGGACGCGCCGCCTCGCCCTCGGTCGCGCGGGCCGACTGCCCGGTCGCGCCGAGCACCAGTGCGCAGGCCAGCGTCAGAAGCATGAGCGCCGTCAAGGTTCGCATGTCGAAGTTTCGCATGGGGATCGATCCTCTGAGTGAGAGTGGGCCGCCGGTCGGACTATACGCCGGCTGCCGGCGGAGAGTTCCGGCATAAACTACGCCAGAATATCGCCACCCTCGGGAGGGGCCTCGCATGCGATCGTCTCTGGTCCTCGGCACGGTTCTCACGGCATCGGTCCTCGGCGGGCTGGCGATCGCCGCGCCGGTGGCGGCCCCGCCCGCCGCCGACATCGTCATGCAGGAAGCCTGGATCCCGATGCGCGACGGCGTGCGACTGGCGGCCGACCTGTACTTCCCGAAGGGGTCCGAGCCGGGCGCCGCGGCCGCCGCGAAGCAGCGCTCCAAGGCGCGCGTCCCGGTGCTGCTCGAGTACCTGCCGTACCGCAAGACCGAGGCGCGCGGCGACCGCTACGCGCTGTACGCCTACTTCGTCCGCCGCGGCTACATCGTGGCGCGCGTCGACATGCGCGGCACCGGCAACAGCGAGGGGCGCCTGATCGAATACGAGTACAGCGAGCAGGAGCAGCGCGACGGCGAGGACGTCATCGCCTGGCTCGCCCGCCAGCCGTATTCGAACGGGGCGGTCGGCATGTTCGGCATCTCCTGGGGCGGCTTCAACTCGATCCACATGGCGATGCGCAACCCGCCGGCGCTCAAGGCGATCATCGCGGTCGACGCCACCGACGACCTGTACGAGGACGACGTGCACTTCATGGACGGCGGCATGCACGTCGACTCCTGGGAGATGCAGATGGACCTGGCGAACGCCATGCCCGGGGCGCCGGACTACACCATCGACGAGGCATTCTTCCGCGATCGCTTCGACACTCCGCCGTGGATGCTCACCTACAAGCGTCAGCAGCGCGACGGCCCGTTCTGGGACCGCACGGCGCTGAAGACGCGCTACGACTCGATCAAGATCCCGACCTTCGTGATCGGCGGCTGGTACGACGGCTACCGCGACAGCGTGCCGCGGATGCTCGAGCATTTGAAGGCGCCGATCAAGGCGATGGTCGGCCCCTGGTCGCATGCCTTCCCGCACGACGCCTACCCGAAGCCGCAGATGGAATGGCGCCACGAGGCGGTGCGCTTCTACGACCAGTGGCTGAAGGGGAAGGACACCGGCATCATGCAGGAGCCGCGCTTCGCCGTCTACGTCCGTCACTGGCACCCGCCGGTGACCGACCTCGACACGGTCCCGGGCGAGTGGCGCTGGGAGGACGGCTGGCCGATCGCGCGCATCCGGCAGCAGCCGCTCTATCCTCAAGATAACCACACGCTCGAGGCCGCGCCCCCGGGCGCCGCAGCCGGCGGGGCCGGCGGGGCCGCCCCCGCAGTTTCCGCCGACGCAACGCACCGCCTGCGCTACGTGCCGAGCACCGGCATCGAGCCGGGCGGCCCGGTCATGTGGTGGGGCGACCCGGCGCCCGATCAGCGGCCGGCCGACGCCTTCAGCCTGGTGTACGACACCGACCCGCTGCCGGAGGAGGTCGAGATCCTCGGGTTGCCGGTCGCCCATCTCAATGTCTCCGCCGATGCGCCGCTGGCGCGCTGGTTCGCGCGCCTGTCGGACGTCGCACCCGACGGCGCCGTCACACTGGTCGCCGGCGCCGGCTTCAACGGCGCGCACCGCGAGTCATCCCGCCAGCCGAAGGCACTCGAGCCGGGGCGTGAAATCACGCTCGACATCGAGATGCACTTCACCTCATGGGTCTTCCCGAAGGGGCACCGCATGCGGCTGGCCGTCAGCAACGCGCAGTGGCCGATGATCTGGCCGACCCCGTATCCGATGACCACGACACTGCGGATCGGCGGGCCGGACCCGACGCGCCTGATGCTGCCGGTGGTGCCGCCCGCCGGACGCCCCGCGGCGGGAGTCGCCGCCGATCGGCGGACTCCGAAATTCCTCCCGCCCGAGCCGGACCCGACGCTGCCGGGCTTCGGCACGCTCGACACCGGGACGACCTCGGGGTACGGCGAGATCGGTCTCATCGAGCGCGTCCCGCCCCGCCATACCGCCAAAGTCGTCGCCCCCAACAACGGCGGCAGCAAGTATCCGTGGGGCACCGAGCGCACCACCGAATCGATCACCCACGAGACCAGCGACGACCACCCCGAGGCGACCTCGGTCCTGGGCGAGTACAGCAGCACGGTCGAGCTGCCCGGCCGGACCCTCAAGTGGGAGGCCCGCTCGACCTTCAAGAGCGACCGCGACAACTTCTACTACACCTACTATCGCCGCCTGTTCGAGAACGGCGCGCTCGTCCGCGAGAAGACCTGGGAGGACACCATCCCGCGCGACTTCCAGTGACCTGGATGGCCCGGATGGATGCAGGCCTTGGCTAGCGCCCCTCGTTCAGGAGGATCGAGACCGAATCGGTGGCGTTATTCACCACCGCCATGTCGAGTCGTCCATCGCCGTTGAAGTCCGCCACGGCGATGTCGAACGCGGACACGTCGACCGTGAGCCTGAGGGCGAGCGGCGGGAAGGTGCCGTCCCCCTTGCCGAGGAACAGGCCGACATCGTTCACGTCGCGATTCTCGGCCTCGCCGTTCGCCACCGCCACATCGTCACGCCCGTCGCCGTCGAAGTCGCCGGCGGCGATGTTGAGGGCGTTGTCCACTCCTCCGTAACTGGCGGTCGGGCCGAAGGTTCCGTCGCCGTTGCCGAGCAGGATGGAGGCGGTATCGCCGACGATGTCGGCGACGGCGAGATCGAGTTTGCCGTCGCCGTTGAAATCGCCTCGCGCGACTGCGAGGGCGAACTGTCCCGCCGGATAGAAGATCATGGTCGCGAAGGTGCCGTCGCCGTTGCCGAGAGCGACCCCCACGGTCGTCGCGAAGAACACCACGGCCGCCAGGTCCTGCTTGCCGTCACGGTTGAAATCCCCCACCACGACGCTGTTGAAGCTGTCCGCGGACGGCGCCACCCGCGTCCGGGCCTGGAACGACCCATCGCCGTTCCCGAGGAGCACATTCAGCCCGTCGCCGCTGAAGTCGGCGACCGCCAGATCCTGCTTGCCATCCCCGTTGAAGTCTCCAACGGCGACATCGCGCGGGTTGCCGCCGGTTGCGTACGCGCCGTGCGGGCTGAAGGTCCCGTTGCCGTTGCCGAGCAGGATCGTGGCGTCGCTTCCGTTCGCATTCGGTACCACGAGATCCTGCTTGCCGTCTCCGTTGAAATCTCCGGCGCCGATAGCCAGCGGGTGCGTGCCGGCGCCGTAGGCGACGCCGGTGCCGAAAGTGCCGTCGCCGTTGCCGAGGAAGACCCTCGCGAGATTGTGATTACCTTCGGCCACCGCGAGATCAGGCCGGCCGTCGCCGTTGAAATCGACCGCGACCAGGGCGCGCGCGTTCGAGTTGGGGGCCAGACCGACCCGCTTCTGGGACGTGAAGGTGCCGTCGCCCCGCCCGAACATCACCGACGCGCTGTTGTTGTTCCCGTTCGCCACCGCCAGGTCCTTGACCCCGTCACGGTCGAAGTCGCCGATCGCCATGCCCCTGCAGAAGTCGCTGGCCGCGAAACGCATCTGCGGGCGGAAGGTCCCGTCGCCGCGCCCCAGCAGGACCGACACGTCGTCGGACAGCTCGTTCGACACCGCCAAGTCCTCGATCCCGCCGCCATTGAAGTCGCCCACGGCCACTGTGTGTCCGCCCGTGCCCACCGGATACCTGGCTTGCGCCGCGAACGTCCCGTCGCCATGCCCGAGGTAAACCGAGACATCGCCCGAGGAGTAGTTCACGACCGCGAAGTCCTTGTCGCCGTCGCGGTTGAAATCCCCGATGGCGGCCCAGTGCGGTCCGTCCCCACCCGCGAGGCGGGTCTCGGCCATGAAGGTGCCGTCGCCGTTGCCGAGCAGGACCGAGACCTCGTCCGCGTTGACGTCGGTGACGACGACGTCGGCCCGGCCGTCGGCGTTGAGATCGCCCGCAGCGACGCCCCTCGGCCCGCCCGCGACCGGGATCGTCGGCTGCACGCGGAAGGTGCCGTCCCCGTTGCCGAGCAGGATCACAATGCCGCCGCCGTTGCGCCCGGCGACGACCAGATCGGTCAGGGCGTCGCCGTCGAAGTCGGCGGCGGCGACCGTTTCCGGGCTGATCCCGAAGGTCGTGCGCAGGAACGGCGTCTGGAACGTGCCGTTGCCGTTGCCCAGGAAGACGATGACGTCGTTGGCGTTGAGCTGCACGCTCACCAGATCGGGCCGGCCGTCGCCGTTGAGATCGGGGGTGATCACGGTAATCGGGGTGGTGGTGAGCGGGTAGCGGCTTTCGGGGCCGAAATACCCCTGTCCGTCTCCAAGGAAGACGGAGAGAACGTTGTCCGTGGCCGCCGCGACGACCAGATCGTCCTTGGCGTCGCCGTTGAGGTCCCCGACCGAGACGGCGGACGGAGAGCGACCGGCTCTGACCAGCGGATACGGGAAGATCGAGATGGCCGGCGGCTGCGCAAGCTGGATGGTGCCCACGTCGGTCGTGCCGCCCCGCACCGCCACGGCGGGGGCCGAGGTTCCCCACAGCGTCGGCCTGGCCGGCGGATGGAACTGCGCGTCGACGACGATCGGCCCGTAGATGGTCGGCACGCCGGGGATGCTGAACCGTCCGTCGCTCCCGGTGCTCGCCGTGAGGTTGAGACGCACGAGATCGGTGAGGCTCGCGCTCAGCGTGACGCCCGTCACGTTCGATGTTCCGGGGGTGACCGTCAGGCCGAGCGAACCGACCAGGTGCATCGTCGCAGGCAGCCCCTCCAGCGGCAGCGCGGAAGCGAGACCCGCAGCGCTGAACGAGGTTACCTCCAGATCCGCTTCGATCGGCGTCTGCCCGGTGACCGGAATGATGCCGTCGAGCGTCCCCTGCAGATCGAAATGCAGTCCCGTGGGCGCCGTCGCGGTCAGGGCGAGGGCGACGGGAATCGGCGTCGGCGTCGACGGGTTGTAGCCCGTGAAGTCGAAGGCGATGCTGCCGCTCACGACGGCCTCGCCCGCCGGCGCCAGATCGACGAGCGCGGCGCGCAGCGGCCGCCTGCCGGCTTCGAAGTCGATCGCCCCGCTCGTCGGCGACCGACCGATGTGCGTCGCCGGGTCGACCGGAGCGGCGCCGCCCGACAGCGCGGCGTTCCCGCCCTCGACGTTGATCTCCGGCAGTCGCACGGTGACGCTGGCCCCGGCCGCCGGTGCGCTCGTATCATCGCGCACGAGACCGGTGACCGCCGTGAGCGGGTCGTTGATCAGATCGAAGGTCACCACCGCCGAGCGCCCCGAGTTGTGGTTCGTGTCGGTCGCCACCGCCTCGATCGACACCGACGCGGCATCGGGAGGCACGCTGAACGGGACCGCGAACGGCGCCGACGCGTCGGAGCCGACGGTGACGCCGTCGACGATGAAATCGACGCGCACGACGCGGCCGTCGTCGGTCGCGCTGGCGCCGAGGCTTACCGTGTCGCTCCGCACCAGCTGCGTGCCGGCCGGCGGCTGGACCACCGCCACGACCGGCGGCGTGCGATCCGGGACCAGCGGATCGGTCCCCGCCAGCACCTCGTCGCCGTCGCTCAGGCCGTCCTGGTCGGTGTCGAACGCCAGCGGATCGGTGAACAGCTGAATTTCATCCAGATTGGTGAGTCGGTCGGCGTCGCTGTCGCCGAGCGGGTTGGCGCAGGAGATCGTGCCGCAGATCCTGACCTCGACCCCGTCCGGCAGGCCGTCGTTGTCGCTGTCGCGGTCGCGGATATTGGGAATCCCGTCGCCCTCGAGATCCCCGGCCGGCTCATTGCCGTCGAGCACGCCGTCCACGTCGGTATCGGGCGACAGCGGATTCGAACCGAAGCCCGCTTCCTGGCTGTCGCTCAAACCGTCGCCGTCGCTGTCCGCGACGCACGGATCGGTCCCGGCCCCGAACTCTGCCGAGTTGGTGAGCCCGTCCCCGTCCGGATCGGCGCCGCCGTCGGCGACGAAGCCGCTCAGACAGGAATGGGCTGACTCGTAGGCATCCGGGAGACCGTCCCCGTCCCGATCGCCGCCGAACACCACCGCGATCCTGATCGTCGCCACCGAGCCGGTGTTGAGCGCGCTGATGACCACGGTGCCCGGCGAGACCGCCCGCATCAGCCCGTCGACGCTCGTATCCACCGCAAGCACCCCGGAGGCACTCGACAGGAAGACCGTGCCCTCGCTACGGGCCGTGATGTCGCGCGATGTCCCGTCGGCGAAATGGCCGGTCACGGCGAGCTGCGCGGTCTCGCCGGCCGCCCCGAGCTGCGTCACTGGTGCTGAGACCGATAACGATTCGGGAGTGAGCGCGATGTTGTCGAACGTGATGGCCCCCATGAAGGTCGTGCCGCTCGTCAATGGCGCGAAGGGAGACTGGCCGAAGTAGACCGAGCCGTCCTCGCGCGTGCAGGTCGCAAGCAGCCGATGCAGGGCCCTGTCGACCGGGACGTTGTCGATGGCGAAGATGCCCTGCGGACCGACAGGGACGATTCGGTTGAGGAGCGAGACGGTGCAGTCCCTGCCCAGGACTTTCTGGAGCTGCACCGTGCCGCAGGGACGCGACTCGTCATCCCCCCACTCATTGCACTGGGCCCAGGCGGCTCGCCAGGACATCGCGAGGATCAGGGCCGCGAACGCGACCCGGACCGGGGTGCGCCATCGATTCGGCAGTGGATACCGAGTCATGGCCCAGTCATCTCCGTCATTCCCGCCCCTCTCTACTCCGGACCGAGAGCGAGTCTTTCGAATTCCGTCCCGTTCCAGCGGTACTGCGTGTCGTATGAATCCACGACCGATACGACAACGATGTCCTTGTCCATCGGGACATCAACGATTTCCCGGTTCCCTGACGCATCCACACGGACGGCCGCGCCGGTCGCACCCTTCTTGATTGTGCTCATCAAGAGCCTGGTGGGCTCCGGGCATCCTTCGTCAATCAGTTTCACCAATTTGCCATGCGAGATCGCGACCGAAGAGTACTTCCCTCCCTGCACCTGAGTGAAGACGACAACGACCCACCTGGTCGCGGGCCCGACCAGAATCAACGCAACGTCCTCCAAACCGTCATCGTTGAAATCGCCCCAGGTGATGAATGGTGACGACTTGCCCGCCCGCTTTGACCAGGCGCCGGCACAGTCGGCACGCGTGGGGACTCTGGCCTCGGGGAAAGCGGCTCGGATCGCCTCGAGCAAGGACGCCGGCAACACGACCTCGTCCCCCTTGCCACCGTCCGCGGCCTGTGGCGCGGGGCTCTCCTTCACCGCATCGGCGCGCGCGCAACCGGCCCGCGTGACCGCCAGCGTACAAACCGCTGTGCCAAGAAGGAAGCACCAGATCCATCGCCTTCGCACGATCTCGTCCTCCTACGGGCAGGAAACCGAACAGATCAGTTGCTGGAGACTGTCATTGAAGTAGTTGTTCGCGCACGCGAATGGATCCAGTTGATCCGGGCTCGCCACAGGGATCCAGTCGCACACGTTGCAGTCTCTGCCGATCGTGCAGATGCTGCCCTGCCGGCACTGCATGCCCCTCAAACCCCATTCAATGTGAAGATGCTCGCCGCCGCCTCTCGCCTTGAGCTTACGCGTGACCTTGTCTCGATATGCAGGTTCCGTTCCCACGACGCTGACCCCATCGATATTGCTGAGATCCTCGATGAGCCCGTCGAGCAACTCCGGGCACAGGTCGTTGGAGTGGATATCAAACGCGCGGTCACAGTAATGCCACGAATGCGATACCAGTCTACATGTCTCTTCGGTCTCGTCGGCGTTGTTGATGTCATCACCGCGACAACCGGAGATCTCGTCTTTCTGCCCGGAATGCTTGTCATGATTGACCGAGGTGTAGGGGACTGGGATGATCTGATATTTCTGGAACACGCCGGCGATTCGGCACTGATAATACGCCAAGCTGTTCTGGTACGCCCCGCAGTTGTTGATCACTTCGCCCAATACCGGATGCGTCAGGCAATTGCCAGATATGCAATATCCGCACTTGCCGCCCTCTGGGATATTTGTCCCACACGGAATGCCATCTGGCGCGTTGATCATCAGACAACCCAGGAAGCTGCAAGGGTCCCCCGCGATCGGCACCTTGCAGTCAACCTGCTCCTTGTTCTCCCCTCCCAGTGAGCAAGGGACGGCTCCGCAGGTCGTCGGCCGCGGGTTGCACCACGGGTAGTGCCATCCCGCGTGAATGATGCCGCTGCCGGGGTCGGAGTTGATTGTCATTCCATCTTCGCTCACGGTAGCCGTGCCAACCGACACATACTGGCCGAGATCGTGATCGAACGATGAGATCTCGACCACCCGACCCGGCTGCAGCCCGTCGATGTTCGGGAAGGAGATGCGCGCGGGGGGATTGAATCGGGCGCCCATTGGCTGAATCGTCCAGACCATGGGGGGGTTCTGCCCGGCAAGCGGGGGCATCGGGACTTTGTCGTTGTGGACCTGGCTGATCATGATCGGACACTGGCTGGACCCATCCGGACAGGTGACGGAGTGCGCGAACACGGTGAGCTGGGCGCCCGTCACGTTCGTCATCTCGAGGGTCACATCCTGGTCGCCGCCTGCCATTTTCGCGTGCGCCGCGTCCAGAGCCACCACGAAGATCGGCATGCCGATGGTGTTGTCCTGACCGCTGACCGTCGTCAGGACGAACATCAGCATCGGCCACTGACCCGGGAGGGTCGTGGTGGTAGCGTTGACCTCCAGCTTGATGTTCCCGACCGGCGCCCCGGCGATCGAGAAGCGACCCGTTTCGTCCGTCTCGGTGGTCAGCCCGGTGTTGATGATCCGGATCGTCGCCGCCGGCACGGGCCGATCGGTATTGTCCAGGACCAGCCCGCTGACGCGGGTGGCGCTTGCCGGCCCGATCGCCAGCGCCGACGCCGTCAGCACCGCCGGTCGTCCCGTCAGCCCCGGGATACGCGCTTCCAGGCGGTTGTTGCCGGTCCCAGGCTCGGCTCCGAGCGTCAGGACGACCTTCGCCCGGCCATCCGCATCCGTCGGCACCTCCACGGATGCCTGGCCGTCGATATTGCCGCCCCCCTTGGTCACTTCGAACGTCACCGGGACGTCCGGCACCGGATTGCCCCCATGGTCGTGCACGAAGACGACGAACGGATTCGGCAGCGGCTTGCCCACGGCCGCGAACTGGGAGTCACCTGTGTAAGTCTTGATGGCGGTCGGCGGGCCGTTAAGAGCGGTCACCACGAACGACGCTTCGCCGACGAAACCGATGGCCGTGGCGCTGACCCGTTGATTGCCGACGCCCGAGCGCGTTCCCAGCGTGAACGTGACCCGGGCCTGACCACTGGAATCCGACAAGACTGTCACGCTCCTGTCGGTCTCGTCAGGGGTCGACAGCACGCCGTCTCCGCGCGTGACGTTGAACGTGACCGCGCGCCCGGCGACCGGGGCTCCCGTGGCTGAAGTCAGCACCGCCACGAGGGGATTCGCCAAGACGGTGTTGATGACGCCGGCCTGGGAACTGTCCGAAAGCGCCGTGATCTTCTGCCCGGCGAGATCCTGCCGCACCACATGAAGTGTCACGGGGATACCGAGATTCCCCGCCGTGTCGGTCGCGGTCACGGTCACTTCGTTGGGCCCGGGCACGAGCGGGACCTGTTCAATCATGAATGTCCTGTTGTTGATGGTCGCATCCGCCGATCCCGCGCGGCCGCTGGCCGTGATGTGGCAATTCTGGGCGTCAACCGTCCCGGTGGTGACGTCGTTGACCAGGCCGATGATGGTCACGGCGGCGGCGGTCAGGACCTGCCCCTCGGTCGGATACTCGATCGCCAGGGACGGAGGGGTCATGTCGCGCACGACAACCACGGTCGACGAGCCCACGCCCCCGGTGGAGTTCATCGCCACCGCGGTGATGCGATTGTTCCCTTCAACGAGCGGCACCGCGGGCGCGGTGAAGTTGCCACCCGCACGGGTCGCCACGATTCCGTTGACGACCACCGACTCCGCCTGCGTGGAGACTGTCCCCGTGACCTGAATGTTGTTGGCGTTGCTCAGGTACCCGGTCGCCGGGCTCGTGATCTGTATATCCAGAGGGGTCGCAAGCTGAAGATTGAAGTCCTGGGAGGTCGTCTGGGAATTCCCCGCCAGATCGCTGACCAGCGCCGTCGTCGTGTGAATCCCGGACACGAGCGTCGGCGACTGGCAGGTGGCGGAAGTCGTGCTCACGACGCACCCCGAGAGAGGCGTCCCATCGAGCCGAACGTCCAGGGTGGCTTGATCGATCTGCGACGTGGCGTCGGAATAGGACACCGCCACGTCCGGGGCGGCGTTGTTGGTGATCGTCCCCGTCGGTGCCGTGATGGTGAGGGTCGGGGGCGTCTTGTCCAGACTGACGGTGACCGCCGCCGAGGCGGTGTTGTCGGCGCGATCGGTGACGCTGCCGGAGATCGACTGGTTCGCCCCCTCCATCATCACGGTCATCGGAGGAACTGACCCGGCCACGCCGGAGAGCGCATCGGCCACGACGAACGACACGGTGACATCGGTGCTGTTCCACCCATTCGCGTTCGGCGACGGAGAGGCCGCGGCGCTGATCGTCGGCAGCGTCTTGTCGATCTTCACGGAAACGCTCGCCGTGGCGGCATTTCCGGCGCGGTCGGTCGCCGTGCCGCTGACGGCTTGGCCGGCCGTTTCGGCCGTCAGCATGGAGGAGGCGGGACAGGTGGCGATCCCCGAAAGCGCCGGTTGATCCTGACAGGTGAAGCTCACCGTCACGTCGGTCTTGTTCCATCCGGCGCCGTTGGGAGCCGGCGCCGGATTTGCCGTCACGGTCGGGGGTTGCTTGTCGATGTTCAGGGTGACCGTCCTGGTCGCCGTGTTCCCCGCCTTGTCGACCGCGGTCCCGGTCACCGTCTGCCCCGCCCCGTCGGTGGTTCTGGTCACCGGCGCCGTGCAGCTGGCGATGCCCGAGATGGTGTCCTGACAGGTGAAGGTGACCGTGACGTTGGTGTTGTTCCAGCCCGCGGCGTTCGGCGCCGGAGTGGTGGTGGCGGTGATCGTCGGCGCGGTGTTGTCCGTCCCGCCGATTGACACAGTGACGCCGCTCCCCGAGTTGCCGGCAACCTGCAGCTGCATCGTGTTGCTGGTCGTGAGGGTGACCGTCTTGTCGAGAGTGCCGACATTCTGATTGATGTCCGACGGCCTGACGATCACTTTCCCGTTGATCGTCACGCCGCAGCTTGACACACGGGTCAGCCCGCTGCCGCCGTTGACCAGATGCAGGGTCCAGACGGTCGTCGACGGGACGACCGGCGCGGAGAAGCTCCGGTTGAAAATCTGCGCCTTCTTCGCCCCCAGCGTCGGCTTGAAGGTCTCCGGGCCGAAGACGTAGAAGGTCCCGGCGAGCACGAGGGTGCCCACGCTGGCCAGGACGGCGGCGATCGTCATCGCCCATCGCGGCAGGCTGCACGGCGCCGGCGTCATCTCGACTCCTGTCGGCTGCTCTCCAGCTCCCGCTGCTTGACGCTCTCCAGGTCCCGTTCCTGCACCACCAGAGTCGGCGTGCCCTCGGGCAGGATCTGCAGAGACTTGAGGAATTCGACCACCTCGCCCCGCTCCTCCGGCTCCAGCGCGGCGAAGGCATCGCGCGAGGCGCGCCCCTCGCCGCCGTGTGCGAGGATCGCCTCGGTGATCGTCGTCATGTCGCCCCGGTGCCCGTAGGGCGCCGAATTGCCGACGTCCCAGAGCTTCCGGGTGATGAACTCCCGCGTCGAGACGCCGTTCTGGGTCAGCTTCTCGTTGCAGAAGCGGTTGATCTCGGCGTCGCACAGGTCGTGACGCTTGAGATCGGTGTAGGCGCGCACGACCGCCCGCCCGTCCGGCAGGCGCTCGAGGTGCGGCGCGGGGCCGTCGCGGGCCAGGTCAAAGGTCACGGGGCGGCTCACGTCGCCGGGGCGGAGATTGCCGATCGGATTGAAGGGGTTCGGCTCGCTGTAGATTGGCTTGTCGAGGATCAGGGCCGGGCGATGACACTCGGCGCAGCCGATCGTCTCGAACGTGACGCCGCCGCGCCGGACCGCCCGCGCCTTGCGGCGATCGCGCGGCAGCACCTGCCCCGGCGGGGGGAGCGTGGCCTGGAAGATGGTCGCGGCGGTGAGGTCGCCGACGGTCAGCTCGTCGGGGACTCCGTCCTCGTCGAAATCGTCGGAGCCGGTGCGGGCCCGGCCGAAACGCTCCACCGCCTCCATCCCGTGATGATGGTTGTAGGCATTGGTGGTGAACTCGCGCAGCGACACGACGACGCCCTTCTGATGGAACGGTCGGATGATCAGATCGGCGTTCACTCCCTTGACCGCCTGCGTATCGAACGTGCCCCCGGGATGGGCCACGATCCGACCGAAGCCCACGCCCTTCGCAGTCAGCTCGCGCACCACCGGCGAACCCTGCCGGTCCGCCTCGGCCCTGGCGGCATCGCGTCCGGCCCGCAGCTCGACCGTCATCTCGCGCGCCAGCATCTCGATCGCCCCCGAGCCCATCATGCCGGGCGTATTCCGCTCGTCGCTGAAGTCGCCGCCGACGGAGTCGGTCACCGGGTCGCGTACCTGCGCCATCACGAAGACATTGGCGACGAAGTCCCCGCCGCCCCCGGTGCGCGGATCGTTGTGACACCCGGCGCAGGAGTTTGCCTCTGGGGACGAGGTCCGGATGAATCCCACGTCGGGCCCAAGCAGCCGCTTCGTCGGCACGCCGTTGCCGGTCGCCGCCGGGCGCCCCTGGCCATCGAAGGTGTTGAACTTGGCCACGAACAGCTCGCGGCCGCGCTCGATCAGCTCGGCGAGCGACAGTCTGCCAGTCTCGCAATCGGTCTGGTCGATGTGTCCCCGGAGGACCGGTCCGTCGCCGATATCGCCGTCACCGGCAGCGCCCGCGCCGCCGGCCGGCGGCAGCAGCACCGCCCCAAGAATGGCGAGTGCAGAGATGACCACGCGTTGTCGCTTCGACAACGGCCCCTCGGTGTGTGGGTTAAGAGTGCTCGCCTAAAGTTGGGGGGAATATACCGCGGTTGGGTGAGGCTGGGAACTAAAATCTTTCCCGCCGGCCTGCCAACGGCGTTCTTGCCCCCCACGGTTCGCGACGATCTTCCCTCCCACACCGTCTCGCCGTCCCCCATCTGCGATAGGATCGGCCCAGCGCATGAGCCAGGCTGACGCCCAAAAGCGCGCCGATCGCATCCGGGCCTTCCGGGAAGAGCTGCAGACCCTCGAGGCGGAGGGGATCCTCGCGCTGCCGGACGAGCAGAAGCAGCGCGTGACGCGCCACCACGAAGACACGCTCCGGCGCCTGGCGCAATCGTTCGACATCGACACGACCGAAGCGCAGAAGCAGATGTCGTGGGGAATGCGCATCGCCTCCTTCCTGGGGGCGCTTGCCCTGTGCGCCTCGGTGTACCTGTTCTTCTACCGGTTCTGGGGATTCTTCGGCACGGCGGCGCAGGTCGCCCTGGTCGTGGCGGCGCCGCTTCTGGCCGTGCTCGCGACGGAGCTCGCGGCGCGCAGGGAGAGGACCCTCTACATCGCGGGGGTCGTCGGGCTCGTCGCCTTCGGCTGCTTCGTGCTCGACCTCGTCGTGCTCGGCACGGTCTTCAATATCGCCCCGTCGCCGCGGGCGTTTCTGCCGTGGGCCGCGTTCGGCTTCATCCTGGCCTACACCTACGGTCTGCGCATCCTCCTGACCGCCGGGATCCTGAGTCTGGCCGGCTGGCTGTCGGCGACCATGGGAACCTGGAGCGGCTGCTACTGGCTTTCCTTCGGAGAGCGGCCCGAGAACTTCTTCCCGGCGGCGCTGGTGCTCGTGCTGATCCCGTTCGTACCGCACCGGAGCTACCGCGACTTCCCGCCCATCTACCGGATCTTCGGCCTCCTCGGGGTCTTCCTGCCGATCCTGGTGCTCGCCAACTGGGGCGACGTGAGCTATCTCCGCTTTCCGAACGCCCGCGTGGAGGCGTTGTACCAGATCGCCGGCTTCGCGGTTGCGGGCGTGGCCGTCTGGCTGGGGATCCGGGCGCGCTTGCGTGAAGTGACGAATCTCGGGTGCGTCTTCTTCGTCATCTACCTGTACACGAAGTTCTTCGACTGGTGGTGGGACTGGATGCCGAAGTACCTGTTCTTCTTCATCCTGGGGAGCATCGCCGTCGGCCTCCTTCTGCTGCTCAGGCAACTCAGGGCGCAGAGCGCGAAGGAGGCCCGGTGAGACGCTCCGGCCTGCTCGTCGCCTGCGCGCTTCTCCTGGTGACCAACGCCGTCGTTCTGACGGGGGTGGCGCTCAATCGCCGGGGCGAGCCGGAAGCCCGGCTGACCCTGACCGAGAGGGAGATCCGGTTCGGCTACCAGGAAAAGGAGAACACCGGCCTGTGGCTGAGTCTCCAGACCACCTACGCCGAGCCCTGGTCGTCCGACGGACCGTCGTGGTTCAACGACAAGAAGCTCCGGGAGATCGGCTTCGACTGCAGCGTCCCGCCGGCCGATCCCGGGGCCGAGCTGCATTACGAGAAGGCGCTGCCCAGGAGCGCGTTCGCCGTCCTCGAATTCGACGGGGACTCCTGGAAGGCATGGATCGCGCGGCGCGAGCAGGAGCTGCTGCATCCCCCGCCCGATGCCGACCAGTCGGAGACGCTCGCGAAGCGCCGCAAGCAGCTGGAAGAGGAGCGCGTCGAGCACTCGCGCCTCTTCGTGATCGACGTGGGGCGCGACGCCTCCGCGTTGCGGGCACGCTATCCCGACCGGTCGCGCCACGCCGTGGTCGGCGCAATCACGCGGCTGCGTCTGGACCGGACCTGGGACGAGGAGGCGAAGACCTGGAAGACCCCGCACCTGGCGGGTTACGTCTCGGAGATCCTCTGCACCGAAATCCACGTACCGCTCGACAAGAGAAGAGTGCTGGACGACATCCGGGTGGCCCGGGCCAGGGAGGCCGGCAGGCCCGAGAGGCAGGATTTCGAGGGGTACTCCCCGTACCATCAGGGTCCCCCGGGCTTCCGGGTCACCCTGAACTATGGCCGCCGTTTCGAGCCATGGATCGACGATGTCCAGCCGCTCGCACCGCCGGGGCCCTGATTCCTTACCCGCCCTCAGTGCAGGTCGAAGTGGCCGAAGCGGAATCGCGACAGCGCCGTCGCGCAGGCGAGCAGAACGACGACCACCGCGAGGGCCGCGGCGTGGATGCGCCGGCTCTTGAACGCGGAGCAGGCGGCGAACGTCAGGACCGCGGTCAGCTGCATCAGACGGAACGGGACCAGGAAGGTGCGCAGGCCCATGGCCGTCTCGAGGCACATGTCCCAGACCGCCGTGGCGGTCAGGAACCCGAAGAACAGCGGGGCGATGTCGAAATAGTAGCGGTCGACTTCGATGCGGCCATCGGGCATCTCGGGGATGATGATGTGGCTGGCGATCACCAGCGACCCCGGGCCGATGAGGACATAGACGAAGCGGGCGTACGTCCAGTCGGCCACCTGTCGCATCGCCCAGAATGACCACCACATGTGGACGTGCAGCACGATCAGCAGCAGCACCCACGCCGTGTGCAGCCAGTAGCGCTTCACCCGGCGCCGGATCTGCACCAGGTTCCCGATGCCGGCGAACAGCCGCGTCATCCCCAGCCCGAGGACGATCGACACCATCACCGACAGATAGTTGAACGCGTCCACGCCAAAGCTCCACGCGGATCATAACGCGGACGGCGGATCGGCCGATCCCGCCTGCATGTATCATCGGGTCTTCATGTCCACCTACGACGCCATCATCGTCGGGGCCGGGATCGCCGGGCTGGCAGCGGCCCGCCGGCTGCTGGAGGCGGGGCGGCGCGTCCTCGTCCTCGAGGGGCGTGACCGCATCGGCGGCCGCGCCTTCACCGACACGAGCACCTTCACGCGGCCGTTCGACGTCGGCTGCCACTGGCTGCACTCGCCGGAGGAGAACCCGCTCACCCCCATCGTCGAGGCGCACGGCTTCGTGGTTGCGCGCGAGGCGGCGCACGGCGGCATCTACGCCGGCGGCGCACGGCTGTCGCCGGACGAGGAGCAGGCGACGATCGAGTTCCGCGACCGCACCTTCGCGGCAATCCGTCGCGCCGGCGACGCCGACCGGCCGGTGGCGGAGAGCATCGACTGGACCCACCCCGCCGCGGCGTACGCGGCGCACACCTTCGCCGCCAAGATGGGGGTAGAGCCGCGTCACGGCTCCAGCCGCGACTTCGCCGACTATCGGTGGATCGGCGAGGATCGGCCGGTGCGCGACGGTCTCGGGGCGCTGGTGCAGCGCCACTTCGCCGGCGTCCCGGTGACGCTAGGCGCGCGCGTGCGCCGCATCGACCTGACCGGGGCGCGCCCGCGCGTCCACTGGGACGCGGGCAGCGCCGCCGCGAGCAGCGCCGAAGCGCCCAGGGTGCTCGTCACCGTTTCGACCGGCGTGCTGCAGGCCGGAGCGATCGACTTCACGCCCCGCCTGCCCGACTGGAAGCTGGGGGCGATCGAGGCGATCCCGATGGCCCGGGCCCTGAAAGTTGGGCTGGAGTTCTCCCGCGACGTCACCGGCATCGCCGGTCCGGCGTTCCTGACGGCGATGGCGGGGCGCGGCGGCGACGCCACGGCGACCGCCGCGCGCAACCGCGACGCCATGGACGTGGAGATCTGGCCGGCGGGGTGGAATGGCGTGACCGGCTATCTCGATGGCGACGTGGCGCGCCGTCTCGAGGACGCCGGCGGGCGTGCCGTCGAAGAGTTCGCCCTCGAGACTCTCGCCGGCATCTTCGGCACGTCGATTCGCGCCGCGCTACGGACGACTGCCCGCACCGGCTGGAATCGGGACGACCTCACCCACGGCACCTACTCGGCGCCGCTGCCGGGGCGCGCCGAGGCGCGCGCCCTCCTCTGCCGCCCCCTCGACGACCGGGTCTATTTCGCCGGCGAAGCGACGTCGATCCCCTGGTCGGGGGACGCGCACGGCGCGTACCAGAGCGGCCTCGACGCCGCCGCGGCGATCCTCACGCCGCCCGGCGCAGCCGCGGCGCCATGAACGGCACCCTGGCCTGGTAGCGGCGGAACTTCTCGCCGTGCCGGCGCAGGTAGCGCATCTCCTTCAAGCGCGGTCCCGCGATGCAGTAGGTCGTCCAGAGGATCGCCAGCGCCAGGCGATCCGGCGTCCAGACCGGCCCGGTCCAGAGGATCAGCGCGAAGCCGAGGTAGACCGGCTGCCGGCACCATCGGAACAGCCCGTGGGTCGGGAACGGCGCGTAGACCGGCCGCCGCCCCTTGAAGACCGCGGTCCACCCCATCCAGCCGGTCTGCAGCGGCAGACCCGCGTCGTACAGCGCTTTGCCGAGGAAGAGCCAGCTCGCCGCGAACAGGGAGTTCATGACGGCGGCCAGGGCACCGCGCGGCTGCCACCACACGATGCCGCTCGGCGACCAGAGCAGAAAAGTCAGGGCGATCTGGATCGCGGCCACGCCGGCGAACGTGGTGGTCACCAGGTCGGGGCCGAGACCTCCCGGGGCCATGCGCCCCAGCAGGGCGCGGCCGCGGCGGCTGAGAAGAAACGAGTGCAGGAGCGGAAACTGCAGGAGGAGAAGAATGTTGGCGGCGACGGCGGCGGCGCCGCGCGCCGGCCCCAACGACCAGCGCATCCCCTGGTGCAGATTGAGAATCATGCCGCCGACCCCGACGAGGAATAAGCCGTGGGCCGCCAGGCCGTAGAGAAGCGCAACGCAGCGTCGCGCGGTCGTCGTCATGGTGTCGTCTCCGTCCCCCGGGGCGCGCATCGAGTCAGCGGGCGGCGACGGCATCGGCCCAGCGCCCCTCGGCTCGCACCTTGACGTCCACTGTCTTCGCCGCCCGGGCGACGAAGAAGCTCGGATCGTGCATGCCCCATTCGACGTACGGGATCGGGAACTGCAGCTCGCCGCGCACCTTGCCGCCGGCGCTGTCGATGGCC
>JAGYID010000226.1 GCA_018606725.1 Acidobacteriota bacterium
TCACCCTGGCCGACGGCACCGCCGCCGCCTTCCCGATCGACCCGTTCTCCCGCTACTGCCTGCTCAACGGCCTCGACGAGCTGTCGTTCCTCCTCAAGGCTGCGGACGCCATCACGGCGTACGAGCGGAAACACTCGTAGGATCGAGGGCCCACCTGGGGAAAGCGGGATGGGTATGGACTACCGCGCCGTGGACCATCGGCTGCGTTCATCGCCCCGGGCGCGGATCCTGTCGACGATCGCGGCCCGTTGATGGGAATCGAAATCGCGGCCGTAGAAGCGCAGGAAGAGGCGCGCCGGGAGATCGCCCGGCGACTCCGCCCGGAGACCCGCCAGCGCCAGACGGCGCGCGGCCATGAACAGGTCGCATCCCATCCGCAGGCGCTCCGCGCCGCTTCGCGCCATCAGCATCTCGTGATACAGGCGTGCGACGTCGGGCGGAGTATCGATCATCCGATCGCCTTCTCGAGGAGGGACAGAAGTCCCAGCTTGCCCGCCCAGGTACGAACGTAGGGCCAGTCGAGGTTCGGCACCGAATCGATCAGGTTGTGGACATCCTTGAGCTGAAGCTCCGAGGGCCCCTGTCGGGCCCACTCCAGTTTGGAGAGGATGAGATCCTCCGGCGAGACCAGGTGAAGCGTGAGGCTCCGCGTAGTAGTTCAACGCCGTCGAGCCGCTCAGCATGTAGGCGATCCCCACCCGATCGAGACCTGCGACAATCTGTCGAAGGACATCCAGCTGATCGTTCATCGCATCCCCGGCGCCGATTTCATCCTGCCTGATCGGAGCGCGTCGGAGGCCGCTCCCCTTCGCCCTGCCGCAGCGCCACCCAATGCTCACGGTGCAGGGACTGGACGGGGTTCAATGGACCGACCTGACCTCGATGGTGACCGTGGCCGACGGCCGGACCTTCGGCTCGTCGAGCGTCTCGAGCGTCACGGCGATGCCGTAGCGGCCGTCCTTGAGCGGCTGCCCGTCGGGCGTCTGCAGCTTGAAGGCGAACGGCAGCGCCAGCACGTTCCTCAACAGTCGAAACGGCTGAAAGATCGTGCAGAGACAGCAGCCGCCGTCGTCCGAGCGGGCGCGCAGCACTTCGTTGCCGAGCGCATCGAAGACGACGATCGCCAGGCTCTTGCAGCCGCCGAACGGGAGGTTGATCGGGATGGCGGTGCTGTTGCGGACCGTGAAGGCGCCGCGCACCGTCGGGATCGAATCGGGCCCGAGCGGCGGCATCAGGTCGTTGACGTATTCCGGCCGGTCGATCGACAGCACCGTCGCGTAGGGGGCCTGCGGCAGCAACTGTGGACCGAGCTCCGCCTGAACGAGCTCGCTGGTGATCGGCCCGGTGAAGGAGTCCTCCGTCCGCTTGATCAACCCGACACCGGGGGCGAACCACTCGGCGGTGATGCCCGCGTCGGCGCAGGGACCGGACCAGTCGATCCGCACGACGTCCGTGAAGACGCCGCCCGGCACCGTGACGACCTCGGAACGGCTGCCGACGGTGAGCCGGGAGCCGGTGAAGCAATCCGGCAGCGGGCTGGCGAGGAGCGGCAGCGGCTCGAGCTGCAGCACCCAGGTCGTGCCGACCGGGGCACCGAGCTGGTACACCAGGTTGTCACCCGGGATCCCGGGGTTGTACTCCCAGACCGCGTTGCCCGGCGCCGTACGGAGGAGCCGCCGCGGCCCGAAGTACCCGTCGATGGCGAAATACGCGCGGCCGGCCGGCGAGACGAACCGCTCGCTCACCGCCGCCCGCCAGGTGTCGACGGCGCCGGCCCCCTGGCGGGCGTAGTGCCAGGTGTTGCCGAGCTGCAGCGGGAAGTACGACAGGGCGTTGACCAGGGGGGTCCGTCCGCGAACCACCGCGCGCGTCTCGCGGGCGGCGGCCGACGGCCCCAGGATCAGCAGGAGAAGCGCGACCCACCACAGACGGAAGGCGATCGTTCGGCGCATGGTGCACCTCCAACATGAAGCGATGCTTCATGCTACACCCGATCAGCGAGCGCCGGCCTCGAGCCGCTCCAGGTTGGTCCGGGCTGCCGAGAAATCTGGCGACACCCGCAACGCCGCTTCGAAATCGCGCCGCGCCTTGCCGGCCTTTGCCGAGCGGAGATACGCCAGCCCGCGGTTGTTGAGCGCCCAGGCGTCGGCCGGGTCGAGCCGCAGCGAGCGCGCGTACAGGCGGATCGCCTCGCGCAGCGCCCCCTGCGCCAGCCGATCGTTCGCCTGGTTGTAGAGCGCCGCCGGGAACCGCGTGTCGAGCCGGCGCGCCGCCTCGTACTGCGCCGCGGCGCGCTCGTAGTCACCGCGGCGCGAGTAGATGACCCCGAGGTTGTTGCGCACCTGGGCGAGGAACTCGTCGTCGGTCAGGTTGCGCAGGAACACCCCCGCCGCGATCGGCCCCGGCGCGATCCGGTGCTCGCGGATGTAGTCCTCGTCGGCGCTCGCGGCGCCGCCGCGCAACGTCTCGATGTTGACCCGGGTCGCGCCGTCGTCGTAGCGGAGGAACACGTGCGCCGGCGTGGCGACGGCGGCAATCGGCACGCCCAGCGCGCGCGCCAGCGCGAGATACAGCGACGCCACGCCGACGCAGTAGCCCTTCTTGTCACGCATTACCGAGGCCAGCAGCAGGCTCGCCGGGTCGTCCCGCGGCCGCGGCCCGGATCTCCCCTCCTACCATCGCCGCCGCGTCGGGCGGCGTGCAGATCGCGTCGCACTGCGTCTCGATCGCCAGCAGCCGCTCGAGGAATTCGTCGCCGGCGAGGAATTCTCCCGCGGCGGCAGCGGCGGTGCGCCCGGCCGCGGGGCTCATGGCGGCGGCCAGCGACAGCATCGGGACCACGACTCCGGCGGCGCGCCGTATCACTCTGAGACGCAGACGGTGCAGGCCGCCCGCTGTCACGCCCATCTGCCGCGCTCCTATTGCGTGGGGCCCATCGTAAGCCGAAACCTCACAATCGCCGCATCGCCGGCCACCGCGGACCGCGTCAAGCGCTGTCATAATGCGCCGACCTTATGCGCCGACCGTGGCTGGAAAGGAAGCCGATTGACTGATCCTCGATCGGGTAGGTGGAGTCGCAACGGCTGGCTGCTCGCCCTCGTGGTGATCGCGGGCTGGCAGGTCGCGTATCTGTGGCTGTCCCACCGGGCCGCCGGGAGCTTCGGCCTGCCGCTCGATGATGCGTGGATCCATGCGCGGGTGGCGCGCAACCTCCTGGCCGGGCACGGCCTGGTCTTCAATCCGGGGGAAGACGCGTCGGCGACGACGGCGCCGCTCTGGACGCTTCTCACAGCCGTGCCGATGGCGCTCGGGATCCCGGTGCCGGTTGGACTCTGCCTCCTCGGCGCCGCGGTCTGCGGCGTCGTCGCGTGGCTGACCTGCCGGTTCGTCCTCGCTGCTGGTTGCGACGCGGTCGCCGCCGCGACCGCGGGGGCGCTTGTCGTCTCGACTCATCCATTCCCCTGGGCCCAGGTCTCCGGCATGGAGCCGGCGCTCGCGACCGCCCTGGTGCTCGCGACGCTCCTGGCGGTCGCGAACCGGCGCACTGGTCTGGCGCTGTTCTGGGCGGGCGCCGCGTCGCTGACGCGACCGGAATTGGCGATCCTGCCGGTGCTCGTGTTGATCGATGCAGTGCTGCGGCCGCCGGTCGCCGCGTCGCGGAACCGGGCGATCCTCCTCTGCCTCGGCACCGCCGTGGCCGCCGCGGCGCCGTTCCTCATCAATCTGACGCTGAGCGGCAGCGCCCTCCCGGGAGCGTTCGCCGCCAAGGTCGGGCATCATGGGATCATCGCAGCGCTGCTCGAGGGTCGCTTCGACGCGGCCGGCCGCGTCATCCTGGTCAATGTGCCCACCTACACCTGGCAGTATCTCAATGCGCTGGCGGCCGACAATTTCTTGCTCCTTCTGCTCGCGCCGCTCGGCTTCGCGCGCCTGGCGCGCGGAGCGGCCGGCACGCATGTGCCGTGGCTGCTCGTCGTCGGGCAACCGCTCGCCATGGCGGTGCTGGCGCCGTTCGGCGGTCCGCAGTTCCAGGAGCAGCGCTACATGGCGCATCTC
>JAGYID010000130.1 GCA_018606725.1 Acidobacteriota bacterium
TGCTGTGAGTTCTCGGGGGTGACGGGCGGCCCGGGGAAGGGGTCGCGGGGTCATCTCGGAGCCGGCCCGAGACGCGCGTTCCGCAGCGCGGCCGGGCCGGCGAGAGAGAGCGGCGCGCCGCCTGTGCGGCGTACTCTGCCGCATCCGGGCGGCGCGACCGCGTACCCCGCGATCCCTTCCCCGGGCCGCCCACCAGCACCGCGGATCTCTCAGCGCGCCGTCCCGATGAGCGCCAACGCGGTATTGACAGCCGGGGCGGATCTGTCGAAGATAGGCCGCCTCATTTTCGGGAAGCTTCCGCTGTGGACCTCGATTCGGGCCTCGGGCGGCACCCGGACAACTGAAGTCAACACGACGAGCGACCGATAGGCATGACGCGGCATGTCTGACGACGCCAAATCAACACCGGCGCCGCCTCCGGCGGCACACGCTGCTCCGGGATCGCCCGCCGGGTCCGTGACTCCCGCCGCCGGGCCCGCTGCGGCTGCCCCGGCGGCGGCCGCCAAGGCACCCGTCGCGGCGAAGACCGCGCAACCGGTGCTGCCGCTGACGCGGCGGGGCTTCCTGTCGACGCTCGGCATCGCCTGGACCGCGTTCAGCGCCGCCTCGGCCGCCGCGGCGGTCGCCACCACCCGCTTCATGTTCCCCAACGTGCTGTTCGAGCCGCCGCAGACCTTCAAGGCCGGTCCGCCGGGCGACTTCATCGTCGACCAGGTGGACAACCGCTACAAGGAGGCCTTCGGCGTGTTCATCGTCCGCACCCCGGAGGAGATCTACGCCCTCAAGGCGGTCTGCACGCACCTCGGGTGCACGCCCAACTGGCTGGAGGCCGAGAACAAGTTCAAGTGCCCCTGCCACGGCAGCGGCTTCTACCGCACCGGCATCAATTTCGAGGGACCGGCGCCCCGTCCGCTGGAACGGTATCGCATCGTCCTGGCCGAGGACGGCCAGCTGTTGATCGACAAGACCAAGTCCTTTGCGTATGAGAAGGGCGAGTGGGAGAACCCCGAGTCGTTCCTGGTGGTCTGAGTCACCGGGCCGGAGGGCGAGGATGGCGTTGCTGAAGAAACTCTGGGAGTACACGCGCAGCACCCAGGTCTGGAACTCGATATTCCGGCACGGCCCGACCGACAACGCGCGCAACCGCGGGCTGGCGGTCCTGACCAACGTGTTCCTCCACCTTCACCCGGTGAAGGTGCGCCGCAGCGGCATCCGCCTGCGCTTCACCTGGTGCATGGGCGGCATCACCTTCTTCCTGTTCCTGGTGGAGGTCGCCACCGGCCTGCTGTTGATGTTCTATTACCATCCAACGGTTGATTACGCCTACGTCGACATCGTCGATCTGCGGGAGCAGGTGCCGCTCGGCGTGATGCGCGAGCTGCACCGCTGGGGCGCCCACGCCATGGTGATCACCGTGTGGCTCCACATGCTGCGGGTGTTCATGACCGGCTCCTACAAGCCGCCGCGCGAGTTCAACTGGAACGTCGGGGTCCTGCTGCTGGTGCTGACTCTCTTGCTATCGTTCACCGGCTACCTGCTGCCTTGGGACCAGCTCGCCATGTGGGCGGTGACCGTCGGCTCGAACATGGCGCGCGCCACGCCCTTTCTCGGGCACGAGGGGCCGGGGGCCAGCCTCCTGAAGCTGGGCGACATCTCGCTGGTGCACGCCGGCAACGACGCGCGTTTCGCGCTCCTCGCCGGCCGCTTCGTCGGCGCCGGGGCGCTGCTGCGCTTCTACGTCCTGCACTGCGTCGGCATCCCGGTGGTGGCGACCATCCTGATGGCGGTGCACTTCTGGCGCGTCCGCAAGGACGGCGGCATCTCCGGTCCGGTGTGAGGCCGCCGGTCCGATGAGCGCCGTCGACTCCATCAAGCACGTCGTCAACTGGCTCTCCGAGCCGTCGCGCTTCTTCGTCATCACGGTCGCGGCGTTCTTCGTCGCCCTGTTCCCGGGCGAGATGGGACCGGGGTGGCTCCGCCGCCTGACCCGTCCCGTGCTGGCGATCTACCGGCCACGGGTGGCGGCGGCGATGTTCGCCGTCATCGCCGTGCTGTTCGGTTTCGCCTGCCTCGACCCGAATTTCCGATCGATCGTCGGCAAGCCGGACAACGTCCCGATCGCGGGGATGATCTTCCTGGTCGGCTTCTTCGTCTGGTTCGCGGTCCAGCAGGGACGGCGCAATGACGCCCTGAAGGACGCCGGCCAGCCGATCGTCGAGAAGCGCGAGACCGGCGACGGCAAGGTGCTCGTCTGGCCCGATCTCGTCTACATCGAGTTCATCTGCCTCATCCTGTGGTGCATCTTCCTGGTCGCCTGGTCGATCTTCCTGAAGGCCCCGATCGAGGAACCGGCCAACCCGTCCAAGACCCCCAATCCCAGCAAGGCACCGTGGTACTTCCTCGGGCTTCAGGAGATGCTGGTGTACTACGACCCGTGGATCGCCGGCGTGCTGCTGCCGGGGCTGATCATCGTCGGGCTGTGCGCCATCCCCTACATCGACAAGAACCCCAAGGGGAGCGGCTACTACACCTTCCGCGAGCGCAAGCCGGAGATCGCCATCTTCCTGTTCGGCTTCGTGGTCCTGTGGGTGTGGCTGATCGTCATCGGCACGTTCTTCCGCGGTCCGAACCAGAATTTCTTCGGCCCGTTCGAGTACTGGGACGCCCACAAGCTGGTGCCGCTGATCAACATCGACCTGTCGCAGATCATCTGGGTCAAGCTGTTCGGGGTGGCCCTGCCGAAGAATCCGCTGGTCCGAGAGTGTTTCGGTCTTCTCCTGGTGCTGGCCTACTTCGTGGCCCTGCCGCCGCTCTTGGCGAAGACCTGGCTGAAGAGCTATTACGAGAAGCTGGGGCCGGCGCGCTTTCACATCATGGTCTTCCTGATGCTGACGATGATCGCCCTGCCGATCAAGATGATGCTGCGCTGGACCCTGAACATGCATTACCTGGTGACGATGCCGGAGTTCTTCTTCAACATCTGACCGGGCGGGGCCAAGTCCCCTGTCCGCCGAGGCGGGTGTGCCGAAGCCGAACGAAGACACGCTTTACAAGATACCGTTCCTGAATCTGCTGTTCGCCATCAGCAGCATCGGGTTGCTGCTGGTGACCATCTGGATGGTGATCGACGACTACAGCCGGGGCTGGAAGGGGTACCAGCGGCGCTTCCAGGCGCTGGAGGCGGCCAAGACCGGGGCCGCCCTGAAGAGCGCCGAGGAGTCGGTCAATCCGGACGAGCTCAAGGGGCTGCGCGAGCAGCTTGCGGCGGCGCAGGCGGCGGCCGAGGGGCGCCAGGCCGACTTGAAGGCGGCGCAGGACAAGCTGGCGGCCGTGGCGACGGCCGCTTACAAGGACGACCTGACCTACCGGACGCTCAAGTCGACCTACGACGCAAGGAAGTTCGAGTTCGAGGAAGCGCGACACGCCGGCTCCTCCGCCGCGGCTCTCGAGAAGGAGACCCGCGACCTCGAGACCCGCATGGAGGAGTACCGCGTCAAGAACCTCGAGCACGATCAGGCCAAGGCCCAGGCCACTGCGGCGCTGCGGGCCCTGACCGCCCAGGAGGACGAGACGCGCAAGAAGATCGCCGACCTGACCGCCGGCATCGATCGGCTCGAGAAGCGGCTCGAGACGGTGGCGCCGGGCGGGGCGATGAAGGTGGCGATCGAGATGCTGAATGCGCCGCTCCTGGACTTCGTGGCCCCCACCCGGCGGATCCAGCAGGTGGTGGTCGAGAAGGTGCCGCTCGACATCAATTTCGCGCGCATCCCGCGCGCCGACCGCTGCACCACCTGCCACCTGGCGGCCGACCGGACCGGCTTCGAGGAGGACGCGCAGCCGTTCCGCACCCACTCGAAGCAGAACCTGTTCGTCGGCGCCTCGTCGCCGCACCCGATCGACCGTTTCGGCTGCACGCCCTGCCACCGCGGCCGCGATCGCGCCGTCGACTTCGTCTACGCGACCCACTCTCCGGACGGCGCGGAGCAGCGCGAAGAGTGGGACAGGACGTACGGCTGGGAACGCGACCACTACTGGGATCACCCGATGCTCCCGAAGAGCCGTATCGAGGCCGGCTGCCTGAAATGCCATCAGGGCGTGGTGACGGTGCCGGAGGCCCCGCGGCTGAATCGCGGTCTGCAGATCGTCGACCGCTACGGCTGCTACGGTTGCCACAAGATGACCGGCTTCAACGATCGCCCCAAGGTGGCGCCGCGCCTGACGCGCATCACCTCCAAGGCCGGCACCGACTGGATCGGCCGCTGGATCAAGGACCCGAAGGCGTTCCGTCCGAGCACCCGGATGCCGCGCTTCTTCGGCCTGCCGAACAATCAGGGGTCCGGTGACGCGGAGCGCGAGGACGCCGAGATCCTCGGCATCGTCGCCTACCTCTCGGACAAGGCGGAGAAGTTCCCCACCCCGCCGCTCCCCGGCCGGGGCGACGCGCGGCGCGGCGCCGCGCTGGTCGCGACGGTCGGTTGCATGGGGTGTCACGCCATCGAGAAGGACGAGGCCGCGCCGGACGCCCTGGCGGCGCGCGCCAAGGGGGGCGACGACCCGGTGGTCTGGGAGCGCCGCTTCGGGCCGGATCTGTCGCGCATCGGCAGCAAGGCGCGCCCCGAATGGATCTTCCAGTGGATCCAGAATCCGAAGGCCTACAACCCGGAGACCCGCATGCCCCGGCTGCGGCTGACGACCCAGGAGGCGCTCGACATCACCGCGTATCTCTCGGGGCTCAAGGACGACAGCTCGTCCGAGGAGCGGGTCGCGCCGCCCCGGCCGCAGCCGCAAGCGCGCGACGCCGCCCTGCTGGCGTTCCTGAGCCAGCGGTTGCCGCCGGCCGAGGCGCAGGCCAAGCTGGCCGCCATGAGCGACCGCGAGCGCGACGTGCTGCTCGGCCAGCGGACGATCAGCCGCTACGGCTGCTTCGGCTGCCACCTGATCCCCGGATTCGAGAAGACGCCGCCGATCGGCACCGACCTGTCGGAGGAAGGAAGCAAGCCGGCCGACCTGCTGCTCTTCGGCTTCGCCGACATCGAACACACGGCGCCAGCGTGGTTCTACCAGAAACTCAAGTCTCCCCGCTCGTTCGACGCCGATCACGACGCCGCCTTCTACGACCGGCTGCGCATGCCGCAGTTCGGCTTCACCGACGAGCAGGCGGATGCGGTGACCCTGGTGCTGCAGGGGCTGACCAAGGAGAAGGTGCCGCTCGAGAGCGTCCGCAGGCTCAATGCCCGGGAGGACGCGGTCGAGGCGGGACGGCGGATCGTGCACGACTACAACTGCCAGGGCTGCCACATCCTCGACGGACGCGGCGGCGCCATCCGCCAGGCGATCGCCAGTCATCTGATGTCGGAAGGCCGCAGCGAGGACGAAGCCTCGAGCCTGGCGCCGGCGTTCGCGCCGCCGATCATCGACGGCGAGGGGGACAAGGTGCAGCCCGACTGGCTGTTCGGCTTCCTGAAGGCGCCGTCCCCCATCCGGCCGTGGCTGTCGGTCCGGATGCCGTCGTTCGATTTCTCCGACCGGGAGCTCAACGCCCTGGTGACGCACTTCGCCGCCAAGGACAGCCGCACCTACCCGTTCCAGACCATCGACACCGCGGCGCCGGCCGGGGCCAATCTGCAGGCGGCGATCAAGCTGATGAGCCCCGACTACTTCTCGTGCTGGAACTGCCACCAGAACGGCGCGCGGAAGCCGGAAGGCCCGCCCGAGGGCTGGGCCCCCGACCTGACGCTGGCGCGCCAGCGGCTCAATCCGGACTGGATCGGGCGCTGGATCGAGAACCCGCAGAAGCTGATGCCGGGAGCCAAGATGCCGACCTATTACGATCCCGCCGACCCGAAGGGATCGGCGCCGCCCGACATCCTGGGGGGCGACCCGCAACGCCAGATCGAAGTGCTGCGCGACTACATTTTCACCCTCGGGCAGAGGCGCGGCGGGACGGCCGGCGCGCAGCCCTGAGACGGCGGAGCGCCGCGGCTCGACGCGGCGGCCCGCCGGGGTTAGAATTCAATCTCCCACTTGAGGAAGGAGCGTGAACCGATGGTCAGAATAAAGACGTCCGCCCTGCTGATCCCGATGCTCTGCGGGCTCATCGCCGGCCCGGCCCTGGCCGGCGACATCGTCGGCAAGGTCAAGTACGCCGGCAACGCCCCCGCCCCCGCCAAGATCTCCATCACCAAGGACCAGGCGGTGTGCGGCAAGGAGCCGCACGTCGAGGAGTCGCTCCTGGTCGCCGCCGACAAGGGGGTCAAGAACGTCGTCATCGACGTGGCGGATCCGAAGGACGGCAAGCCGATGCCGCCGGCGGCCAAGAACCCGGCCGTCGACCAGACCGGCTGCAAGTTCCTGCCGCGGGTCCAGATCGTCCCCGCCGGCCAGATGCTGGACATCAACAACAACGACGGCATCCTGCACAACATCCACACCTTCCCGAAGAACAACGTGCCGCTCAACGCCGCGCAGCCTAAGTTCAAGAAGACGGTGCAGGCGAAGTTCGACAAGCCGGACGTGGTGCAGATCAAGTGCGACGTGCACAGCTGGATGACCGGCTGGATCGTCGTGGCGGGCCACCCGTATTACGCCCTGTCGGACGCCGCGGGCAGCTTCACGATCAGCGGCGTGCCGGCCGGCACCTACACCCTGGAGTACTGGCACGAGAAACTCGGCAAGCAGACCAAGCCGGTGACCGTCCCGGCGACCGGCTCGGTCACGGCCGATTTCGAATACGCGGCCAAGTAGGACCCAGGGAGCGTAAGAACAGGATCAGCGCCCGCCGATCCGCCGGATCGGGCAGCGACTCCCCATAGGACGGCATGCCGGGCCCGAGACCGGCGACAATCGAACGCTCGATCGCCGCATCGGAGGCCCCTGCCTTGTAGTCGCAGGCGTGGCGCAGATCGGTGGAGCGCGCGATCGGCGCGCCGGTCTCGTCGCTCCAGCCGGCGGCCGCCTCCTGGCGCGTCATCCCCTGTCCACCCTCGCCGTGACAGGCGGCGCATTCGAGCTCCTGCCACAACCGGCGGCCACGCGTCACGGCGTCCCCGCTCGGGTCGCCGGCGGCCGCGCTGATCGCCGGCGCGCCCGCCGTCGTGGCCGGCGGCGCGACGACCGGCACCGCCGCTCCATCGATGGAGAATTCCCTGATCCGTCCGACGAGCGCCCAGCGATCGTCCGCCGGCAGCCATTCGAAGGACGGCATCGCCGACCCCGTGCCGGTGCCGAGCGTCAGGCTGCGAAACAGGTCTGCGTCCGCCGCGCCGGCCGGTGCGGAAGTGAAGCGGAACCGTCCGGCGGTGAAATCGCGCGGCGGCGTCTCAAGTAGAGGCGCGGCAGCGCCCCGCCCGTCCCCCTGCGGTCCGTGACAGCCGGCGCAGTGCTCGCCGTAGAGTGCCGCGCCGCGCCGACGGGTCGTCGCGTTGACCGACGGGGAGGGGGGCATCGAAGGCTCCCGCCGCCGCCATTCGGCCCAGATGTCCCGCCGCGCCCGGCCGAGGGCTTGCAGGTACGCCACCAGGTCGACGGCGTCCGCGGTCGGCACGGGGCGGCCGGCCTCGGGACGGAACAGGTGGCGCGACGGCGGCATGCGCGACGATGCGACGACAACCGTCGGCGCATACAGATGCGCGTAGTGCCAGTCATCGCTGTGCCGGTGCCCTTCCGAGCCCAGGTCGGGGCCGACGCGCGAGCCGAGCGGCCCCTCGACGGGAGGACCGGGTGGCGGCGCCTCGCCCTCATCCGGCGGCGCGGCGAAGAGAGAGTGGCAGCGCCCGCAATTCTCCCGGCTGAAGATCGTTTCGCCCCGGCGCTCGCTGTCGGTGGTCAGGACGGTCGCCGGGTCGGCGGCGGTCCCGGCCCGCGGGTCGGCCGCGCCCCGCCCCGCGTCGTCTCCCCGGCAGCCGGCGAGCAGGAGGAGCCCGGCCGCGAGCGCGGCGGCGGGTGCGGAAGGGGTTCGGCGCATGGTGGGTCCCTGGGGTTGGCGCCCGCGGCGGCCTGCATCGATCAAGGGCCGGGGGACCTCAGGGCATCGGCCGGCTCCCCGCTCATGACCGTCCGCCCGCCGTGGCGGCGAGCGGGTAGCCGCCCCGGGAGATCCCGGCGGCGGCGTGCGGTCCGCACGGTCAGCACCAGACTGGTCGCCAGCAGCAGCGCGCCGGTGAGCAGGTGCAGCGTGGCCGGCAGCACCGCCAGGCGGGTCACGACCGTCAGCGCCCCGAGAAGAATCTGGATCACCACCAGCGCCGCC
>JAGYID010000227.1 GCA_018606725.1 Acidobacteriota bacterium
CCGCCGCCCCGCGCAGCGCCTCCAGGACCGTCCGCCGCATCACGTCGACCGGGGCGTCGCGACCGGTGAACAGCCGGAACTGCGCCGCCCCCTGGGCCACGAACATCTCGACGCCGTCGATGACGGTGGCGCCGCGGCGACGCGCCTCGCGCAGGAAACGGGTCTCGGGCGGGTTGTAGACGATGTCATAGACGACGGGGGCCGCCACCCAGGCTGCCGGCACCGGCGTGGCGTCGAGATTCGGCGCCATGCCGACCGAGGTGGCGTTGACCAGGAGGTCGAAGCGGCGGCCGCGCAGGGCGCGCCAGGGCCGGTGGCGGGCCCCCAGCTCGCGCGCCAGCTCCCGCGCACGCTCCTCGGTGCGGTTGAAGATGGTCACCCGCGCCCCCTCGCGCAGCAGGCCGTAGACCAGCGCCCGGGCGGCGCCGCCTGCGCCCAGGACCGCCGCCTCCCGATCGCGCAGCGGCATCCGCCGGCGCAGCGGCTCGATCGCCGCCTCGACGTCGGTATTGCTGCCGCAGAGCCGGTTCCAGGTCTTGACGACGGTGTTGACCGCGCGCACGTCGCGCGCGACCGGGTCGAGGCTGTCGAGGTACGGCAGGATCTTCTCCTTGTAAGGGATGGTGACGCTCAGGCCGGCGACCCGCAGCTCGCTCATCAGCGGCAGGAATTCGGCGAGCGTCGTCGCCTCGAACGGCAGGTAGCGGTAGTCGAGATCGAGAGCCGCCAGGGCGGCGTTGTGCATGCGCGGACTCAGCGAGTGGGCGACCGGATTCGCCAGCACGCCCAGCAGGCGGGTGCGCGGCCCGATGCGGTCACAGCGGTACAGATCGCACACGTCCTCGAGGGGGATCTGCCCGGGCGCCGTCGGCGCCGCCCCCATCGCCGGGGCATAGATCGCCGCCGATCCCCAGACGGGGGCCAGGATCCGGCTCGGGAGTCCCTTCGGTCCCATGCAGAAGGCGATCAGCCGCCGCGCGCCGTCGCTGCCGGCGGCGGCGCGCAGCAGGTCGCGGACACGCAGGTTGTCGGTGGAGGCATCGGCGAAGGTGACGATCTTGACCAGCGCTCCGGCGGGCGCCACCCGCAGCATCTCGCGACAACGTTCCGGCAGCTCGGCCGGCGTGCCGTTGAAGTCGTGAGACGACAGCACCAGGCGGGTCGAACGGCGCCGCAGCGGCCGCGGGCCGGCGCCCTCGAGCAGGGCCCGGTCGTCGGCGCCGAATTCCAGGTCGAGGTACTCGACGCCGGCCAAGAGCGCCCGTCGCAGCACCGGCTCGCGGTCGCCCGGCGCCGCCTCGCCTCCCTGTCGCCGGCTGCGCATGGTCACCAGTTTCGGCTTGCCGCGCGCCGACAGGATCCGGTCGACGTCGAGATCCTTGACCGTGTCGAGGCGAAGCTCGACGACATCGGCGCGCGGGTCGGCGGCGAGATAGGCGCGGCGCACCTCCTCGGTGGAGGCGCCGCTGACGACCTGGATCAGGAGACACTCGCGCGGCATCGTCACCCCGGCGACGGCCGGACTTCAGGCGGGCTCGGGCCCGCGTGGAAAGAGCGAGGTCGACAGGTACTTCTCGCCGCGGTCCGGCAACAGGGTGACGATATGGCCGCGGCGGATGCGCCGCGCGACCTGCAGCGCCGCCCAGACCGCGGTGCCGGACGAGATGCCCGCGAAGATCCCCTCGACGCGCGCCAGCTCGCGTGCGGTGCGGAAGGCGTCCTCGTCGGCGACGATCATCCGCTCGTCCGCCAGAGTCCAGTCCATGATTTCCGGCACGCGCGCCTCGCTCATGTTGCGCAGCCCCTGCTGCGCGTGCTTCGCCTGCGGCTCGACGGCGACCACTTTGAGCGCCGGGTTGTACTGCCGCAGGCGGCGCGCCATGCCGACGAGCGTCCCGCAAGTCCCGAGCGTCAGCACCAGCCAGTCGATCCGCCCGCCGGTCTGCCGCCAGACTTCCTCGGCGGTCCCCTCGAAATGCGCCAGGGCGTTCTCCGGCCGGGTGTACTGCCCGACGCGGAAGTACCTCCCGGGGTTCTCGGCGTGCAGGCGATCCGCCAGGTCCCAGGCCTCGTCCGAGCCGCCTCCTGCCGAGGTGAAGACGATCTCCGCCCCCAGCGCCCGCAGCAGCTGGCGGCGCTCGACGGTGACCTTCTGCGCCATGGTGATGACGACCGGATACCCCTTGACCGCCCCCACCATCGCCAGCCCGATGCCGGTGTTGCCGCTCGACGACTCGAGCAGCGTCATCCCCGGCTTCAGGTCGCCGCGCCGCTCGGCCGCCTCGACGATCTTCAGCGCGATCCGCTCCTTGACGCTGCCCATCGGGTTGGCGCCCTCGATCTTGGCGTCGATCGGCGTCTCCGCCGCCGGATGCAGCCGCCGCAGCCGCACCAGCGGCGTGTCGCCGATCGTCTCGAGGATGCTGTCCGCAACGCCCGTCGAAGGGACCATCGCGCCGCGATTATAGTCCACCGCCCGTCGCCCTTCATGGCGTGCTCCCCTTGCGCAGTGGGCGGCCCGGCGTGGGGTTGGCGGGGACGCGGTCGCCGCGCCCGGCTGCGGCACAGTACGCCGCACAGGGGCGGCGCCGCTCGTCGCTCCCGCGCCCGGCCGCCGAAGAGCGGCGGCTTGCGGGCGCGGTC
>JAGYID010000008.1:2500-53047 GCA_018606725.1 Acidobacteriota bacterium
GGCCAAGGCCCGACTTGAACTGGACATTGAATAGGACCCCACCTCATGAGCAACGAGATATTTCAGGCAATCGAGCAGGTCGGCCGCGAGAAAGGCATTGAGGTCGACATCATCATTCAGGCGGTCGAAGACGCCTACGCGGCCGCGGCGAAGAAGTATTTCCGCACCAAGGAGGACCTCGGTGCGCGATTTGACCGGGACAATGGCTCGCTTGCCGTCTTTGCGAAGAAGAAGGTCGTCGATGAGGTCACGAACCCCGATCTCGAGATCAGCCCGAACGAGGCCGAGGAGCTGGCGCTACCCGCGAGCGAAGAGGGAATGGTGGAAATCCCCAAGCCACGCGAGGAATTGCTGCACCTCGGGCGAATCGCGGCCCAGGCTGCGAAGCAGATCATCTTCCAGAAGGTGCGTGAGGCCGAGCGCGACAACATCTACAAGGAATACGCTGGTCGCGTCGGCGAGTTGATCAACGGGGTCGTCAAGCGATTCGAGCGCGGCAACATCATCGTTGATCTCGGACGCACGGAAGCGATGCTGCCCAAGAAGGAGCAGTCAAAGGCGGAACGATACAGTCAGGGGGATCGCCTGCGGGCCGTGATCATCGATGTCGACCGCAACGCCAAAGGGCCTCAGGTCATAATCTCGCGCACCGACGAGCGGCTCCTGATGAAGCTTTTCGAGATGGAGGTCCCGGAGATTTACGATGGCACGGTCGCCATCGAGCGCGCCGTACACGATCCCGGTGATCGAGCAAAGGTCGCGGTTCGCTCGAAGGATCGCGATGTCGATCCGGTTGGCGCCTGCGTCGGCATGAAAGGTTCCCGGGTGCAATCGATCATCCGCGAACTGCGCGGTGAGAAGATCGATATCGTCCAGTACTCCGACGACATCAGCGCATTCGTCACCAACGCCCTCAATCCGGCCAAGATCAATCGCGTCCATCTCACCGACCCGGAGACCAAGACGCTCGAGGTGGTGGTCGATGATGAGCAGCTGTCTCTCGCCATCGGCAAGAAGGGTCAAAACGTGCGACTCGCCTCACGGCTCGTTGGTTGGAAGATTGATATCAAGAGCGAGCAGGAGAAGAAGCGCGAAGTCGAGGCCGAGATGGAGAGGATGGCTCGCGATACGCGCGAGATGGAATCACTCAGCACGTCCGGGGTGGGTGAAAGAACGGTGCAGAAGGTCATCGAGGGAGGATATCGCAGTCTCGACACCATCCTTGCTGCTGGGCTCGACGGCCTGACGCAGGCCCAAGGTATCGGCCCAAAGTCCGCTGAACGAATACTGGCGGCGGCGCAGGAATTGATGGATCAGCGTCTGCAGCGCGAGGAAGAGGATCGTCAGACGCAGGAGAGCGCCGCTCAGGCGGCTGCCGAGGCGGAGGCGGCGGAGGCCGCAGCGGCTGAGGCGGAGGCCGCCTCCAGCGCCGAGGCGGCGGCAATGGATCGGGATGAATCGATTCAGGGTGGCAACGGTGGCAATTCCGACAGTGACACGCCTCCAGACGAGGAGTCGCAGGAGGCCGGCGAAGGGCCGGCCTCGGTGCGCCCCGACGGAGAGGGGGAGGCACCGACCTCCGACCTCGATGCCCCTGGGAGCGACAGCCAGGAGAGCAGGGAGAGCGACTAGATGGCGAAGATCCGGGTAGGACAGCTCGCGAAGGAGCTGCATTTGAAGGTCGCCGACACGATCGCTCACCTGGAGCGGCTCGGGGCCCACGTCAAGACCAACTTGAGCACGGTGGAGGACGATTTGGCCGCCCGGCTGCGCCAGGCAGTCGCTGGAGGCCTTGCCGAGCACCGGACCGCCCCGGCACCGGCGGAGACTCTGAAACCTGCCGCCAGGTCGCGGAAGACATCCACCAGCACGACCGATGTGACAACGGCTTCGAAGAAGCCGGTGGGCACCCGCGTGCCCGCCAAGCCGGCTCCGGCGTCCGCGAAGCCATCAGCCACCGGGCCTGTTCCGAGTCATGCTGTCGCAGTCGCAGAGAAAGCTGAGCCGAAGTTACATTCGACCACCTCGACCGCCAAAACACCGGTGACCACGCCAGGCGCCGCGAAGCCATTCAAGCCCGCCGCCGCCGCCGCCGCCGCCTCGGCTCGGCCGGCTGTCGCGACCACGGGCGCCCCGCCACCGGCGGGGAGCCATCGACAACCGGTCCCGCCGGGAACTCGTCCCGGTGTGACCACTGCGTCGACAGTCACCCCGCCCCGGGGTGTCTTGGCGACCAAACCGATGACCCCACTCACGTCCGCGACAGGGGTGAGGCCGTCCACCGCCCCTACCCAGCGACCGGCGGCCCTCAGGCCGCCTGGAACTGTGCCGACCATCCCCCGGCCGACCACGCCCGGTGTGGTGCCGGCGCGTCCTGCCGGCACCTCCGCGCAGGCTGGCTCCAGGACCGGTATGCCACCAATCCGGTCGGGAGCGGCTTCTTCGGCTGCGCCTCGTCCGGTAGGCGGTGTGGCAACCCCGGCTGGCGGAATTAGACCCGGGTCCGCTGCCCCGCGGCCAACCCCGCCAGGCTCACCTCAATCCCGATCCATCACCCCGGCCGCTCACGGTCCCCGGCCTGTCGCCGGCCCGCTGGCAGCCAAACAGGCCCCGGCCCGGCCCCTCCGTCAGGAGCCCCCTGCACCGCTTCGACCGGTGGCGCCCGTCATCCCATCGGTCCCGGAGGTGCTCAAGCCGATCACGATCACCGAGGGGGTGACCGTGAAAGAGCTGTCCGAGAAGATGGAGCGGAAGGCCAAGGACATCATCACCAAACTGCTGGGCAGGGGCATCCTGGCAAGCATCAATCAGTCACTCGACACCAAGATCGCCATCGACATCTGTCGAGAGCTGGGCTTCGAAGCGAAGATCATCAGCTACGAAGAGGAAGTTGAACGCGAGCAGCAGCAGGAGGCGGTGCCGGCGAATCTCAAGACGCGCGATCCGGTCGTGACCATCATGGGCCACGTCGACCACGGCAAGACGTCGTTGCTCGACGCGGTCCGCTCGTCGGATGTCGCGGCCGGCGAGGCGGGCGGGATCACGCAGCACATCGGCGCCTACCACATCCGGCGCAAGGAGCGCGGCATTACGTTCATCGACACGCCGGGTCATGAGGCGTTCACGAAAATGCGTGCCCGCGGCGCCAAGGTCACCGACATCGTGGTGCTGGTGGTGGCGGCGGACGACGGAGTGATGCCGCAGACCATCGAGGCGATTCACCACGCGCGCGCCGCCGGTGTGCCGATGGTCATCGCCATCAACAAGGTGGACAAGCCGGGCGCCAACCTCGACCGTGTCAAGAAGCAGCTCTCCGATCAGGGCCTGCTGGTGGAGGACTGGGGAGGCACCGTCGTGTCGGTGCCGGTGTCGGCCAAGCAGAAGACCGGCATCGACGACCTGCTCGAGATGATCCTGCTGGTGGCGGATCTCGGCGATCTCAAGGCCGATCCGACGAGCGCCGCCTCCGGCACCGTGCTCGACGCACGACTCGACCGTTCGCGCGGTCCGGTCGCCACCATCCTCGTGCAGCGCGGGACGCTGCGCATCGGCGATCCGTTCATCGCCGGCGCCGTACACGGCAAGGTTCGCGCCATGTTCAACGATCTCGGTCACCGCGTTCGCGACGCCGGCCCATCGATCCCGATCGAAGTGCTCGGGTTGGAAGGCGTCCCCCAGGCCGGCGACGCGTTCCAGGCCATCGAGGAGGAATGGAAGGTCCGACAGATCGGCGCCTTCCGCCAGCAGAAGCTGCGCCAGGAGGCGATGGCGAAATCGTCCCGGCTGACGCTCGATCACCTCTATCAGCAGATCAGCGAAGGGACGGTCAAGGAGCTGCCGCTCGTGGTCAAGGCTGATGTCCAGGGATCGATCGAGGCGCTCTCGAAGTCGTTGTCCGACCTGCCATCCGACAGGGTCAAGATCAAGATCGTGCACGCCGGCTCCGGCGCCATCACCGAGACCGACGTCAACCTCGCTTCGGCCAGCAACGCCATCATCGTCGGCTACAACGTCCGCCCCGAGCGCAGCGCGCAGGATCTCGCCGACAAGGAGAAGGTTGACATCCGCCTTCACTCGGTGATCTACGACATCACCAACGAGATCCGACAGGCGATGGTTGGCCTGCTCGAACCGGAGACCAAGGAGGCTTACCTCGGACGCGCACAGGTACGGGAGGTCTTCAAGGTTCCCAAGATCGGCAACATCGCCGGCTGTTTCGTCTCCGACGGACGAATCCCCCGCAGCGCCGAAGTGCGCCTGCTGCGGGACAACGTCGTCGTTTATACGGGCAAGGTGTCGTCCCTGAGGCGTTTCAAGGACGACGCCAGCGAGGTCAAATCCGGGTACGAATGTGGCATCGGGTTGGCCAACTTCAACGACATCAAGGTCGGCGACGTGATCGAGGCGTTCCGGATCGAGAAGATCGCCGTCAAGAGCCTCTAGACGCCTGTCTGGACCCGGGAGGGTCCGATCCGTGGGCGGGAACACCTCGCTGAACGTGGCTCTCTGCGTCATTGAAGTTCACCTGCCGGGCGTAGGCTCCCTGAAAGAGAAACGCCAGGTGTTGCGCAGCCTCAAGGATCGACTGCGCGAGCGCTACAACGTGTCGGTCGCCGAGGTCGACCACCAGGACCTGTGGCAGCGCGCCACCCTCGGGGTGGTCGGCATCGCCTCGGCACGCACGCCGCTTGAGCAGACCTTCGAGGCGATCCGTGGAGAAGTCGAGCGCCGGTTGCCCGGCGAAGTCCTGAAGTGCGAAACGGAATTTCTGTCGTGAGGCCGGCCGTTGACGACCCGTCAGGACAGAGTCTCCGATCTCATCAAGGATGAGGTCTCCCGGCTGCTGCTCCGCGAGGTGCGTGACCCCCGCGTCGGCTTCGTGACCGTCACCGGCACCTCCATCTCGCCCGACCTGAAGAATGTGCGGGTATTCGTGAGCGTGCTGGGTGATCTCCCGGCCCGGGAGGCGTGCCTGAAGGCGCTCAACAGCGCTGCCGGATTCTTCAGGAAGAATCTGTTCAAGAACCTGCGCCTGCGGTTCGCGCCCAGCGTCGCCTTCATCCACGATGACTCCCTCGACCGAGGCGACCGCATCGAGCGGGTCCTGCGCCAGATCCACGAGGCGGAACACCCCGCCGACGATGAAGAGGAGGAATGATGGCCGCGCCGGAAGGCGTCCTGCTGGTCGACAAGCCCGAGGGACCGACCTCGCATGACGTCGTCGAATCGGCGCGCCGAGCCCTGCGGACCGATCGAATCGGACACGCCGGCACGCTTGACCCGATGGCCACCGGCCTTCTCGTCCTGATGATCGGCAAAGCGACGCGGCTCGCCACCTTCCTGTCGGGCGTCGACAAGACCTATCGGGGCACCCTGCGCCTGGGCCTCCAGACCGACACATACGACCGGGATGGAGCGCCCGTCGGAGAGCGACGCGAGGTGCGGGTCGACGAGTCTGCCGTGAGGACAGCCATGCGTGGGTTCCTCGGCAGCGTCAGCCAGGTGCCGCCGGTGTTCTCCGCGAAAAAGGTGCGTGGTACACCGATGCACCGTCTTGCCCGCCGTCACGCGCCGGTTTCTCCGACCCCGGTCACGGTCGTCTTCCGCCACCTGGAGTTCCTGGAACTCAGCGGTGACGAGGTGGCGTTCGAGGCCGAGGTATCGGCGGGGACCTATCTGCGCTCGTTCGCGCACGACCTCGGCCAGGCGCTCGGCTGCGGCGCCCACCTCAGTTCCCTGCGCCGCACCTCGGCCGGACCGTTTCGCGTCGAAGCGGCGCTGACCCTGGACGCGCTCAAGGCGGACGGGCAGGCGGCCGCCCGCCTGATCATGCCGATGGAGGCGATACCGCTGGGGCTTCCGACGCTGGTCCTGACCGCGACCGGCATGCACGCGATCCGACACGGACGCCCGTGCGGGCTGGGCGAGGTCGCTGCGCCCCGACCACCCCTGCCGCCCGGACGCTGCCGTCTGCAGGGGCCGGAGGGGGGTCTGCTGGGCATCGGCGAGGTCCTTCTGCAGGTGGCGGCCGGGGCCCGACCGATCATCCGACCGCAGATCGTCTTCAGCCGCTGATCGGGTGACCCGCCTTGGCCGGAACCTCTTTTCCGGCGACGGGATCTTCCCCCGCCGCTTTACAGTTTTGATCGCTTTGTGCTAGAGTTTCGCCCGCGTCGTGGATGATCCGCAGCGCACCAAGGGAGTTGCAGGCCCCATGTCACTCACGAAAGACCGGAAGTCCGAAATCATAACCACGTATCAGGTCCATCCGACTGACACCGGATCTCCGGAGGTCCAGATCGCGATTCTCAGCAAGAGGATCGAAGACCTGACCGATCACTTCAACGCCCACGCCAAAGATCATCATTCCCGCCGCGGTCTTCTCAAGATGGTCAGCACCCGTCGCCGTCTCCTTGACTATCTCAAGGGCGGGAACGCGGAGCGCTACCGCGAGTTGATCAAGAGACTCGGGATCCGCAAATAGGAAGGCCGGATCACGGGTGCGTCGAAAGCCGGGCGGGTCGGCGCAGGACAGGCGGTCGCACTCGGGCGTGACCGGGGTGAACTGAAGGGTAGCCATTTCGCCATCATCCTTCATCTTCATAAATTACCCTTCACCTTCGCCTCCCGGGACGAACCCGAATCGACCGTGCTCCTGCCGCGTGACGCACCCGGCAGGGTTCCACCCCGCCTTCCCACACACGTTCCGCCGCGCCGAGCGCGGACGGGACCGGGTCGCCGGCGCCGGATCGCATCCGACCTGCGCGCCCTCTGGAGGATGACTTGATCACCACCCGCAGCATCGAATTCGGCGGCAGGACGCTCACCATCGAGGTCGGCAAGGTCGCCAAACAGGCCGATGGCGCTGTCACCGTGCGCTATGGCGACACCGTCGTGCTGGTCACCGCCACGGCCGATCGCAGGGAGAAACCCGGCATCAGCTTTCTGCCCCTGACCGTCGACTATCGCGAAAACACCTATGCCGCCGGCAAGATCCCGGGCGGCTTCTTCAAGCGCGAGGGGCGCCCGAACGAAAAGGAGACGCTCACCTCCCGCCTCATCGACCGGCCGATCCGGCCGTTGTTCCCGAAGGGATGGGCCTGCGAGACCCAGGTCGTCGCGCTGGTCCTGTCGGCCGATCTGGCGAACGACCCGGACGTCATGGCGGTCACCGGGGCATCGGCTGCTCTTTATCTTTCGGACGTTCCCTTCACCACGCCGATCGGCGCCGTACGCGTGGGCCTCATCGACGGCCAGTACATCCTCAACCCGACCTACGAGCAGATGGAGCAGAGCCGGCTCGACCTGGTGGTCGTCGGCAGCGCCACCGAGGTCGTCATGGTCGAAGCCGGCAGCAGCGAGGTCTCCGAGGATGAGATGCTGGAGGCGATCTGGTTCGGACAGCGCCATTGTCGCGACATCGTCGGGCTTCAGGAAGACCTGCGCCGCGCCCTGCCGAAGGAGAAGCGCGTGGCCAAGGCGAAGGAACTGGACCAGGAGCTGTATCGCCAGCTCGAGTCCGCCCTCGGGCAGCGCCTGTACGATGCGATGAAGATGCCGGTCAAGATTGAGTCGTACCGGGCGATCGCCTCGATCATCGACGAGCAGGTGAAGTCCTTCCCGGAGGATCAACCGCAGCGTCGCGAGGCTGCCGCGGCCATCTGCAGCGATCTGCACAAGAAGATCGCCCGGCGCGAGTTGCTGGAGGCCCGCCGGCGCTTCGACGGCCGCGCCGCCGACCAGCTCCGCAAGGTCACCCCCGAAGTCGGCGTCCTGCCGCGCACGCATGGTTCAGCGCTGTTCACCCGCGGCGAGACCCAGGCGCTGGTCACCTGCACCCTCGGGACCTCCGAGGACGCCCAGCGGATCGACTGGCTCGAGGGCGAGTCCAAGAAGCGCTTCATGCTGCACTACAACTTCCCGCCGTTCTCGGTCGGCGAGGTCAAGTTCCTGCGGGGTCCCGGCCGGCGCGAAATCGGTCACGGAGCCCTCGCCGAGCGGGCGCTTCTGCCGCTCATGCCGGACGACGAGGCCTTCCCATACACCATCCGCCTGGTCTCGGACATCCTGGAGTCCAACGGCTCCTCGTCGATGGCGTCAATCTGCGGTGGCTCGCTCTGCCTCATGGACGCCGGCGTGCCGCTGCGCTCGGCCGTCGCCGGCGCGGCGATGGGACTGGTGAAGTCGGGCGATGCCTACGTCATCCTGACCGACATCGCCGGGGTCGAGGACCATTACGGCGACATGGACTTCAAGGTCGCCGGCACCCGCGAGGGGATCACCGCGCTGCAGATGGACATCAAGATCAACGGCATCAGCAAGGCGATCATGGGCGAGGCGCTGGCACAGGCCCGCCGCGCCCGCATGCAGATACTCGACGTCATGGACACCACCCTGGCGCAGCCGCGCGCCAACATCTCGTCGTTCGCCCCGCGCATCTTCACCATCCGCATCAACAAGGACAAGATCCGCGAAGTCATCGGCCCGGGCGGTAAGATGATCCGCTCGATCATCGAGCGCACCGGCTGCAAGATTGACGTGGAGGACGACGGCCGCATCCACATTGCCTCGGTGGACGAGGACTCGGCCCAGAAGGCGATCGAAATCATCCGCGAGATCACCGCCGAGGCGGAGCTGGGCAAGACGTATCTCGGCAAGGTGACGCGGATCGTCAATTTCGGCGCCTTCGTTGAGATTCTTCCGGGCATGGAGGGGCTGCTGCACATCTCCGAGCTGGCGGAGCACCGCGTCAATGAAGTGCAGGACGAGATCAAGGAAGGCGAGGAGGTCCTCGTCAAGGCCATCGAGGTTGACGGCGACCGGATCCGCCTCAGCCGCAAGGCGGTGCTGCGCGAGAAGCGCGGCGAGGCGCCGGAGCCGCTGCCGGCCGCCGGCCAGCGCGGCGGGTCATCGGGCCGCCGCCCAGGCGGTCACGGAGGAGGACCGGGCCGCCGGTCTCACAGTCCGCGGCACAGCCGCTGAGGCCGCGGCGGGTGGCGCGCCGCTGAAGCCCGTGCGCCGCGCCCGGATGGAGTCCCCGGGGGATCAGGGTGGCCGACAAGCTTGGTGACTGGCTGCTGAAGAAGGGTCGAATCGCGCCCGAGCAGTTGGACCGGGCGCTGCGCGATCAGGCGTTCTTCGGCGAGCGGCTGGGAAATACGCTCGTCAAGCTCGGCTTCATCGACGAGGACGTTCTCGGCGAGTACCTCGCCGATACATCGCACACGCGTTTTGCACCGGCCCGTCTCCTGGAGAAAATCGCCCCCGAGGTCATCGCCACGGTCCCGGCCCGCGTGGCGGCCAAGTACTGCATCATCCCGATCGCCATCGAGAAGCGCAAGCTGCACCTGGCGATGCGCGACCCCAAGGACCTGCTGGCCCTCGATGAGATCGCCTTCCTGACGGGCATGGCGGTCGAGCCCTTCGTCGCCGCCGAGTTCCGCATCGTCAAGGCAATCGAGGTTTACTATCAGATCTCGATTGGCACCAAGGCGATCCCCGTCGCCGAGGGTCCCGGCGACACGGGTATCACCCGCACGACAATGAAGGCGCCCGCCGCCTCGCCGTCCTCCCCTGCCCCTACGGGTCCGGAAATCGGTCTCGACGGCCTGCCCCTCGATGCCGACCCGGGCGATGTGGACCAGCCGTTCGTGAGCGGGCCTGGCATCGCGCCACCGGCGATGCTCGAGGGAAGCGGCCCGATCCCGACCTCCCTGGAGAACTGGCGGGCCGAGGAGGAAGGCCCGCATCATCCAGCCGCCGTCGCGCCGCCTCCTTCCGGCCCGACTGCGGTCGCCCGGCCGGGGGCGGCGCCTCCGGCGCGGGTCACGCAACCGGTGCCGGCGTCGGCCGGCTTGCCCGGCGCGGCCGCGGCCGTCCTCGTCCCGACGGCCGCCGCCACGCCGGCGGCGGCGCCGAACTCGATGGAGGCGATTGCCGCCCGGCTGCGCCAGGCCGAGACACGCGACGATGTCTTCGGGGCCATCCTCGACTTCACGACCGCGCAGTTCCGCCGCGCGGCGCTGTTCGTCGTGCAGCAGCACAACGTCCTGGGGTGGAGCGGCCGCGGAGCCGGGCTCTCGCCGCTGCGAATCCGCAATGTGGTGGTGCCGCTCGACCGCCCCTCGCTGTTCGTGTTCTTCCGCTCGGGCGCCGATTACTACTACGGGCCGGTCCCGGACCTGCCGGCGAACGCGAAGTTCTACCTTGACCTTGGGTGCCCGCCACCGGCGCGGGTCCTGCTCCTGCCACTGGCGATCAAGGAGAAGCCGGCGGTCATCCTGTACGCCGACAACGGCCCCGACGCGGCGCTGGTGCCCGACGTCCAGTTGTATCGCCGGCTGCTGCACAAGGCGGCGCTGGCTCTCGAAGTGCTCATCCTGCGCAACAAGATCATGATGGTGTGAGACGGCACATGGCCGAGGCGCCGAAGCCGCTGACCGGGGATGAGCGCTCGTTCCTGTTGGATCTCGCCCGCCGGTCGGTCGAGGCGCGGCTGCAGGGCCTGCCCCCGCCGGATCTGTCATCCGCTCCGTCGCGATTGCGCGCCGGGCGTGGCGCCTTCGTGACCCTGCAGCGCTCAGGCGAGTTGCGCGGCTGCATCGGCTGGATGTCGACCAATCGGCCGCTCTGCGAAGTCGTGCGGGACGTCGCGGCCGCGGCCGCGACCGAGGACCCCCGCTTCCCGCCGTTGACGTCGGAGGAGCTCCGCGACCTGGACATTGAGATCTCTGTGCTGTCGCCGGCTGAACAGGTGCACGATCGATCACGCATCGCCGTCGGTCGTCACGGCCTGATGGTGACGCAGGGACCCTGGCGCGGTGTGTTGCTGCCTCAGGTGGCGATCGACCAGGGATGGGACGCGGCGACCTTCGTGAGACAGACCTGCCTGAAGGCGGGGTTGCCGCCCGACGCATGCGATCGGGGCGCGACGCTCGAGGCGTTTGAGGCCGAGGTGTTCTCGGAGGTGGAGCCGGCCGGCTGACCTGCCGGCGATGCCGCCGGACGGCCGGGTTTTACTGCACCACGACCGAGTCGCCGATCTCGATTTCCCGCACTGACTGGATGATCTTGACCGTTGCCGTGTGCTTCTCGGTCATCAGCACGACCCCCTGCCCGATCACCTTCTGCGGCAGCGCGTTCTTGTAGTCGACGTGCGTCTCGGGGGCGTAGAGATGCGTGTTGCCCCACATGTAGTCGGCCTTGAGCGGCTTGTAGCTGACCCTCGGCTCCGGCTGGACGAAGACCATCAGGAAGTCCCCGGCCTTGAGTCCATCGTCGAAGCCGAGGTCGATGTCGACCGTGGTGCCGGTCCCGGCCCGGGCGACGTTGTCTTCCATGTGGACGATGTAGCCGGAGGGCTTGTCCGGATCGATCGGAGCAATGCGGCTGAAAGCCGGCGCCGGCTTGGCGGGCAACGGCGTCACCGTCAGCGGCACGAGGTCGTAGCCGGCCCGGATGTCGTCGCAGGCGACGGTGATCTCACCGACCGCGGTGTATTCCTGATACGCCAGCACCTTGACCGTGCCGAGACGCTTGTAATAGATGCCCAGCCGCTTGTGGGTGACCGGATGCTCGACCGCGCCAATCCGCACGACGATGCTGTACTCGGTCCCCGGCTCGACGTGGCCGTTCTCCTGTCCCCGGTTCATGTAGATGATGTCGCCCTCGGTCAGGCTGATCTTGCTCTCTTCCTCCTGGCTGGCGATGAAATAGTCCGCCTTGTTGTCGTGACGGGCGATGTAGCCGGAGCAACGGATATCATGCTCGTCCGCCAGCGGCTCGATCTTTGGGACCGATCGGGGCGCATGGGCGCCTGCGTCGGGCATCGGAGCGCTGGTCTGCCTCGCTGGTGCGGCCGGCTCTTCCTCCGGCGCCTCGGCGGTCAGAGCCTCTTCGGGCGCCTCATCCTGTTCCTGCGTCTCATCAGCGGCGGGCGCCGGCGGCGGAACGGCAAGTTCGACGGGCGGCGCCCCCTCTTGACCCTGTGGAACGACCTCCGAGACCACCGTCGGGCGCGCCGGGAGAAGGAGCGGGTCCCCCGGGTAGATCCAGTGCGAGTCCAGGATGTACCGGTTCTCGTTCCAGATCTGCGGCCACAGATACGGGTTCCCGAACGCCAGGTCGGCGAGGTCCCACAGCGTGTCGCCTGGCACGATGATGTGGAGCGTGGCGTCCTTGGGGAAGCTCTCCGGGTCAGGCGGATCGTAAGGGGTCCAGTGGTCGCCGACCTTCTTGAGGTTCTTCGGCGGCAGGGTCGACCCGGGCTGCAGCGGCACTTGTGCCCGCGACCCGCCCGGTTGATTCGCGTCCTCGCCCGCCTCGGCGGCCGTCCCCGCCGAGGTCGCGGTAACGCCCGCACCCGCATCGCCATTGGAGCCGGCCCGATCACCGGTTCCCTGGGACTCCTGTCCGGTAGCCGGCTCCGGAGCGATCAGGGCCCAGACCAGGAGCACGGCAACCGCAGCGCCCAGGAACAGCTTCACCGACATCCGCATCTCGTCTCTCCTCCACACGGCCGCCGCTTCGCTGGCGGGCGGGGTGCCTCCGGGTGGAAAAATATGTACGGGGAGCGGGAAGTCAAGACGCGGCGGCCAACTGAAGAAAATCGCCGCCGATTACAATCCCGTCATCGCGAGAAGTTTGCGGCTGGTGCGGGCGTCAGCGGTGCGGCGCGGGCGCCGCCGCGATCCGGTCGCGCGCGACAGGCGCACGATCGCTCGCCGGGAAGCGCGACAGGAGCGTCTCGAAGACCTGGACCGCGTCACTCTGTTTGCCGGCAGCCAAGAGGCTTTCGCCGAGCCAGAAGAGCCCCTGGTCGGCATGCGGGCTGGCCGGACGCACCTGCAGGTAGGCGCGTAACGCCTGTTCGGCGGCGGCGTAATCGCCGCGATGGAACAGGGCGTATCCCTGACGATAGAGCACCTCCGCCTCGGCGGGGTTGAGCGCCGACCTCTGGGCGGTGCGCGCCGGCGCGGTGGGCGGCTGATCCTCAGGGACCGCCTGGGCCTGTGGCCCCGCCTGGACCCGGGGCGGGGCCGTCAACGACTCAAGGGCGCGGTGCAGCCGTTCCTGCTGGGCCCGTGCCTGGTCGACTCCGATCCGGATCCCGGCGATTTCGTCGGCCACCGGGGAGGACGACCCGCCGCTCGCACATCCACACATCCCGAGGAGGCCGGCGAGAACCATCGTGGCCAGGAGCCTGTCCGGGCATTCGGCCGGGCGACAACGGTTCCGGATCATCCTCACTCTCCCGCAGCCGGTCCGGGCACGGAACCGGCCGCCGCGTCCCGGCCGGCCGGATCGGCCAGGAACAGGCTCAGGGTCGTGTCCCCGTGAGGGTAGGCCTTCCGCAGCTTCAGGCTCGGGGCCCCCGGCGGTGCCTGTGAGGACCGGTGCTCGACGAGCAGGCGACCACCGGCAGCCAGCAGGGTCGCCGAGGCCGCCACGGTCACTGCAACATCCGGCCGATCGTACGGCGGATCGAGAAACACCACGTCGAATTCATCGCCGCGCCGCCGCAGGGCGCCGATGGCCCGTCCCGCGTCACCGTCGATGACCTCGCATTTCCCGCTCCATTCGCCCAGGAGAAGGTTGTCGCCGATCAGGACGAGATTGGCGGGTCGGCTCTCCAGGAACACCACTCTCGAGGCACCGCGGCTGAGCGCTTCGATCCCGACCGCGCCGGTGCCCGCGAAGATATCGAGGAAGCTCGAGCCGCTGATTCGGGGGCCGAGGATGTCGAAGATCGCCTCGCGCACCCTGTCGGCGGTCGGCCGGGTCTGGCTGTCCCGAGGTCCCCGCAGCCGTCGGCCTCTCGCTTCGCCCCCGGTGATCCGCATGACGCCTCCCCCACCGCACGCGCGCCGATTATACACCGCACCGAAACTGCTCCATTTCCTTGACTTCCACCGATCCGCCCGGTAGGATTCCGGTCATTCAAATGAGCCGGTTCGAGACGGGCGAGAGGCACCCCATGACGGGACAATTTCGGGAGCGATGACGCCCTCGGTCGCGCGCCGGGTCGCCCCCGGCGCTCTGTGCTTCATCGCCGGGACCCTGCTGCCGCTTGCGCCGGGGGCCGCCGGCGCTGCCCATCCCCTCCTCGCCCTGCGACCCGGCCCGATCGAGAGGCCCCTCAGCTTCGTCAGCACCGACTTCGACAGGGACGGCTGGCCCGACCTCCTGATCGCGAATTTCCAGGCGGGAACGATCACGGTCCTGATCAACCAGCTTGACGGCACCTTCGCGCCGCATCGCGACTCACCAATCCCGGTCGGCATCGCCACGGTGAGCCAGCCGAGCGCGGGTCCGCTGTATCTCCTGACCGCCGACCTCAACCCGGAGGACGTCGACTCCGACGGCAAGAGCAACGCCGCCGATAATTGCCCTAACGTGGCCAACGCGGCGCAGACTGATGGCACCAGCACGACCGCCGCCAATGGCATCGGCGACGACTGCGAGACCAAGGACGTGAGCGGGAATCCGATCACCATGGATAGCGACGGTGATGGCGTCCTCGACTACGACGCGTCGAAGGTGACGCCCGGGGCGTTCGCGCCCGCGGCCCTCGACAACTGCCCGCACATGCCCAATCCCGGCCAGGAGGACCTCAACAACGATCGCGTCGGCGACGCCTGCGCCTCCAGTCCCGACCTGCTGATCCTCGAAACCAGCCTGGGCGCGGGACTCACGACCGGCATCGTTCGCGTGCGGGTCAATACCGGCAACGGCGGGACCGCCAGCCGCTTCTCACTGGCGACCGGTCCCGGCCCCCAGTCGATGACGCTCGGCGACTTCAATGACGACATGCACGCGGACCTGGTGCTCTCCAACGCCGGCGCCGACACTCTGAGCCTGTTCAACGGCAAGACCGACGGCACCTTCGATACAGTCAAGACCCTGATCACGGGCGACGGACCGGCCGGGCTGGCCGCGGCCGATTTCGACGGCGATGGCGACGTCGACCTGGCGGTCGCCGAACACGGTGCCGGCGATATCCGCTTGTTCCTGGCGGCGTCGGCCTCGCCGACCGGTCCGCCGGCTCTGCCGACGACATCGTCGGACACGCGTCTCACGGCGCCGGCCCCGAACGACCTGCTGGCTGGCGACCTCGACGGCGATGGTTGCGCCGATCTCGTGGTTCTAACGCAGGGCTCCACGCAGGGCACGATTGACATCTTCACCCACGCCGCCTGCCCCGGCCCGCTGACACCATTGTCGAGCACGCCGCTCGGCGGCACTCTGCGACCACGGGGCGGTCTGTTGCTCAAACTCGATACCGGCCCGACCCTCGATCTCGCTGTGGCAGCGTTCGATGGGGACCAGGTGCTGCTGTACAGCGGCAATGGGGCCGGCACCTTCACGCCGGTGCCGGCCCTGACCGCCGCGCTGTCGCAGCCTGCGGCCCTGGGCGCGCTCGATTACGAGCCCGGTGGACCGGGTCCCGACCTGGCGGTTCTCAGCCATGGCAACGCCCGGCTCGACGTGTTCGTCAACGGCGGCGGACTCGCATTCAGCCCGGCGCCCCAGACGCCCGCCACTCCGTGGCGTTCGACCTCCGCCATGGCGATGTTCGCCGCCGACGCCTCGGTCGGGGTCGACCTCGTGCTGCTGCAGCGATCCGGCCGGGTCGATGTCCTGTCCGGTCTGGGGAATACCTTTTTCAGGCCGCTGCCCGCTTTCAACCTCACTTCGGCGATCGATACCACGAGCATGGCAGTCGGGGATCTGATCAAGGACAATTTCCTGGATCTCGCCATCGCCGACGCCGGCGCGAACTCCGTCACGGTCGTGAAGGCCCTCGCCTCGGGGTCCCTGGCCCAGGGCAGCACGGTGTCGCTGCCGGCGGCACCGGGCCGGCCGGCCATCGGCAGTCTCCTCAGCGGCACCAACGACTACGATCGGGACGGCATCGTCGATCGGCTCGATGACTGCCCGACGCGCTACAATCCGCCTCTCTGCAAAGCGGACGACCCGGCCTGCGCGGTGACCATCCTGTGCACGACGGGCCTCAAGACCTGCGACCCCGCACCGATGAGCGGGCCGTCCCAGCTCGACCCGACGACGATGCAGTGCGACAGCGATCGGAACGGCATCGGCGACGTCTGCCAGCTCGCCGCCGCCTGTCCCACCTTGACGACCGATCCCCAGACCGACACCGACGGCGATCTGGTGCCCGACTATCGCTCCACCGCGCTGACCCAGCTCGGGCCGGGGGCGGGAGATTACGATCGCGACACGGTGGCCAACGCGATCGACAACTGCCCGACCACCTCGAACAGCAACCAGGCCGATGCGAATGGCAACGGCATCGGCGATGCCTGCGAAACGACGATCGATACAGACAAGGATGGGGTCAGCGACTACGATCCATCGAAGGTGACGCCGGGGGTTTTCGCACCAGCGGCCCTCGACAACTGTCGGACCATCTACAACCCGGGCCAGGAGGACAATGACGGCGACCACGTCGGCAACGCCTGCATCGTGAAGGCGGCGCTCGACAACTGCCCCTGGGCGGCCAACGCGGCGCAGGTCGACGCCAACCACGACAACATCGGCGACGACTGCGCCCCGATCGACCCGACTGCGACCGACCTGGACACCGCCGCGAGCCTCGGGAACCAGATCAACGATCTGGTGGCCGTGATGCCTGGCTCGGGGCAAGTCGCCATCCTGCTCGGCGATGGCTCGGGCACTTTCAGGCCGGCACCCGCTTCGCCTGTCGGCATGTTTGCCCGGCCGACCGCGGCTCTGGTCGGCTCGTACACGCTGAGCTGTGTCGCTTTTGTGTGCAGCGAAGATGCCGCGCGCGACATCATCATCGCCGACCCCGGCCTGCCCGGATCGGGCGACGACGGCCTGGTGCTCGTGGCCGGGAACGATCAAGGCAACTTCTCGGTCGGCCTCCCGGTGGCGGCACAGGGGGACCCGGACCTTCTGTTGCAAGGCCCCGATCAACTGGTCTGCGGGATTCCCTACTACATCCCGACATCACCCGGCTCGAGGTTCGACAGTGACAACCGCACCAGCGTGATCGCCGCGGTCGAACCCGGTACCTCGACGATCGGCATCTACCTGCCGGGTACCTTCGGGCTGGTCCCGCCGATCGCGCACCCGGCTCCCCTGCCGGTCAACGGACCCCTGGTGGCGGCAGTGATGACCGACCTGAACCGGGACGGGCTGGACGACCTCGTCGCCTTGTCGAGCGGCGACGGCGCACCCGCCACTCCGAATCTCACCATCTACATCGGCCTGGGCAACGGCCTGTTCTTCACCGATCCGACCATCAATCCCGCCGGCACCGACATACCCGACGGATTCACCAAGATCACCGCCGGCAATGCCGACCTTGTGACGGATCAGACGTACCCCGACATCGAGATCTGGAACAGCGTCGACTTCAGCCCCGTGGTGGTCAAGAACGTCCTGACGGAGAGGGCCGACATCGACGGATCCGGGCGCGTCGACGGCTTCGATCTGGCGGTGCTGGCGTCCGCCTTCGGGGCAACGCGCGGCGAGGACTACACCCTGCAGGCGGACGGGACTCTCCTGCAGGGCGGCTCGGGCGTGTCGCGGAAGGTGGTCGGCAGCGGGACGTCGACCGATGGCCAGGACTTTCCGAGCGACACGCCGCGGGGTCCCGAGTGCGACCACAGCTTGCAGACCGTCAGCCCCGACTACGGGCTGCCGGTCGACATCAACCTCGACGGCATCGTCGACGGGACCGACCTGGCGATCATGGCCAGCCGGTTCGCCCAATCGTTCTGAGCCGCCCGGGCCACCGCCCGCCGCGAGTCAACGATCCGGTCTAGCGGAACCCCTCGACCTCGCCCCACATCATGTTGTACAGAAAGCAGACCGTCACGCCTTCCCGGTCCTTCGGGTAGCCCTCGGGCAGCGGCGGAATGACGCTGGCCGCGAGCGCGTCGGTGGCGGCCCGGTTGAACGGCGGCACCTGCGCCGGGAGCACGACCGTGATGCCGGTGACCGCACCATTCTTCTCGATGGCGAATCGGACGCAGGTATAGCCGCGCAACCCCTCGCGGGCGGCGAGCGGGATGCGCGTGTACCATGCGTTGCCGATCGCCTTCATGACCTTGTGTCCGTAGTCGCCCCACGGGAAGTCCTGCGTATCGAACGAGAGCTGCCCGAGCGTGGCGCTGCGCAGGTAGCCGGGGTTGAAGAACGTCTCCTTCCGCTCCCCGCCTTCGGAGTTCTCCAGCGCCCGGCGCAGTCCGTCCCGGGCCTCGGCCGACAGGCCATCGATGGCGCCGAGCCGCCCCGGAGATCCGGCCGGGCCGCCGCCCGACGCCCCGGGCCGGTTGCCCGCCCCGCCGGTGCCGCCCCGGGAACCTCCGCCCATCCCGTCTCCGGCGGTCGATCCCTGCCCGGTGTCCCCCGAAACGCCACCCGGCTCCGCGGCCCCCGTCGGCTCGTCCGGATCGCCCGACGGACCACCCCGTGCGATCGCCGGACCAGCGGCGCTTTCCCGCGCCGCCGGATCGTTTTCGAGCTCCGACTGGGGGCGTGAAGGATCGGGTCTGACCATCTGGTCGGTGTTCCCCTCCCCATGCGGGTTGATCGATTCGCGGGCATTCGCCGGCGTCGGGACCTCCTGACGCGCCCGTCGGTTCAAGTCGGACAAGAATGGGGCATTCGGATTCTTCTCCGCCGGCGTGCGGTCCGGAACCTTGACGAAAGTCCCGAACGGATTTTGCTCCGGGAGTCTCGCCGGGGGCCTGGCCGGGGCGGTTTCGGACCGCCTCGGGACGGCCTGTTTCTGAACCGGCTGGCGATAGGCGAACTTGAGCGGGATCGGCGGTTCTTTGAGCTGGGCCACCTCCATCGACGGACGCGTTTGATCGCTCGATGGTGCCGGGCGGGAGGCGAGGAAGGCCAGGAGCGACGGGGGCAGATGCCGCGGCACGACAAAGACCAGCAGGGCACCCAGAACGTGCACCGCCAGTGACAGGACCAGCGCCTCGGCGCGCGTCAGGCGTCGGGAGACGGGCGGTTCCGGATCGAGCAGAGAAAGAAATTCCATCGCTAGTCAGGCCCCCGCCAGTCGAGGAGGGCGTCTCAGAGGGTCGCGGCGAGACGGTGGAAGTCACGCCGCACGGCGTTCATACTGAACTCCCGGACGCGCGGGTGCACCCGGTTGGTCAGCAGGATGTAAACGCGCCCGCGTTCGGCATCGATCCACAGCGATGTTCCGGTGAAGCCGGTGTGGCCGAATGCCGAGCCAGGCAGGGCGCCGGCCGCGGCGCAGCCGCGCGTACTGGCCAGCTGAAAGCCGACCGAGCGGTCTTCCTCGCCGCCGGGCGTCTGGTTGACCCGGAACATCTCCCTGTCGTGAGTTGCCAGGAGCCCCTCGCCTCGATCGAGAAACTGCAGGGCCAGGGCGTGCACGGCCCGCGCCGTGCCGAACAGCCCCGCGTGCCCCGCCACGCCGCCGAGCGTCCATGCATTGTGATCGTGGACTTCTCCCCAGATCACCCCGGTGCGCCAACCATTGTAGCGGTCCCCATCCGGCCCGGCCAGCTGCCGCTCTCGGGCGTTGCCCGCCTCGGTCGCCGCGATCCTGCGGCGCTCCTTCTCCGCCGGCCGGAACAGCAGGTCGGCGATTCCAAGGACACCCGTCACCCGCTCGGCGAACAGCGTCTCCAGGGAACGGCCGGTCATCCCCTCGAGGGCGAAGCCGAGCAGGATGTAGCCGAGGTCGGAATAGCCGACCCCAACACCGGGCGCGGCACGCAACGGGACCCGGCGCAGCCAGGCGACGCGGCCGCTTCGGTCGGAGGCGTGGATGTAGAGCGGCGCCCACGCCGGCAGGCCGGAGCGGTGGAGCAGCAGGTCCTGGAGGGTGATGTCATCCCGCTGGTCGCCGCCGATCCATTCCGGCAGGTGCTGTGCCACGCGATCTTCGAGCCGCAGCGTGCCGTCCCGCCGCAGCAGGATGGTGATCAACGCCGTCGCCAGGGGTTTGGTGAGGGAGGCGAGATCGTACAACGTCGCCAGCCCTGCCGGAATGATCTCCGGCTCGACGACGGCGCGGCCGAGGGCACCCTCGGCGAGGATCGTCTCGCCCTGCGCCACGAGATAGGCGGCGCCCGGGAAATCGGCGGCGGTGATCCGATCGCGCAGGAACGTCTCGATGCCCGGCGAGGCTTTCATGGCGTGCGGGCGCGGCTGTGGCGAGCCATTCCTAGGAGCCGACGAGGCGAATCTGATCGACGATCCGCAGAGCGGCGCGCAGCGCCAGCAACCCCTCATCGGCGCTCACGACCGGGGCATCCCCTCCCCGGACCCGCTCCGCGAAGGCGCGCAGCTCGGCGTCGAGCGGCTCGCCGGCGGTGACCGCGATCGCCTCGCGGACGATCTCCGGGTGGGAGGCGCCGCGACGCAGCGTATAGGCCATCGCCTCCTGCTGCGCGCAGTCGATGGCCACGTAGCTGTCGCGCGTGAACACCCGGATCTTGCGCACCCGCTCGGCGCTGATCCGGCTGGCGGTCAGGTTGGCGACGCAGCCGTTTTCGAAGCGCAGCCGCGCATTGGCGATGTCGACCTTGTCGGTGAGCGCATGCACGCCGACGGCGTCGATGGCGGCGATGGGCGACCTGACGGAGCTCAGGACGATGTCCAGGTCGTGAATCATCAGGTCGAGCACGACGTCGACGTCGGTGCTCCGGGCGGTGAAGACGCCCAGGCGGTGCGCCTCGATGAAGCGCGCTTCGCGCAGGCGCGGCGCGGCGGCGCGGAACGCTGGATTGAAGCGCTCGGTGTGCCCGACGCACAACAGCCGCCCGGCGCGGCGCGCCGCCGCGACCATGCGCTCGGCGTCCTGCAGGTTCGCCGCCATCGGTTTTTCGACCAGGACGGCGTACCCCCGGCCAAGGCACTCCTCGACGACGACGGCATGGGCCGACGTCGGGACGGCGACCGTCACCGCGGCGAGGTCCGCCGGCAGGTCCCCGATCGACCCCAGCGCGCGCGTGCCGTGGCGCGCGGCGATGTCGGCGGCGCGATCCGCGTCCCGATCGACCACCGCCGCGAGGCGCACCCCGGGCATCCCGGACAGGAGCCTGGCATGGTGCTGCCCGAGGCTGCCGACGCCGATGACGGCGACCCGGAGCGCCTCCGCCTCGCTCAGCGAATCACCCCCCGCTCGCTGTCGCGGATGAAGGCAGCCAGGTCGCGCACTTCGGCGCACTCCCCAACCTCGGCGTCGAGCCGTTCGAGCGCCTCCTTCTGGGCCATGCGCGAGCGAAACAGGATGCGGTAGGCCCGCTTGAGGGCCTGGATGGCCTCGGGCGAAAATTTCTTGCGTTCCAGTCCGATGACGTTGATGCCGAAGCTCCTGGCGCGGTTGCCGACCGTCAGAACGAACGGCAGCGCATCCTGGGTGATGACGGAATAGCCGCCGATGTAGGCGTGCTGGCCAATCCGGCAGAACTGATGCACACCGGAAAAGGCTCCGACCGTGGCCCCGTCCTCGACGGTCACGTGACCGGCGAGGGTCGCCGCATTGGCGAAGATTACCCCGCTGCCGACCTGGCAGTCGTGGGCGACGTGGCTCCCGGCCATCAGCAGATTGCCGGAGCCGATGCGGGTCACCCCACCCCCGCCCGCGGTGCCGCGGTGAACGGTGACTCCTTCGCGGAACGTGTTGTCGTCGCCGATCTCGAGGGTCGTCCGCTCGCCACGGTATTTCAGGTCCTGCGGCGGCGTTCCGAGGCAGGCGAACGGGAAAACCCGGCAGCGCGCCCCGATCCGGCTGGGTCCCTCGATGACGGCGTGCGGACCGATCATGCAGTCGGCGCCGATCGACACGTCCGGACCGATGACGCTGTAGGCACCCACGACCGTCGCCTCGCCCAGCACCGCGCCGGGGTCGACGACGGACATCGGGTGAATTTGAGGCTGCCGGCTCATGGCCGTCCTGCCGGAGTCCCGTCGCGGTCAACCATCGAGGAGAACAACTCCGCTTCCGCGACCAGCGCGTCGTCCACGAACGCTTCGCCGCGCAGCCGCGCCGACCGGCTACGCGCCTTCAGGACTTCGACCACGAAGCGCAACTGGTCCCCGGGCACCACGGGACGCCGGAACCGGGCGCGATCGATGCCGGCGAAATAGACCAGCTTCCCGTCCCGGTCGGGGACGTTGCGCAGCATCAACACGGCGCCGACCTGGGCCATCGCCTCGACGATCAGCACACCGGGCATCACCGGCAGGCCGGGGAAGTGCCCCTGGAAGAACGGCTCGTTGAAGGTGACGTTCTTGATGCCGACGATCTTGCGATCCCCCTCGATCGACACGATCCGATCGACCAGCAGGAACGGGTACCGGTGCGGCAGGATCTCCATGATCCGCCTGATGTCCAGGACCGTGCGGTTTTCCTCCATGCTCCCCCCATCCGCGGTTGCCGCGGCGCCTGCGCTGCCGGCCCGATCGTCCGTCCGTGCACTCTACCGGCGCACCCGGGGCTTCCGATTCGGGTCCGCCTTCCGCGCGGCCGACGTCCGACGGCGTCCGACCCGGGCCGAAACCTCCGACGCCGATGTCCCGCCGGGTGCCAGCCGCAGCGCCGCCTCCAGCCGGGCAACCCTGTGCAGCAATTCCGGAAGCCGCCGGAGGGCAGCCCGGGTCTGCTTCCATTCCCGGTGGTCGACGGCCGGGATCCCGAGCACGAACGCCCCCGGTCCGACATCCTGCAATGCCGCGGATTTCGCCCCCACGCGCGCCCCGTCACCCAGCACCAGGTGACCGGCCACCCCCGCCTGGCCCGCCAGGATCGCACCGCGTCCGAGACGCGTGCTGCCGGCGATCCCCGACTGCGCCACCAGGACGGCGTCCTCCCCCACCACGACGTTGTGCGCCACCTGGACGAGATTGTCGATCTTGGCGCCGCGCCCGATGACCGTGCTGCCGAAGGTGGCGCGGTCGACGGTGACGCAGGCGCCGATCTCCACGTCGTCCCCGACAACCACGTTGCCGACCTGGGCGATCTTGGCGCGACCGCCGCCGACCTCCGCATAGCCGAACCCGTCGCTGCCGAGGACGCTGCCGGCGTGCACCATCACGCGCTCGCCGATCACCGTGTGCGCGTAGACGACGACACCGGGGTGGAGCACGCTGTCGGCACCGACGGTCACATCCTCCCCCAGGATCACCCCGGCCATGAGCGCCGCCCGCTCCCCCACCCGGCTGCGGTCACCGACGACCGCGTACGGACCGATCGAGACGTCCTTGCCCAACTGCACCCCCTGACCGATGGCGGCGAGAGGGCTGAGCCCCGGGGCCGGACGCGGCAGCGCGAAGAACAGGTCCATGACGGCCGCCAAGGCGGCATAGGGGTTCGGCACCACGATCAGATTGAGCCCGGGAGCAACGTCCCCGTCGGACGCGATCAGACCGGCTGCCCGCGAGGCGGCAGCGGCGTGGCGGTAACGCGGGTGGGCGACGAAGCTCAGATCCTCGGGGCCGGCCGTCTCGAGCGGTTGGAGCCCGGCGACGCGTCGACTGCCGTCCCCGCGCACCGTGCCACCGACACGCGAGGCGATCTCGGCGAGCGTGTAGGATCCCAAGGGACACTCTTCAATGGCCGCCGTCGCTGCCCTTCGGAGCCTCTTTCGGCTTCTCCGCCGGCTTCTTGTCCGCCGGTTTGTCGACCGGCTTCCTGGCGGGTGTCTTCGCGGCGGTGGGGACGACGGCCTTGTGCATCTCGTTGAACTTGGCGACCAGTTCCTGGGTGACGTCGATGCTCGGCGCGTTGTAGTCGATGACCCCCTTGTTGAGGATCAGGAGCAGATTCTTCTCCTTGCCAAAGGCCTCGACGGTCTCCACCAGCATCTGTTGAAATCGATTCTGGACGTCGCCGAGCTGGGATTTCATCTCCCGGGTCGCGTCGTCGTTCATCCGGTTCAGCTCGATCATCTTGTTCTGGACGTCCTTGCTCATCTGCGCCATCCTGTCGTCGCTGAGGCTGGCGGACTGCTGCCGCATCTTTTCGCGCAGTGCGTCGATCTCCTGCTGCTTCTTGTCGATATCCCCCTGCAGCCGATCCCGCGACGTCGACAGGTCGGCGTTGAACTGCTTGCCGACCTCGGTCACCTTCCACAGCGTCTCGGGATCGAACACGCCGATCTTCGGGGCCTCGGTCTGGGCCGAGGCAACGGCGGCGCCCAGACTCAGGGACAAGGCAAGGATCAGGACCGAACGCGGCAAAGGTGGCATCGGGGTCTCCTCACATCGCGACGCGACAAGAAGAAGGCGCACTATATCACACGGGTTGCGCGGCGACACGAGCCGCCGCCGGCCGCCGAACGGCTGCGCGGGGCCGCCGGGTCAGAAGGTCGTTCCGATGCTGAAGATGAAGTTGCTCGGATCCTCGCCTCCGCGCGGGTTCTGGATCCAGCCGTAGATCAGCCGCAGCGGCGCCTGGAAAACCGGCAGGTAGAAGCGCATCTCGATGCCGTAGTCGACCCGCAGGTCCTTCAGACTGACGGACTGACCGTTGTCGTAGGCGTTGCCGGCATCGTAGAAGAACGTGAACTCGACGGTGTCGGACAGGGGGATGTTGTACTCGCCGTTGAACATGATGTACTGCTTGCCGCCGGGGTACACCGCCCCGTACACGCCGTCGCCGTTGGTGTCCTCTCCCGGGTCGAGGGCGCAGTTGCCGCCCTGACCCTCGCCGTCGATCGGCTGCGGCAGTCCGTCCATGTTGAGGTCATCGGCGGGGCAGAATGGCGTGAAGAGTCCGTCGAATGCGTCCTCGCCGGGATCCAGCCGATTGTTTCCGTTGTGGTCCTCCGTGTCCAGCACCCCGTTGCCGTTGAAGTCCTCCCCCGGGTCGAGAACGCCGTTGCGGTTCAGATCCTCGGTGTCCAGGATGCGGTTCCCGTTCTGATCCTCATCCGGGTCGAGGAGGCAATTGCCGTGGTCGCTCTCGCCCGGGTCCTGCATGCCGTTCATGTTGACGTCATCCGCCGGGCAGAGCGGCGTGAACGAGCCGTCCGGGGTATCCTCGGGTCGCCCGATGAAGCCGTTGCCATTCACGTCCGTATCAAGCCGCACCGGGCTGACGGAACGGGCCGGGAACAGTCGCAGGCTCCGCTCACCGCCGAGAAAGAAGCGCTCGTAGGTCGGGATGACCCTGCCGCCGAACGGCTCGATATAGCCGTAGGACGCATTCAGCCCGACGTAGTGGCGCTTCATCAGGCCGGGCAGGAACAGCGTGCCGTCGAGACGCGGCTTGTAATAGTAGTTGTCGCCGCCGAGCGGGCCCCCGGCGAGCTCGACGCTCGCCAGCAGACGGTAGCCGTGCGTCGGGTGGAAGTAATTGTTGCGGGTGTCCATGCTCCAGGCGCTGGTGACGCTGCTGGTCGTGCTGCGCGGCTGGTTCACCACGTAACCGGCCCGGGTCGGGATGAAGTCGGTGGTCTGCAGGCCATAGATCACGTCGAACCGGCTGAAGGCGCCCAGCAGGCGCCCGACGGAAACCGTGCTCCCCTGGTCGCGGCGCCTGAACCCGACGTAATCGGTCTGTCGATTGAACAGCGAGAGCCCCAGAGTCCAGGGCTTCCCGAGAAACCACGGCTCGGTGAAGCTGATGGAGTAGCGGTCGGCGCGCTTGCCGGTCTGGATGAACAGTGACAGCACTTCGCCCCGCCCCAGGAAGTTGCGCGTCGAGTAGGACGCCTGAAAGAATCCGCCCTCCAGACCGGAGACGCCGCCGCCGACCTGGATCTCGTTGCGGCTGGTCTCGGTCCCCTTGACCTCGACATCGACCTTGTTGCTGCCCTCGAGGGGCTGCACGTTGGGATCGTCCCCCACCTGAAAGTAGCCGAGCTGCGCGATCTTGCGCACCCCGAGCCGCAGCCGCCGGACGTTGAACAGGTCCTCCTCGATCAGCGGCACTTCGCGCCGCAGCACGGTGTCGCGCGTCGTCGTGTTGCCGACGAACTCGATCCGGTCGACGAAATACTTCTTGTCCTCCGTCACCACCAGCTTCAGGTCGGCGGTCTGCTCGTGCTTCTCGATCTGAGGATCGAGGGAGACATAGAAATAGCCGCGCTCGCCGTAGTCATCCTCGATCCGCTTGGTGGCGAACTTGAGCAGCGCGTCGTTGAACACCATGCCCGGGCGCAACCGGAGGCGGGACAGGATCTCAGGGGAGCTGAACACGCTGTTCCCCTCCACGCTCATCCGGCCGACCTTGTATTGCTGCCCTTCCTCGATCGGAACCGTGACCAGGACCTGCTTCTTCGCCGGCTTCTCAGCTTTCTTCTTCGCCTTGAGCTCCGCCTCGACGCGCTTCTTGCGCTGCTTCTCGGTCTCGCCGGGCGGCGCCGGCGAGGGGACCGCCGGCTCCCAATCGTCGACAGCGGGGTCATCGACCGGCATCGGCGCGTGCGTCTTGCCCTTGCCCACGAGATCGACGATCTCCGGCTTGACGTTGATGTCGAGATATCCGACGGCCTTGTAGGCGCTGCGGATGTTGTCCGAATCCTGGTCGAACTTGGCCGGGTGGTAGAGCACCTTGCTCGAGGCAAACGACGACAGGAAGCCCATCTGCTTCGTCAGCTTCAAGGTCTTGCGGATCTCCCGGTCCGTGAACACCGTGTTGCCCACGAAGTCGATTTCCTTGATCTTGGTCTTGCCCCCCTCGCGGATGTAGAAGGTCACCTCGCGCTGCCCCTGGCTGAGCGGCGTCAGGCGGGACTTGACCCTCGCCTCCAGGTAGCCTCTCTCCTGGAGCAGCTGGCTGATAATGGCCTCCGCCTTGTGGAGCACCGAAAAATCGACCGGTTGGCCGCGCCGCACTTCCACCTTGGCCTGAGTCAGACGCTCCTGAATGTTCGCCTCGGTGATCGCCTTCATGCCGACGTAGGCCACGCCGCTGATCAGCGGCCGGTCGCGCACGTGGAAGATCAGGTCGATCGTGTCGGTGCCGCGTTGCCGCGATTCCACGGTGATGTCGTCGAACAGATCCAGGCCCCACAGACGACGGAATTCGTCCGCAACGGCTTTCGCGTCGAACGGGTCCCCGGGCTTGAGCCTGAGGCTGGAGAAGAACGCGCTGTCGGAGACGCGGATGTTGCCGTCCACGAAGATCTTGCCGATCACCTTGCCGCTCGCGGGGCCGGCGGCTTCGGGGGGGCCGGTCGTCTCGTCGGCGGGCGCCGGGGCCGCTCCATCGTCCGGCGGTCGACTCTCACCCGGGACCGTCTCCTGGGCGGCGGGCGGCGGAGCCTGATCGGCTGGCGGACCGGCCGGGGCTTCGTGGCCCGGTTCCGGCGTCGGTTCCTGCCCGGCGGCGCGGCAGGGCAGCGGCCCGGCGAGGCCCGCCAGCATGGCGAGCACCGCCACGGCGCGCCCGGCGGCGCGCCCGCGCTCCCGGCGCGCGCTCACCCGCGAGCAGCGGCGCATCGTCAGGAGTTGCAGCCCCGGTCGTGGAGTGGGGTCAGCGGGGGATCTCGATCGGCTCCCGGAAGGCGAGCCGTTCCTGGTCGACGAAGATTTCGATTTCCCCGCGTTCCGGGAGCTTGCCGAGAATGAGGTTTTCCGAAAGCGCATCCTCGATGTTCTTCTGAATGGCACGGCGGAGCGGGCGCGCGCCGTAGGAACGATCGCCGCAGGTCTTGTCGATGAGCCAGCGGTAGGCATCATCGGTGACCTTGAGCTGAATCCCCCTCTCGGTCAGGCTGGCGTTGAGCTGGTTCACCATCAGTCCGCAGATCGCCAGCAGGTCTTCGTCGGACAGCGCATCGAAGACGATGATCTCGTCCACCCGGTTGATGAACTCCGGATTGAGGACCGACTTCACCTCCTTCAGGACCAGCTCCCGGCGGGCGCGGTAATCGGCCTGCCGATCATCGGGTTCCCGGAACCCGAGGGTGTGGGACTTCTGGATCAGGTGCGATCCGATGTTCGAGGTCATGACCACCAGACCGTTCTTGAAATCGATGGTGTCGCCGAACGCGTCGGTGATCTGGCCGTCCTCCAGCACCTGGAGGAGGACATTCAGGACGTCGGGGTGCGCCTTCTCGATCTCGTCCAGCAGGACCACGCTGTAAGGTTTGCGCTTGACGCGCTCGGTGAGCTGACCACCCTCCTCGTATCCGACGTAGCCCGGCGGCGAGCCGATCATCTTGGCAATCGCGTGCTTCTCCATGTACTCCGACATGTCGAAGCGAATGAGGGCCTTCTCGTTCCCGAACAGGAACTCCGCCAGTCCCTTGGCGACCTCGGTCTTGCCGACCCCCGTCGGGCCCAGGAAGATGAACGAGCCGACCGGCCGGAACGGGTTCTTGAGACCGGCCCGCGACCGCCGGATGGCGCGGGCGAGCGCCGAGATCGCCACGTCCTGGCTGACGATCCGCTTGTGCAGGAACTCCTCCATCTTCAGGAGGCGCTCGGCCTCCTCCTTCTTGACCGAGGAGATCGGGATGCCGGTCCACTTCGCGATGACCTCCTCGATGTCCTCCTGGGCGACCTCGATGACGGCGCGGCGCTCCTCGTCCTCGCGCAGCTTGTACTCGTCGTATTTCCTGCGCAGCGCGATTTCCTCGTCGTGCTGCCGGACCGCTTTTTCGAAGTCCTTGCGGAACAGGTAATTCTTCATGTTGCTGACCGCCCGCTCGATATCGCGCTCCAGCTCCCGGATTTCGCGGTAGTTCATCCGCCGTCGGAGCTTGACGCGCGCCCCCGCCTCGTCGAGCACGTCGATCGCCTTGTCGGGAAGGAAGCGGTCGGTGATGTAGCGGTTCGACAGGTAGACGGCGCTCCGCAGACAGGCCTCGCCGTACTGAACCTGGTGAAATTTCTCGTAGCGCTCCTTGACGCCGCGCAGGATGTCGAGCGTCTCGTCCTCGCTGGGAGGGTGCAGCCTGATCGGCTGGAAACGCCGCACCAGCGCCCGGTCCTTCTCGATGTAGCGATGGTAATCCTTGGGCGTCGTCGCGCCGATGCACTGCACCTCGCCGCGCGACAGGGCCGGTTTGATGATGCTGGCGGCGTCGAGGGAGCCCTCGGCCGAGCCTGCTCCTATCAGCGAATGAATCTCGTCGATGAAGATGATGATGTCCTCGTTGCCGACGATCTCTGAGATGATCCCCTTGAGCCGCTCCTCGAACTGACCGCGATACTTCGTGCCGGCCACGATCAGGCACAGATCGAGCGCCAGGATCCGCTTGCGCGACAGCGACACGGGCACCGCGCCTTCGACGATCCGCTGCGCCAGCCCCTCGACGAGCGCGGTCTTGCCGACGCCGGGCTCGCCCAGGAGCACGATGCTGTTCTTGCGGCGCCGCGACAGCACCTGGATCATCCGCTCCAGCTCGCTCTCTCGGCCGATCAGCGGGTCGAACACCTGGCGCCCGGCCATCTCCGAGAGGTCGCGGGCGAACTCGTTGAGGAAGGGCGTCTCCTTGACCTTCTTCGGCAGGGAGCGCTGCTTCCAGACCGCCACCGTCTCCTCGCGCAGGGCGTAGAGGCGCATCCCCTTTTCCGCCAGAATCCGGCCGGCCGCGGAGTCCTCCACGCGCAGCAGGCCAAGCAGGACGTGCTCGTCGCTGACGTACGGATGGAGAAGGCGCTCCGCCTCCTCCTCGGCGCACGCCAGGACCTTCTTCGATTCTTCGCTGAACGGGATCTCGATCGGGGCCGCCGGCTTCTCGCCGCTCGGACCACGCGCCTCGAGCTCGGCGCGGAGGAGATCGATATTGACGCCCGAGCGGTTGAAGAGATCGCGGACCAGCTCATCGCCCTCCTTGATCAGGCCGAGGAGGAGATGCTCCGAACCGATGACCTTGCTCCCCATCTGGCTCGCCTCATAGCGGGCCAGAAAGAGGACCTTCTTGGCTTTCTCGGTATATTTTTCGAACATGATCGGACCGGGCTCAGTATTCTAGCGGCTGCCCTCAGGTTCAGTCAAGGAACCGCGCTCCATCGTCAGGATGCGGCTGCAGCGCCCGGCCAGCCGGGGGCTGTGGGTCACCAGCAGGGTGGTCATCCCCCGCCGGCGGTGCAGGTCGAGCAGCAGCCCGAAGACCGACTCGGCGTTGCGCTCGTCCAGGTTGCCGGTCGGCTCGTCCGCCAGGAGCAGCAGCGGCGCGCCGACGATGGCGCGCGCGATCGCGACCCGCTGCTGCTCGCCGCCGGACAACTCGGCGGGGCGGCGGCCCAGACAGTCGCCCAGCCCCAACTCCTGCAGGACGGCGGCGGCGCGGGCGTGCGCCTGCGACCTCCCCGTGCCGCGGATCAACAGCGGCATCATGGCGTTCTCGACCGCGGTGAACTCCGGCAACAGGTGATGGAACTGGAAGACATAGCCCACGTCACGGTTTCGGTAGGCTGCCCGATCGGCCGGGGCCGCCGCCCCGACATCCCGCCCGCGCACCAGGATGCGGCCGCGGTCCGGCCGATCGATCGCCCCGATCAGGTGCAGCAGGGTGGTCTTCCCGGCCCCCGACTCCCCCAGGATGGCGACCATCTCGCCACGCTCGAGCTGGAGCCGCAGCCCGCGCAGGACCTCGACCCGCCGTCCCGGTGGGCCGAACGACTTGTCGAGATCCTCGCAACGCAGCATCGGCTCACCCAAGGTTCACTCGTAGCGCAGCGCCTCGGACGGGTCAAGCCGCGAGGCCCGCCAGGCGGGATAGAGCGTGGCCAGGAAGGACACGCCGATGGTCATCGTCGCGACGATCGCCACGTCCAGGAGCCGGATGTGGAATGGCACGTAGGGAATGAAGTAGACATCCACCGGCAGGGACACCAGACGCCAGCGATCGAGGACGTAGGCGAGCGCGGCCCCCAGCACCACCCCGACCGAGGTCCCGGCGGCGGCGATGATCAGGCCCTGCAGGAGAAACACCCGGCGGATGCCGCGCGTGTCCGCGCCCATGGCCGCGAGCACGCCGATATCGCGCGTCTTCTCCATGACCATGAGGCTCAGGATGGAGATGATGTTGAGCGCCGCGACGACGACGATCAGGCCGATGGCGATCGACATGCCGAGCTTCTCGAGACGCAGGGCCGAGAAGAAGGTGCGATTCATCCGGATTAAATCGTTGACATAGTAGGCGTCACCGAGCGCCTCCTGCACCCGGCGCGCCGCGGCGGAGACGCGGTGGCGATCGCGCACCCGCGCCTCGATCGCGGTCGCCTGATCGGCCGAGAGCCCGCTGAAGCGGCGCGCCGCTTCCAGGGCGATGTAGACCCGGCTGCTGTCGTAGTCGTAGAAGCCTGCATCGGCGATGCCGGTGACCTCGAATTCCCGGCTGCGGGGCACGGCGAAGAACGGCGAGACGTTCGCTTGCGCGATGATCAACCGCACCATCTCTCCCGGCCCGACCCCGAGGCTGGTCGCCAGGTCCTTGCCCAGAATCGCCCGCTCCCGGCCGCCCTTGCCCGGCTTCGAGAGCCCGGGGAGGTCGCCGCGCACCTGCGATCGCAGCTCGGTGATGGACGCCTCGGAGAGCGGATCGACCCCCTTGATCAGGACCGGCACCCCGGACGGGTTGAGCTGACTGGTCGCCATGCCCCGCTCGTAAACCACCGGCGCGGCGGCGGCGACGACATCGATGGACGTCAGGTTCCTGACCGCGGCGCCGGCGTCCTCGATCGGCCGTCCCGACCACCCCGAGAACACCGTCAGGTGGGCGTTGGCGCCGAAGATCTTGTCCTGGATCTGATCCTGGAAGCCGGTCATCAAAGCCAGCACCACCACGAGCGCCGCCACGCCGACGATGATGCCGAGGACGGAGATGAGGGAGATGACGTAGATGATCGCCTGCTTGCGGCGCGCGAGCAGGTAACGCCTGGCGATGAACAGCGGGTATCCCATAGGGCCGCCGGACTCGTTCCTAGTCGGCCTCCGCCCGTTCCGCCCGCTTCTTGGCCACCCACGAGCCGCTCGTCGGTTGCCCGCCCGACAGGATGTAGTTCTGCCAGGTGCCCCGGATCGTCTTGCCGTCCGCCGCGACCGTGCCCTCGAGATCGGAGGACCGGCCGAGCTTGGAGTCGATCCGGTGCAGCAGGACCTTGTTGTCCACGAAGGTTCCCTGCAGGCTGCCCCTCCAGCCCCCTTCGAGCGAGTACTCCCCGACCAGGAGCGTTCCGGACTGGCGCAGGGTGAAGATCCCCTTGTCATCGCTCGGCAGGTAGACGACGTCCCAGGCGCCGGTGAGGGACTCGTTGTCCGACGGCAGCGTCTTGCGCAGCCGCGCGATCCGGTCACTGAGGAGGACGATGCGGACATGCGCGTCGCTGATCTGGCTGCGGATGTCCCGCGTCGCCCTGATCAGCGCCTCGTACTCCTGCTCGGTCTTCTGGACCTCTTCCTCCTTCGCCATGACCTCGTCGCGCTCGGCCGCGACCTGCCCGGCGATCATGTCGTCGAGCTCGCGGTTCAAGCGGGAGGCGCGGGCCGCGGCGGTGTCCCTGGCCGCGGCCCGATCGTTGTACGTCTGCAGCGCCTCGTCGAGACGACGCTGCTCGATCTCCAGCTGCACCCGGAGGCTGTAAATCGCCGCGAGCTGCTCCTCGGGCCGCTTCAAGTCCTGCGCGGCCGCGGGCCCGAACCCTCCCACAGCGAGACCGACCAGCGCCACCGCGGCGGGGAGTGCGCCTCCCCGAAGCCCGGCCAGCATGCGTGTCATGGCGTCGTCCTCCGGATTCCCCGTTCGACCAGCGTTTCGGCGATCCGAACGGCGTTCTGGACCGCCCCTGCCGCGAGATTGTCCGCCACCGCCCAGAGCCAGAACGAGGCGGGGCCGGACTCTCGGACGCCCGTCAACATCATCGGCTTCTCCCCGGCCCTCTCGGCCGGTGTCGCCGGCCCTCCCGGCGGCGCCAGGAGGAAATCATCGCTGCCCCGGAAGCACTCCTGCAACCGGTCGCGGTCGATCGCCTCCGGCAGGACGATATGCGCCGCCACGGCGTGGCAGTGAAACACCGGCGCCAGGACCGTTTCCACGGAGACTTCGACCGCCTGGCCGAGGATGGCGCGCACTTCATGCTCGACCCGGCCCGGCGAGGCGCCGCCCGGCAGCTCGCCCCGGGGGTACAGCGCCGAGGGGAGGAGGTTGAAGGCCAACTGGCGCCCGAAGATCCGCGTCGGCTGCTCCTGGAAGTTCAGCAGGCCGAGGGTCTGCTGGTAGAGCTCCGCGATGCCTTCATCGCCGCACTCCGAAACCGGCTGCAGGACCACCGCGGCGCACGACCGCAACCCCAGCGTCCGCTCGATCGGCGCCAGCAGGTTCGACAGCATCTGGGACGCCGGCTGCGGTGAGGCGATCAGCCGCGGACGATCGCCGATCGCCCCCGGGTTGACGCCGGCGTTGACCACCGGCACATCCTTCGAATCCTGCGACGCGGACGTCAAGTCGATGGCGACGAACCCCGCCCGCAGCGGCCAGTCGAGGTACTGCTCGCCGTCCCGCCGCGAGCCGCAGTAGAAGGCGATGTCCAGGGTGCCGAGCGTCTCGATGTCCGGCCTGGTGACCAGCATCGGTTCGCCCGCGAACTCGGTCAGATTGGCCTCCGGGTCCGGGCTGGAGGTGAACAGGCGCACCGAGGCGGCGGGGAACTTGCGCGCCACGAGCTGATCCTTCAGACCCTTCGCCAGCAGCGTCGTGGCGTCGAACAACGCCACGTGCGGGCGTCCGTGCGCCCGCCCCGACTCACGCGTCGGCATCATTGCTGCCGGCCGGCGCCGGCCTCGGGTCATGCTTTCCCGCACGCCCCAGGCGCGGGAACAGACCGGAGACGAGGTACAGGAAACTGAGCCCCAGAGCGATCTGCTGGGGAAACCCGGCCATGACGAAGTACACCAGCGCCATGACGCCGACGATGACCCATGTCACCCGGCGGCGCAGGTCGATATCCTTGAACGAGCGGTATCGGAACTTGCTCACCATCAAGACCGACAGGATCGCCACGAGCAGGGACACCAGCCCGCCGGTGACCGGATCGCCGACCCGCTCCGGGCTGTAGAACACGCACGCCGCCAGGCAGCAGGCGGCCGCCGGAATCGGCAGCCCGACGAAGTACCGCTTGTCCTGCGCCGGCGCCTGGACGTTGAAGCGCGCCAGGCGCATGGCCCCCGCCGTCAGGTAGAGAAACGGCGACAGGGTCCAGGGCCGCGGCAGCAACGACAACGCCCACATGTAGGCGAGCAGCGCCGGCGCCATGCCGAACGACACCACGTCGGCGAGCGAGTCGAGCTGCAGCCCGAAGTCGCTCGTCGTGCCGGTGAGTCGCGCCACCCAGCCATCGACCCGGTCGAGCAGGGCCGCGACGAAGATGGCGATCGCCGCCCACTCGTAGTCGCCATGCAAGCCCCGGATGATGGCGATGTAGCCGCATAGCAAGTTGCCGGTCGTGAACAGGCTCGGAATCAGGTAGGCACCCCGCCGGTACCGGATGCGAGGTCTCATGAGCGGCTCCCCGCTCGGTCGGAGTCCCATAACGGCTCCCGTCCGATGACCGTCAAGCCGGCCCGCACGCGCCCCCCCAGTCGCACCAGCGGCTCCACTCCGAGAGGCAGGTGGAGGTCAGTGCGCGAGCCGAATTTGATCATGCCGATGCGCTCGCCCCGCCCGACGCTGTCACCCGGTCCCTTGCGGCAGACGATCCGGCGGGCCAGAAGGCCGGCGATCTGGGTGACGTCGTATCGTCCTCCCGGCGCATCGATCCGCAGGCGATTCCGCTCATTCTCAAAGGACGCCTCCCCCTGCCAGGCAGGGCGGAACCGGCCGGGGGTGTGGACGGCCTCGCGCACCGTTCCGCTGACCGGTGACCGGTTGATGTGGCAGTTGAACACCGACAGAAAGATAGAGACCCGGGTCCCGTCCGGCCCGCGCTCGATCCCGAGCACGCGACCGTCTGCGGGGGCCAGGACCAAGCCGTCGCCCTCGGGCGGGGTGCGTTCCGGATCGCGGAAAAAGAACAGGACGAAGAGGAAGAGAATGAGGATTGGACAGGCCGCCAGGAGGCCGAGAGTGGCGCCGGCAGCCGCCGTCAGCGCGCCGAGCACGACCAGGTAGGGTACGGCCTCGACCGCGACCGGCACGATCTCGTCTCCGAGGTTGAAACGGACGCGATCTCCCGCTCAGTGCGGGAGACGGGCGCCCGCCTCGCGCTCCAGGTGCTGCCGGAGGATCGCCTCCATCCGGTCCTTCAATTGCAGCTTCTGCTTCTTGATGTTGACGCTCTCCAGCCTCTCCGTGTCGTCGAGGATGGCCTTTCCCTGAAGCTCGTGGAGCCGGGACTCGCAGCTGGCGTGTTCGGCGGCCAGCCGGCGGTACTCGTCGTTACTCTCCGCGAGGGACTGCCTGAGATCCTCCTCGAAACGCCCCATCGGCCTGAACCTCCTGATTTTGGTGGGTGTTTGACCGAATCTGGTCGAGGGTCACAGTGAACCTTCCGCTGTCAGTCTACCATCGAGGATCAGCCCATGCAAGCGATCGTCGGAGCGGCGGGCCACGGTCGCGTCACTCATCCGCACCCGGATCGATCGGCAGCCCCATGATGATGGCGTCCTCGTGGGTATCGGTGTAGTACTGCTTGCGCCGCCCGATCCGGGCGAAGCCGGCCCCTCCATAGAGGGCCAGCCCCGCCTCGTTGCTCGGCCGCACCTCCAGCGTCATCTCCCGGCATCCCTGGTTTCGGCCGAAGTCAATCAGGTGCTGCAGAAGCCGCCTGCCGACGCCGCGGCAGCGCCAGTCCGGGTGCACGGCGATGTTGTTCACCTTGATCTCCTGATCGACGACCCACACGCATGCGAAGGCGATGACTGTGGCCGGATCGCGCCGCCTGACGACGAACAGGCTGGCGTATGGGTTCTCCAGCAGCTCGTACCGGAATGACGACTCGCTCCAGGGCGTCGGGAAGCTGCGGGTCTCGATCTCCATCACGCCGGGGATGTCGTCGAGCGTCATCGGCGAGATCGTCAACGCGATGTCACGCCGGCCGACCCTTTTCAAGACCGCCGCCTGGCCGCCTCCGCGTCCGACGGGCGGATGTAGTTGGGTTGCAGGCGGCCCGGTTCGTACCCGGATTCGGCGCGCACGGTCGCGGCGGCGTGCAGCGCCAGGACCGGCGCGAGCGGCGGGGTGGGCTCGAGGATGGCCAGATGCAGACCGGCGGCGGCCCCGCTGTCCCTCACGGTGACGGCCCCATCGCCGGCGAGCCGCGTTCCGGCGGGCAGCTCCGTGAGGAGATCGCCGGGGCGGAGCGAGCGATCCGGGCACAGGCGCGACGGTGGGTCCCCGTCACACCGGAACAGGGCGGCATAGACCTCCCCGCGACCCGCCTCCATGACGGCGCACAGCACATCGGTGGGCACCGCCAGATCTCGCGCGGCGGCGCGCGCCAGTGCCTCGAGGGTCGACAATCCGGTGACGCCGACGTGAAGCGCGTAGCCGAGGCCCTTCGCGGTCGCCATCCCGACCCGCAGACCGGTGAACGAGCCTGGCCCGATCGCCACGCCGATGCCCCGAAGCTCCGGCGGCTTCAGGCCCGCGCCTTTCAGGAGACGCTCGATCGCCGGGAGCAACTCGCGCGCTTGCCAGGCGCGCTCGCCGAGAAGTTCGGTTGCGACGACCCGCGCATCCCGCACCAAGGCGACGCTGCCCCGGCTGGTGGCCGTGTCAAGGCCGAGGTACGGCATGGTCCGCTCCCGGGCCCCGTCCGTCAGCCGCTGGCCACCAGGCCGCCGCGACGCAGGAACTCCGTCACTTGGGCTTCCTGGTGCTCCCATTCGAGGAGGAATGCGGCCCCGACCTCGAAACGACCCGGCTGGTCCTCCAGCTCTTCGATGCGCACCACCCGGGCCCGCAACGTCACGCGCGCCGTATCACGGGCATCCTGGCAGACGATCTGGATCTCCTCGCCGATCGCGTAGGCAGACTCGCTCTCGAACAGCAGGCCGCTCTTGCTGATGTTGCGCGGCTCCGTCGTGGCCGCCTCCGATTGGATTGGCGCGCCCTCGCTGCGCGACACGCGCAGCTGCAGGGTGCGTCGCTTGACGTCGAAGCGGATGTAGTTGCGGCGCTCCCGGTAGTAGACGCCAACAGTATTGCCGCCGCGCGCCTTGGCCTGGTGCATCGCCTCTTCGGCACGCCGCACCAGGCGGTCGGCGATGGCGGCGTCGTCCGGGTATTTCGCCAGGCCGATGGTGACCGTCAGGGCGATCGGCCGTCCGTCGATGTCGCGGCGGACGAAATGGCGCTCGACCTCGCGCCGGATGCGCTCGGCCACGAGGAACGACCCCATCCGCTCAGTCTCGGGAAGGATCAACCCGAATTCCTCGCCGGCCATGCGGGCCGCCATGTCGATGTCACGGATCTTGTTTTTCAGAAGAATGGCCACCTCGCGCAGCAGGATGTCTCCTACCAGGTCGCCGTGTCGCTCGTTGATCTCACGGAAGTCATCGATGTCCAGGTACAGGACGCACAGATCAAGCTCATAGCGCTTGGCGCGACGGGTCTCCTTCTGCAGCGCGGACAGGAACTGGCGGGCGGTCCACAACCCGGTCTGCGCATCCACCGGCGAAGTCGGCTCGTGCCGGTCCTGCAGCGTCAGGTCGATCAGCCGGGGGCTGGTCAGCTGGCGGTTGACGTTCAGGAAGTAGTCGAGCACCGCGACGCGCAGGCCGACCTCGCGCTGCAGCTTGCCCGTCAGCCCGCGCCGGTGCCCCAGGATCCCCTCCCAGTGCCTGCGGGCCTCGGTCTCCTCGAACGCCAGCCCGGTCAGGATCATCAGCAGGGCGGCATAGACCTGCACCCCGCTCTGGGTGCGAATCTGGTCGAGCCGCCGGAGGATCCGTTCCTCGTTATGGGCGTCCTCCTGCAGGATTCCAACCAGTTCCTCCTTGTGGCGGGCGGCCTCCTCGAGAGTGATCACCGACGCCCCGGGCCCTGATTCGCATCACCTGCGAGGGCGGCGAGAAGACCGGCGATGACCGAGCGGTCGCCGCGCTCCGGGAGGAAGGCGACGCCCGCCGTGATTGGCGGGCCCTCGTCCGGACGCGGCGCATCCGACACCCTGACCGTGCGGGCCTGCATGGTCACCACCCGGCCACGCGGCCCATCCTCCCGGAGGGTCAGCCGCAGCGGCGCGCCGGGTTCCGGACGCTGTCGCAGTCGCAGGCAGGCTCCGCCGATCGACAGATCGACGAGTTCCGCGGCGTGTTCGTCTCCGTCGCGACGGATGATCGCCCGCAGCGCACTGCCGGCCGGCCGGCGCGGATGACCGCGGCGTTCCAGACGGTGAGCGTGGCTGCGATCGCCCCCATCCTGGCGCGCCGTCGCCAGCGCCCGGCGCGCGTCACGCAGCATCGTCACTGGATCCGGGGGCGCGCCGGCGGGGGCCGCCACGCCGGCGCTCCAGCAGATGTCCCCGCCGAGCCGCAGGACGGCCCGGAGACGCTCCGCCGTCAGCAGGGCCCGCGCTGCGTCAGTGTGTGGCAGGATGAGCGCCAGGCTGTCCTCCAGAATAATCGGCCGATCGTCGACGTCGCGCGCGGCATCGCGCAGCGCGGTGGCGCCGGCCCGCAATTCCCGTCCCCCGGCGCTCGCCGCATCGGGCGCCAGCAGGACGACGGAGAGGGGGCGTCCGTAGCGTTCGCAACGCCGGCCCTCGACCGCGGCCGAGGCGAGGAAGCTCGCTTCGCCAAGCCCGCTGTCTCGCTCCCCCGCAGGCGCCTCCGGGGACACAACGTCATCGAGCCCGGAGCCCCGTGCCGGGTCGGCGACGTCGCTCAGGAGGTCGTGCGCGGCCACGGCGAATCCGGGATCCCGCCCCAGCTGCTGCTCGAGCATCGCGCGGTGCTCCTCGATCTGCACCACGGTGCGATGCGCCTGCGTCTCGGGCACATCGAGGCGGGTCAGCATCAAGAGCAGCGTGCGAAACGCGTGCGGCTCATCGCGCCCCCCGATCTCGTCAAGCGCCTGGGCCAGGCGCGCTCCGCGCATCGAGGGTTCATCGAGGATTTCCTGGATCCGGTCGCGGAGCTCTCGTCCGAGGTCGCGCGGGTTCACGGGCTCCCCTCTGCGATATGGTCGCATGTTAGCCGTGCCGTCGCCGCCCTGTCAAATGATCCGCCCGGCTCCGGCCCCAAACCGCTTCGGCAGCACGCGATGCCGCGGAGTGGCCACATCGAACCGACGAAAAATGGCGCCGGGAAAATCTTTTTGACAATTCCTTGACTGGGCCTTATATTACCGGACAGTCGAGGGTTGTGCCGAGGAAAGCATGACTTATCAGAAAGATACGACGAATTATCCCCCCAAGGAAACAAGCGCTGCTCGGGAGGTGAAAACGGTGCCCACCGGCTCGGAAATCGTCCAGGCGATCGGCAGGCTGCAGGACCTCAGGGGATTCCGGGACCAACACTGGGAGGGGACGTTCGAGGACTATCTCCAGATCGTCCGCCACAGCCCGCGGGTCACCCGGACCGCGTTCCAGCGGATCTACGACATGCTACTCGGCAAGGGAACGCGCGAGTATTTCGAGTACAAGAAAAAGATCGTCCACTACAACTTCTTCGACGACAAGGAGCATGGCGGTGTCGACGCCATCTTCGGGCTCGATATCCCGCTCATGAAGCTGGTGAACGTCTTCAAGGCGGCCGCCCAGCGTTACGGCACGGAGAAGCGCGTCCTGCTCCTGCACGGCCCGGTCGGCTCCTCCAAGTCGACCATCGTGCGGCTCCTGAAGAAGGGGCTCGAGGACTACTCCAAGACGCCGGAGGGGGCTCTGTACACGTTCACCTGGGTCCTGCCGGCCGACAGCGGCCGCAAGCGCTCCGAGGCCGGCACCGAGATCGTCACCTGCCCGATGCACGAGGAGCCGCTGCACCTGGTGCCGGGCGAGCTGCGTCCCGAAGTGCTGCGCATGCTCAACGACGGGAAGCCCGACGCCGAACGGGTGGTCATGGAGGGCGATCTCTGCCCAGCCTGCCGCCAGAACTACAAGGAACTCGTGCTGCGCTACGGCGGCGACTGGACCAAGATCGTGTCGCACGTGCGCGTGCGCCGCATGATCCTGTCCGAGAAGGATCGCGTCGGCATCGGCACCTTCCAGCCGAAGGACGAGAAGAACCAGGATTCGACCGAGCTGACCGGTGACATCAATTACCGGAAAATCGCCGAGTACGGCTCCGATTCCGACCCGCGCGCCTTCAACTTCGACGGCGAGTTCAACGTCGCCAACCGCGGCCTGATCGAGTTCATCGAGGTGCTCAAGCTCGACGTCGCCTTCCTCTACGACCTGCTCGGCGCCTCGCAGGAACACAAGATCAAGCCGAAGAAGTTCGCCCAGACGGATATCGATGAGGTGATCATCGGGCATACCAACGAGCCGGAGTACCGGAAGCTGCAGCACAACGAGTTCATGGAGGCGCTCCGGGACCGGACGGTGAAGATCGACATCCCGTACATCACCAAGCTTTCGGAAGAGATCAAGATCTACGAGAAGGACTACAACGCCTCGCGTATCCGCGGCAAGCACATCGCGCCCCACACCCTGGAAATGGCGGCGATGTGGGCGGTGCTGACGCGCCTCGAGGAGCCCAAGAAGGCCGACCTGACGCTGCTGCAGAAGCTTCGCTTGTACAACGGCAAGACCCTGCCGGGATTCACCGAGGACAACATCAAGGAGCTGCGCAAGGAGGCGATGCGCGAAGGGATGGACGGCATCTCGCCGCGCTACATCCAGGACAAGATCAGCAACGCCCTCGTCTCGGACAAGGGCGAGGGATGCATCAACCCGTTCATGGTCATCAACGAGCTCGAGTCCGGGTTGCGGCACCACTCGCTGATCACCTCGGAGGATCTGCGCAAGCGCTACCGCGACCTGCTCGGCACGGTCAAGCAGGAGTACGAGGACATCGCCAAGAACGAGGTCCAGCGGGCGATCTCGGCCGACGAGGAGGCGATCGCGCGTCTGTGCAGCAACTACATCGACAACGTCAAGGCCTATACCCAGCGCGAGCGCGTCCGCAACAAGTACACCGGCCAGGACGAAGAGCCCGACGAGCGGCTGATGCGCTCGATCGAGGAGAAGATCGACATCCCTGACAACCGCAAGGAGGATTTCCGCCGGGAGATCATGAACTACATCGGGGCGCTCGCGGTCGAGGGCAAGACCTTCAACTACAAGACCAACGAGCGGTTGCACAAGGCGCTGGAGTTGAAGCTCTTCGAGGACCAGAAGGACTCCATCAAGCTCACGTCGCTGGTGTCGTCGGTCGTCGACAAGGACACGCAGGAGAAGATCGACGTCGTCAAGAGCCGGCTGAAGAAGGACTACGGCTACTGCGACATCTGCGCCACGGACGTGCTGAACTACGTGGCCAGCATCTTCGCCCGGGGCGACGCGCGCGATTGAGAGCCACACATCCGACGCCCCCGCGGGGCGCGCGGTCGCCTCGATCTCGCGGGCCCCTGGGGGCGTTTGTTGCAGGGGACGCGCGGCCATGATCCTCAGGATCGAGCAGGACCACAACCGCTTCAAGCAGATCGTCCGCGGCCGCATCAAGAAGGATCTCAAGAAGTACATCAGCAGCGGCGAGCTGATCGGACGCAAGGGGAAGGATCTGATCTCGATCCCGCTGCCGCAGATCAACATTCCGCAGTTCATCTACGGGCAGAAGCAGACCGGGGGCGTCGGGCAGGGAGATGGGGCGGTCGGCACGGTCCTCGGCGCGGGCGAGGCCGAAGGCGACGGCAAGGGCCAGGCCGGCAACGCCCCCGGCGCCCACATCCTCGAGGTCGACATCTCGCTGGACGAGCTGGCGGAGATGCTGGGCGAGGAGCTCGAGCTGCCCGAGATCAAGCCACGCGGCCGCAAGAACATCATGTCCACCAAGGACCGCTACACCGGGATCTCGCGTTACGGACCGGAGAGCCTGCGGCACTTCAAGCGGACCTACAAGGAGACCCTCAAGCGCACCATCTCGACCGGCACCTACCGGCCGGACGCCCCAATTCTCATCCCGATCCGGCAGGACAAGCGCTTCCGCTCGTGGAAGAGCGCGGTCATGCCCCAGGCCAATGCCGCCATCCTCTACATGATGGACGTGTCGGGGTCGATGGGCGAGGAGCAAAAGGAGATCGTCCGCATCGAATCGTTCTGGATCGACACCTGGCTGAGGCACCACTACAAGGGCGTCGAGATCCGCTACATCATCCACGACGCCGAGGCGCGCGAGGTCGACCGAGACACCTTCTACCACACGCGCGAGTCCGGCGGCACCGTGATCTCGGCCGCCTACAAGCTGTGCGCGCGGATCATGGAGACCGAATATCCACCCGATGAGTGGAATATCTACGCACTGCACTTCTCGGATGGCGACAACTGGTCGCAGGGCGACACCGAGGAGTGCATCACGCTGCTCAAGGAGAAGATGCTGCCGCGCGTCAACCTGTTCTGCTACGGACAGGTCGAGAGCCCCTACGGCACCGGACAGTTCCTCGTCGACCTCAAGGAAACCTACGCCGACGACGAGCGCGTGGCCCTCTCCAAGATCGAGAACAAGGACGGCATCTATCAGTCGATCAAGGACTTCCTCGGCAGGGGGCGCTAGGGCGCATGGCTCAGCTTCCCAAGAATCTTCAAGCGCTCCAGGAAGAAATCGAAGGCCACGCCCGCGCTTACGGGCTCGATTTCTTCCCGGTCATCTTCGAGCTCCTCGACTACCGGGGCCTCAACCAGGTCGCCGCCTTCGGGGGCTTCCCGACGCGCTATCCGCACTGGCGTTTCGGCATGGAATACGAGTACCTCACCAAGTCGTACGCCTACGGTCTGTCGAAAATCTACGAGATGGTGATCAACAACGATCCCTGCTATGCGTATCTGCTCGAGTGCAATGCCGAGGTCGACCAGAAGCTCGTGATGGCGCACGTGTACGCCCATTGCGACTTCTTCAAGAACAACCTGGCGTTTTCAAAGACCAACCGGAAGATGATGGATGACATGGCGAACCACGCCACCCGCATCCGCCGATACATGGACAAGTGCGGCGTCGAGACGGTCGAGAACTTCATCGATGTCTGTCTGTCGCTGGAGAACCTGATCGACCCGCACTCCCCGTTCATCGTGCGCGAGCGTCCGAAGACGGATGAGGAGCCCGCCCGCCCGGTCGTGCGGCGTCTCAAGAGCAAGTCGTACATGAACGACTTCATCAACCCGCCCGAGTACGTTGAGGCGCACCGCAAGAAGCTCGAGGAGGAGGCGCATCGTAAGAAGCGCTTCCCCGAGGACCCGGTCCGCGACGTGCTGAAGTTCCTCATCGACCACTCCCCGCTCGAGAACTGGCAGCGCGACATCCTGTCGATCGTGCGCGAGGAGGCCTACTACTACGCGCCGCAGGCGTCCAGCAAGATCATGAACGAGGGATGGGCGACGTACTGGCATTCGAAGCTGATGACCGAAAAGGTGCTGAAGGACAGCGAGGTCATCGATTACGCCGATCATCACTCCGGCACGCTGGGTGGTCGCACCGGGCGCCTGAATCCCTACAAGCTGGGGGTCGAGCTGTACCGCAACATCGAGGAGCGCTGGAACAAGGGACGCTTCGGCAAGGAGTTCGACGACTGCGAGGACCTGGTGGAGCGCAATCGCTGGGACCGCAAGCTCGGCCAGGGGCGGGACAAGATCTTCGAGGTTCGCCGGCATTGCACCGACGTGACCTTCATCGATAACTACCTCACCGAGGACTTCTGCCACGAGCACAAGCTGTTCATCTACGATTTCAACCCCAAGACCGGCATGTACCAGATCACCGATCGGGATTTTCGCAAGGTCAAGCAGCGTCTGCTGTTCCAGCTGACCAATTTCGGTCAGCCGTTCATCGATGTTGTCGACGGCAACTACCGCAACAAGGGCGAGCTGCTGCTGAAGCACAAGTACGAGAGGATCGAGTTGAAGCACGATTACGCCCGCGAGACCTTGCGCAACATCCAGAGGATCTGGCAGCGCCCGGTCAACATCGAGACCGTCGTTGACGAGAAGGTTCGCCGTGTCACGTTCAACGGCGAGGAGTTCGAGGAGAAGGACATCTCCGACAAGGTGGCGTGATGGACTCGATGGGAACGACGAACGCCGACGCCTCTCCCGCCGCGGCCTCCGCGCCGACGGCGTCCCGTGCCACCCCGACGAGGCCCTCCGTGTGGGCCCTGGCCGGGGGCAAGGGCGGCGTTGGGCGCACGCTATTGACCGCCAATCTCGGGATCCAGCTGGCGCGCTCCGGTCGCCGGGTCGTGCTGGTCGATCTCGACCTGCAGGGGGCAAATCTGCAGGCCTGCCTCGGCTATCAACGGCTGCCCCGCAGTCTCGTCGATTTCGCTTCCGGCAAGGTCGCCCTGCTGTCGGAGGCGGCATGCGAGACGCCGACGGCACACCTGCGACTGGTCGGCGGTCTGCAACGCGGCGAGCTGCGGGATGATCCGGTCGCCTTCGTCCGGCGCGTCGCCGAGCAGTTCGCCACCCTGTCGGCCGACCATGTGATCGTCGACTGCGGCTCCGGCCGCTCGCCCGCCACCATCGCCGCCTTTGCCGAGTCGGACATCGGCATCCTGGTGACCACTCCCGAGCCGGCGGCGCTCGAATCGGTCTATCTGTTCGCCGAAGCCCACCTGCGTTGGTGCCTCGTGCGGGCCCTTACCGGCGAGGCGATGGCCGCGGCAGAGGCGAAGTTGACTCAGGCGGGGCTCCAGCCGGCGACCCTGTCATTTCGCGCCTTCATGACACATCTCGGCCGCCTCGACCCGACGTCGCGGGAGGCGGTGACGGGAACGGTGCGTCGCACGCGCCTCGAGCTCCTGCTCAACCAGGTTCGCGGCGAGGCCGACGAGGAATCGGCGGCGTGCCTTCAGAGCGGCTTCCGCAAGTGCTTCGGCCTGAGCCTTCACACGATCGGGGTCATCGAACACGACCTGTCGATCCTGCAGGCTGTCCAGAAACGCCGGCCGCTATCGCAGCAGTACCCCAATGCCGCTTCGACCAGGGGAATCGCCCGCGCCGCCACCCGACTCCTGTCGGTGGCGATCGGGCCGGAGCGCGACGCCGGCGAGGAATGGGAGGATCTCGGCGCCATCGATCACTATCGGGTCCTCGAAGTCGTCCCCAAGGCATCGCCCAAGGAAGTCCAATCGGCCTACCAGCTGCTGAAGAAGACCTACGACCCCGAGACGACCTTCCTGTCGTCGCTGCTCGACGCGCCAGGTCTGCGGGACCTGCAGGCACGCATCGAATCGGCCTACCGCACCCTGATCTTCCTGGAGAGCCGCTCCGACTACGACCGCCAGATGCAGCGGACCGGCCGGCCCGGCGACGATCAGGTGCGGGGCCTCCAGCCCGTCCCCGCCCAGGTCCCGGCGGCGGCACCCGACCTGGAACTCGCGGGCGGTCGCGCCGCGCCTGCGCCCGCGCCACCGGAACCCGTCGCAGCGGCCGCCGCCGATGCGGTGGCCGCGAGTCCCGCCCCCCCTAGCCCGCTTTCAGCCGGGCCCGGGGATCCCCCACCCCCCGCGGCAGCGAGTGCGGCAGCCGGAGGTCCGGTCGCCGACTCCGCCCCCGCCGCGTCCGGGTCCGCCGAGGGCGGGATGCCCCCGGCCACCCCCAGCAGCGGCGCCGAGCTGCGGGACGAGCGCCAGAGGCGGCGACTGGCGATCGAGTCGATCGCCGAAAAAACCAAGATCCGCCGCGCCTACCTGCAGGCGATCGAGGAGGAGCGGTTCGGCGAGCTTCCGGCGCCGGTCTTCGTGCGCGGGTTTCTGAGGGAGTACGCCCGCTGCCTCGGCCTTCCGGGCGAGGAGGTCACCCGCCTCTACATGAGGAGATACCAGGACTGGCACGAGTCGCGCAGCGCCCCGGGCCTGCCTGGTGACGGCGCGAGCTCCTAGGAACCGGTCCGGGTCTTCAGCCGGGCCACGCCTCGAGGCCGGATGCCGCAGTGCTGCGGCCGGATGCCACGATCTTCGATGATAGAATCCGGGCTTGTCCGGGGAGCCCGTGAGCGCACCGCAACCCATCGAGCACGAAGACGATCTCATCGCCCATTTCGCGGCCGGCGCCAAGCCGCGGGAGCGATGGGGCGTCGGCGTCGAGTATGAGCGGATCGGCGTGTTCAGGGAATCCGGTCACGCCGTGCCATACGCGGGCGAGAAGTCCGTCGAGACCCTCCTGAACGTCCTGGTCCGCGACCGCGGCTGGGAGCCGCACGGCGAGGACGGCCGGGTGCTCTCCCTCGCCCGTGGCGGGGCGCACGTCACTCTCGAGCCCGGCGCCCAGGTCGAGCTGTCGACCGGCGTGCACCGTTCGCTGATGACGTTGCGTGACGAGCTGCGCGTCTGCCTGGCGGAGATCGAGGAGGCGTCCCGCCCTCTCGGGATGGCCCTGCTGGGTCTGGGGCTGCAACCGTTCACGGGACTCGAGGACATCGAGTTCATCCCCAAGAAGCGCTACGCCATCATGCGCGAGTACCTGCCCCGTCGCGGCGCCCGCGCGCACATCATGATGAAGCAGACCGCCAGCATCCAGGTGAATCTCGACTACGGCAGCGAGGGGGACGCGGCCGACAAGCTCCGGACCGCCATGGGGCTGTCGCCGCTGGTGACCGCCCTGTATGCCAACTCCCCGATCCGCGAGGGGGCCCTGACCGGGTACATGAGCTTCCGCGCCTGGGTCTGGCAGGACACCGACCCCGACCGCTGCGGCCTGCTGCCGTTCGTCTTCAAGGATGGTGCGGGGTTCGCCGACTACCTCGACTATGCCCTCGATGTGCCGATGTTCTTCGTCGTGCGGGACGACGTCTGGCGATCCGCTCAGGGCATGACCTTCCGCAAATTCATCCGCAAGGGGTTCGACGGCGCGCGCGCGACTCTCGATGACTTCGTGCTGCACCTCTCCACCCTGTTCCCGGAAGTGCGTCTGAAACAGTACGTCGAAGTGCGCGGCGCGGATTCCGGCGATCCTGCGTCGGTGCTGGCGCTCGCCGCCTTCTGGAAGGGGCTCCTCTACGACGGCGCCTCCCGCCGGGCCGCCTGGGACCTGGTCCGCGACATGACCTTCAAGGAGCGGCAGCGCCTGCTCGAGGAGGTCAGCCGCTCCGGCCCGGCGACGCGCTTCGCCCATGCGACCGCCCGGCCGGATGGACCGGCCCCCCGGCCGCTCCTGGTGCGTGATCTCCTCATCGATCTGGTGCGGCTCGCCCGCCAGGGTCTCAACAACCAGGGCGCCGCCGCCGAGGAGATCGCCTTTCTGGACGCCCTCGATCGACGTCTCGGCGGTGAGGGAGGCTGCCCCGCCTACCGGCTGGCCGCCGACTGGGAGGGCCCGCTGGGCCGCAATCCGCGCGCCCTGGTCGACAGCCTGGCCCCCGCCGGACAGGAGATCCCGTGAGCGGTGCCCGCCGGCTGGTCGAGTGCGTGCCGAATTTCAGCGAAGGCCGGAGTCGCGACATCATCGACGCCGTCGCCGATGCGGTGCGCCGCAGCGGGCCGGCGCGCCTCCTCGATCTGTCCTCCGATCCCGATCACAACCGATCGGTCCTGACGATGGCGGGCGACCCCGAGTCGCTGCGCCTCGCCACCCTGGCTCTGGTCGCAGTCTGCGTCGAGCGCATCGACCTCACCCGGCATCGTGGCCGGCACCCCCGCATGGGAGCCGTCGATGTCATCCCGTTCGTGCCGATCCGCGGCGTCTCGATGCAGGATTGCGTCGGCCTGGCGCGCGCCCTCGGCGAGGAGATCGCCCGGCGGCACTCGCTGCCGGTGTACCTGTATGAGGAGGCGGCCGCCTCGACGGGGCGGCGCAACCTGGCCGACATCCGCAAGGGCGAGTTCGAGGGCTTCCCCGCCAAGATGGCGAGCCCGGACTGGAAGCCGGATTTCGGCCCCGACCGCGTCCACCCGACCGCCGGCTGCGTGGCGGTCGGCGCCCGGCCGTTCCTGATCGCCTACAACATCAATCTGGCGACCGATCGGCTCGAGGTGGCCAGGTCGATTGCCGCCGCCATCCGCCACAGCAGCGGCGGACTGCGCTGCGTCAAGGCGATGGGACTGTTCCTGGAGGATCGCCGCCAGGCGCAGGTGTCGATCAACATGACCGACTTTCGAAGCACGCCGGTGCACCGGGTGTTCGAGATGGTGCGCAGCGAGGCGGCCCGCTTTGGCGTGGCGATCGCCGGCAGCGAGATCGTCGGCCTGGTGCCCCAGGATGCGCTGATCGAAGCGGCTTCCCACTACCTGAGATTGGAAGGCTTCGACCCGTCGCGCGTGCTCGAGCGACGACTGGAGGAGGACGACGTGTGAGCCCGCGTCGCCGCTCCGGCGCGGCCCGCCGGCCCGGCTCCCCGCGCAGCGGCACCCGGCGGCGCCCCGCGCTGCGCGTTGCCATCCAGGGGGAACGGGGCGCCTTCTCCGAGCTGGCGGCGCGCGCGCTGTTCGGACCGCGCGTCCGCATCCTCCCCTGCCCCGATTTCGACGGCCTGTTCAGGGCCGCCGAGAGCGGCCGGGCGCGCTATGCCCTGGCGCCGGTGGAGAACACCATCGCCGGATCCATCCACCGGGTGCACGACCTCCTGCTGCATTCACCATTGAAAGTGGCGGGCGAGGCGATCGTGCGGGTGTCGCATGCCCTCATCGCGCTTCCCGGCGTCCGGCTGACCGACGTCAGGCGCGTCTATTCGCACCCCGTCGCCCTGGCGCAGTGCGAGAAATTCTTCAAGAGTCATCCGCGGTTGATGCCGGTGGCCACGCACGACACGGCCGGCAGCGTCCGCGCCCTGACCGAGTCGGGTGCGCGGGATGCCGCCGCCATCGCCTCGGACCTGGCGGCGCGCCTCTACGGAGCCCGCGTCCTCAAGCGCCATCTCGAGGATCATCGCGCCAATTTCACCCGTTTCTTCCTGCTGTCCCGGGATGGCCGGCCGCTGGCGCGGCCGGACAAGACGTCCGTGCTGTTCGCGACCCGCCATCAGCCCGGGGCGCTGTTCCGTTGCATGGGCGCGTTCGCCCTGAGGGACATCAACCTCTTGAAGATCGAGTCGCGGCCCATGGTCGGCCGACCCTGGGAGTACGTCTTCCACGTGGATTTCGAGGGTTCCGATCGCGGTCAGAGCGGCCGCAACGCCCTGCGTCATCTGGAGGAGGCCTGCACCTTCGTGAAGGTCCTCGGCTCCTACCCGAGGGCGCGCACGCCCCGGGTCTGACCGCGTCGCCGACGGACCACGTCGGCGGCAGCGACCCGGCCCGGCGCTCTTCCCCCCGCCGCCCCGCTCAGATCGATTGGCCGATGCGGTGCAATTTCATCAGATTCGTGGCACCCGGACGCGGCGTGGTCCCGGAGACGACGACCACCGGATCGCCCTTGCGCAGGAGCCCCGCCCGCAGGGTGGCGCGCTCTCCATCACGCAGCATGGAATCGAGGCCGCGCGCGAACGGCATTGCGAGCGGCAGTACGCCCCGGTACAGCGCCATGCGGCGCCGCACCGCCTCGTTCGGGGCAATGGCGATGATCGAGCAGGCCGGCTTCAGCTTCGACAGGATGCGCGCCGTGGAGCCGGTCTGGGTGTAGACGATGACGGCCCTGACGCGGGCCTCCTGTGACGCGTCGGCGGCGGCATGCGCTACGGCGAACACTCCGAGCTCTCCCCCGCGCGGCGGAGTCGAGGTCGCCCGCGGCAGCAGTCCGCTCTTTTCGGTCTCGCGGATGATTCGATCCATGACGGCGACGGCCCGCAGCGGGTGGCGTCCGGACGCGGTCTCCGCCGACAGCATGACCGCGTCGGTGCCGTCGAGGACGGCGTTGGCGACGTCGGAGGCCTCGGCTCGCGTCGGGCGGGGCTGTTCGACCATCGACTCGAGCATCTGCGTGGCGGTGATCACCACGACCCCGGCGCGGTTGGCCGCCGCCAGGATCGACTTCTGCAGGGCCGGGACGCGCTCGAGCGGGACCTCGACGCCCAAATCGCCGCGCGCCACCATGACTCCATCGGCGGCGCGCAGGATCTCGTCCAGCCGGTCGACGGCGTCGCGGCGCTCGAGCTTGGCGATGAGCGGTGTGGCCCGGGCGTGGCGCGGCAGGAGCGCGCGCACCCGCTCGATGTCGGAGGCCCGGCACACAAACGACAGGGCGACATAGTCGACCCCCTGGCGGACGGCGAACGTCAGATCGGCGCGATCCTTCGGGGTCAGCGGGGCCACCCCCATGTCGGTCTGCGGCAGGTTCATCCCCTTGTGCTCGCCCAGCGGGCCGCCGGCCCGCACGACGCAAACCACGTCGCGTCCACGGACCCGCCGGACCTCGAGTTCGATGCGACCGTCGTCCAGCAGGATGGGGTCGCCGCGGCGGACATCCCTTGCCAGGGCCGCGTAGGAGGTCGGGATCTCGCCCGGGGCGTCCGGCCTGGAGCGGGGCGTAAGGACGACTTCATCGCCGCGCCTCAGGCGCACCGGTCCCCCGCCGGGGAGGCGCCCGACCCGCACCTTCGGCCCCTGCAGGTCGGCGAGAATCGCCACCGCCCGGCCGCTCCGT
>JAGYID010000044.1 GCA_018606725.1 Acidobacteriota bacterium
CGACCGCTTCCTGTTTACCGAGGGGCCGGTGTGGACGCGCGACGGCTTCCTGCTGTTCAGCGACCCGAACGCCAACCAGATCTATCGCTGGACCCCCGATGGGCAGGTCTCGGTGTTCCGCGCCAAAAGCGGCTACAGCGACTTCGATGTCGGCGAGTACGGCCAGCCCGGCTCCAACGGCCTGACCTTCGACGCCGACGGCCGCCTGACGATCTGCGAGCACGGCAACCGGCGCGTCACCCGCATCGAGAAGAACGGCCAGGTCACCGTGCTCGCCGACCGCTACGACGGCAAGCGGCTCAACAGCCCGAATGACCTGGTGTACAAGTCGGACGGCGGCCTCTACTTCACCGACCCGCCGTTCGGGCTGCCGAAGTTCGGCGATGACCCGCGCCGCGAGCTGCCGTACGCCGGCGTCTTCCGGGTCAAGGACGGCAAGGTGACGCTTCTGCGTACCGATCTCAACGGGCCGAACGGTCTCGCCTTCTCGCCCGACGAGCAATACCTGTACGTCGGCGACTGGGACCCGGAGCGCAAGGTGCTGATGCGCTACCAAGTCAAGCCCGACGGGACGCTCGGCCCGGGCACGATCTTTTTCGACATGACCGCCGAGCCCGGGGAGGACGCCCTCGACGGGGTCAAGGTCGATCGGCAGGGGAACGTCTACGTCTCCGGCCCGGGCGGCGTCTGGGTCCTGTCGCCGGAGGGAACCCACCTCGGGACGATCCGCGGCCCGGAGCACCCGCACAACATGGCCTGGGGCGATGCCGACGGCCGCACACTGTACCTGGCCGCCCAGACCGGCGTGTATCGGATACGCCTCACGATCCCCGGCGTCCGCAACTGGATGTGAGCGTCACGCCGCCGGTAGTCATACTGGCTGCAGCGAGTGCCATCCGTCACCCGTGGCGTGGCATCCGGCGCCCGATCCGACGAGCGTCGTTCAGGAAGGCCGCGACCGCTTGCGCGGCGCGCGCCGGGCGGCGCGGCCGTTCTTCGCCTTGGCGCGCAGGTTCCGCTTCAGGAAGTCGCGCAGATTGCGGTGCATCTCCGCCGGCAGGTCGCTCGAGCGCAGCTCGCTGACGGCGGCGCGGGTCTTACGGACCGATTCGAGGAACTCGAGGCAGGCGGGACAGAGTGCCATGTGGGCGTCGAACGCCCGCCGCCCCTCCGCCGCCAGACCTCCTTCGAGGTATTCGGTCAGAAGATCGATGACTTCCCGGCAGGACTGCATGAACCCCCAGCCGGCCCCGGCCGGCCTGCGGTTTTCGTGGTGCGGGGCGTCAGTCGCCTCCGCCGCCGTAGACGTAACGCTTGGCCCGCTCGCGGAGGTAGAGGCGGGCCCGGTGCAGGCGGGACTTCACCGCCGGCACGCTCAAGTTTAGCGCGGCGGCGACCTCCTCGTTGCTCAAACCTTCCTGGTCGCGCATGACGAAGACCAGCCGGTAATCGGGCTCCAGCTCGGAGATCCATCGGCGCAGCAGGCCGCCCAGCTCCTTGTTGAGGAGCATCTCGTCGACCGCCGGGTGCCAGTCCGGCAGCGCCGCCACCCGGTGCCCGGTGTCGTCGAACTGCGGCAGGTAGTCGTCGATTGGCACCGAGCGCTCGTCCTTCTTGCGGCCGCGCAGCCTCATCAGGGCGGCGTTGGCGGTGATCCGGTAGATCCAGGTCGACAGGCTCGACTGGCCCTTGAACGACTTGATGTGCTTGAAGACGCTGAGGCAGGCCTCCTGCAGGACGTCCTGCGCGTCGGTGTCGTTGCGGGTCAGGCCGCGCGCCAGGCTGAAGATCTTGGTCTCGTACCGGCGCAGCAGCTCCTCGTAGGCCGCTTCGTCGGCGGCCTTCAGGAGGGGCACGAGCTGCGCGTCGGACAGCGCCGAACGGGGCACCGAGCGGCCGACCGGGAGCGGCAGCTCCGCGGTTCGTCCGGTCCCCATGGCGTCCGTTTCCATCGGCTCTTCCTTCAAGGAGTGACCACCTGCAACGAGCCCTTTCCCGCCCCCGACCCTCCGGCTGCGCCGGTGTTTCCCGATTCTGCCCGTTGGACGGATGCTGGCCCCAAAAGGATTCAGGGCTCGATCTTCTTCATCAGGCGCTGCACGATCCGTTCGCTCACCTCTTCCGGTATGTCGAACGACCGGCTGTCGGTCACGATGCGCAGGATCCTGCGGGTGGAGTCGTACAGCGCCCGGCAGGTCCGGCATTCTCCCAGATGGGCGCCGATCTCCTGGCGCAGGGCGGCGGCCACCTCGTCGTCGAGGTAGTTGCTCAACTCGTCGACGACGTGCTTGCAATCAAGCATCGCCGTCTCTCCAGGCATCAGCCGGCCGCCTCTGGAAGTGCGGCGCCAGCTCCTCGCGCAACATCAGCCGGCCGCGCAGCAGCCTCGTCTTCAGCGTCGGGACGCCGAGTCCCAGCGCCGCCGCGGCCTCCTCGGTGGACATCTGCTGGATGTCACGGAGCATGACGGCCAGGCGGTACTTCAAGGGCAGCGTCAGGAGCGCCGCCTCGACCAGGGCGCGTCGCTCGGCGCGCGCGTGGGCCCGCTCCGGGTCGTCGGATGCGGCCGGGGACGCCGCCGGGCCCCAGGCCTGCACGAAGCGGGGCTGGAACTCCCCATCCTCCGCGTCGTCCCGGAGGTCGTCGAGGCTGTCGTGCGTCTTGCGGGCCCGCACCTTGTCGAGGCCGGCGTTGACGGCGATCCGGGTCAGCCAGGTGGAAAAGCGGGCCGTGCCGCGGAAATCATCGAGACTCTGATAGGCCCTCAACAGCGCGTCCTGCATCGCGTCCTCTGCGTCCTCGGCGTTCCGGACGATGCCGAACACCGTCCGATGGACCCGGCCGGCGTGCCGCCGGACCAGCTCCCCGAACGCCTTCGCATCCCTGGCCCGCGCCAGGGTCACCAGGTCGTCATCCGGGTCCGGTTCGGGACCCTCCCCGTGGAGGTGACCCATCGCCTCATCCGTTGGACCGGCCGCGGCGGTCCGGGGATTCACTCTTTCGACCGGAAAAGCGCGCCGCGGGCGGAAATCCGGGCGGGTGCCCAGACCCATCTGCAGCGTGTTGAGGAAGCGGGTGAGGGCGGTCATGACGACCGCCTCGAGGGCCTGCTCCTCGCTGAAGCCGTGGCGCAGCAGCCCGGCGATGTCATCGGCCCCGAAGGCGGCCGAGCGGCGGGCGAGCGTGAGGGCGAAATCGAGCAGCGCGGTGTCGGCGGGGGAGAGCCCGGCGAGGTGGTGGTCGACGGCGATCTGGTCGGACAGGTCGTCGGGGATGCCGAGATTCCTGAGCATCTCGCAGTGGACCGCGACGCAGTAAGTGTTCAGGTTGGTCGCCGAGATCGCCAGGAGGATGTATTCCTTCTGCGTCCGGGTCAGGAGGTCTTCCTTCAAGAGCACCGTCCCGACCATCTCCGCCTCGGCGTCGAGCACGTCGGGACACAGCGTCTGGGCCCGGAAGATGCCCGGGATGAAACCGAACCGTTCCCGGAAGAAGGCGAACGGCGGGAAGGTCTCGGGGCGCAGCCCGGCTGTCGCCAAGTAGGGTCCGGCGGACGCGGCGTGGCCGGCGGGCGGGGGCGCGTCCCACGGGGCCTCTGCAGCCGTGCCGAGGCGGACGCCGGCAGCCTCGCCAGCGCCTGCGGTGGCGCCGGCGCCCGCGGCGTCGCCTGCGCCCGCGGTGTCAAATGCAACGGGCGGGGTGACATCGGGGACCGCCCCGACCCCGGTCGACAGGGTGCATAGGAATTCCGTCAGCGCCGCCACCAGGACGGTCTCGAGGATCTGACGGTCGGTCAGGCCCAGTTCCCGAAGGGTGTCCAAGTCCCGGGCGCCGACCCAGGTCGGATGTCGGGACAATCGAAGCGAGAAGTCGAGGAGCGCATGATCGTCAGCCGGCAACTCCGCCGCCCGGTGCGCGCGCACGACCCTCTCAAGCCGCTCCTCCGGCACTCCGAGACCGCGCAGCACCTGCCAGTGCGCCGCGACGCAGTAAGCGTTGCGCTGCGCGGCCGCGACCTTCAGGAGGATGCACTCCTTCTGAATACGGCTCAGGGCGCCGGCATTGAACAGAACCGCTGCCGCGACGCGTGCCTCCGCTTCGATGACCCGCGGCAGCAGCGTCTGGGCCCGGAATAGATTCGGGACGAAGCCGAGCGTCTCCCGCAGGGCGACGAATGGCTGGAACGCCGCCGGTTGCTCGACTTCGCGGAAGAAGCCCACGTCACTCCCCCCGGCGGCCCTCCCGGGCCGCGGATGTGACACCCTCGCAGTTGAAGAAGGTTCAGAGGCTATCGCGCCCGGTGCGCATGGTCAAGCCGCGCGGCGACCGCGTGACATCTCACTCGTCCCTGGGGCGGCGACCGCGTGCCCCGCCAGCCCGACTCCGGGCCGCCCCCGGGCACCGCGGTTATCGCAGCGCACAAGCCGGCGACGGAGTTGGCGACGAGTTGAGAGGTGATCGGGCTAGGCGTCGAGCTGTCGATGCAGCCCGCGGTCGAGGAAGGAGCGCAGCCGGCGATGGCAGTCGGCGGGGATCGCGTCGCAGCGCAGACTCTCAACGGCGGCGCGCGTCTTGCCGAGCGTGTCGAACATCTCACGGCAGGCGCCGCAGTCGGCGAGTTCCGCCTCGAAGGCGCGGGCCCGGTCGGGCGGCAGCCCGCCTTCCATGTACTCCGTGAGCAGGTCGATCAGGTCCCTGCAGTTGTGAGTCACGCGATCAGGCCGTCCTCTCCCTGGTGCATCGATCGCTCAGGCCGATTTTTGCCGCACGAGCAGCCGGTCGAGCGACAGCGGCCCCGGCCCGGAGATGCCGATCCAGACCAGCATCACGATGTAGAGATATTCGATCATGGTGAACAGGCTGCTGATCCCTTCGATGTCGTCCTTCTTGGCGGTCACGAGGGCGACGATCATGGTGACGATGAGCGGCACGGACGCCAGCCGGCTGAACAGCCCGAGGAGGAGCAGAGCGCCGCACACCAGCTCGGCGCCGGCGGCGAGCGGCGCCTGGAAGTGGGGCGCCGGGATGCCGAGGCTCTGGAAATACTCGACGACCTGGGACAGATTGCCCAGCTTGCCGCGGCCGGAGTTGAAGAAGACGAGGCCCAGCGTCAGCCGGGCGAGCGTCGGCGGCAGCCAGGTCAGCTTTCCGAGAACGTCGAGGGCCTTCGCCCTGCACTGCATGATCGTCTGAAGCATCGGTTCTCCTCTTCGTAATATTCCGGCAGGCTTCGGTTCACGAGGCCGCGCGCTCGACCCGCTCGGTGGGCCGCGCCGCGGCCGACCCGGAGGCCGCCGACGAGGGCGACGTCCGGAACTGCACGAGATCCTTCGAGAACACCAGGTCGAGCGTCCAGTCGAGCGCGACGCGGACCTTCTTTTCGAGGCGCGGCAGCTTGCTGAGATAGATGGTCCGCCACAGCCACCAGGCGATGAAGCCGGAGAAGTTCACCCCCATGATGTTGGCCACTCCGGTGCGCCGGCCGAGCGACGCCAGCTGTCCCAGGGTCGCGAAGCGGAACGGGCGAAGCCGGCCGCCGCCCTCGCTCGCGACAATATTGTCGGCGAGGGTCCGGCCCTCGCGCAGAGCGTGCTGCGCGGTCGGCGGATGGAACCCCCCGCGCTTCGGATCGGGGATCAGGGCGCAGTCGCCGAGGGCCCACACCCCCGGCCAGTCGGTGACGCGCAGGTATTCGTCGACGCACAACCGGCCGCGCTCGCGCCGGCACGGCAGCCCGGCGAGCATCGGGTTCGGGGATGTCCCGGCGGTCCACACCAGGGTGCGCGACGGGATTTGCGTCCCGTCGCTGAGAGCCACCGCCTCGCCGGTGAGCCCGGTCACCTTGACGCCGAGGCGGACCTCGACGCCACGCTCCTGGAGCTTGGTGGCGGCGTAACGGCCGAGCCGCTCGTCGAGCTCGGGCAGCAGCACCTTGCCGGGGTGGACCAGGACCATGCGGACGGCGTCCGGCGGGATGTGCGGGTAGAACCGCAGCGACCCACGGACGAAGTCGTTGACGCCCGCCAGCGTCTCGACGCCGGCGAAGCCGCCGCCGGCCACGACCACCGTCATCAGCGGGCGGCGCGCCCCGGCGGCGCATTCCGTGTCGGCCTCCTCGAGCTGGTCGATCAGGCGGTTGCGCAGGATGATGGCGTCGCCGAGCGTCTTCATCGTCAGGGCGCCCTCGGCGAGACCCGGGGTGTCGAAGAAATTGGTGATCGAGCCGAGCGCCAGCACCAGGTGGTCGTACCCGAGGGTGTGCCGGTGTTGGTCGCTGCCGTGGGCGATCGTCACCTCCTTGCGGGACAGGTCGACCGACTGGATGCCGGCGTTCATGAAATCGACCTTCTTCAGCAGCTTGCGCACCGGGTTGACGATGTGGGTCATGTCGAGGTCGCTGGCGGCGACCTCGTGCAGCATCGGCGTGAACGAGAAGAAGTTCTCCTGCGACACCAGGGTCACTTGAAGATCGGCCCCCCTCGCCAGCGCCTTCTCGAGGCGGATCGCCGCCGCGATGCCGGCGAAGCCGCCGCCCAGGATCATGACGCGGCTGCCTTTCCGGGCACCGACGGCGCAACTGTCCTGCATCCTGCCACCTCCCTCAGACGGGCTTTGGATGCCGGACCGGGGCGGGGGATTCATGAACCCGGGCGGGGGACTCGTGCGCCCGGGAGGGACTCACACCCTCGAGCCGGCCGTCGCGCGGCGGGCGGCGCCGAGGAGGGCCACGTCGTTGCGCAGGATGACGCGCACCGGCATCGCCTCGAGGAGCGGCCGCATCCGCCCCTTGGAGGTGAACGCCTCGAGGAAGGCGGGCCGCTTCAGGAACGGCAGGATGCGCGGCGCGATGCCGCCGCCGAGCCAGACGCCGCCGGTCGCCATGATCTTCAGCGCCAGGTTGCCGGCTTCGGCGCCGTACAGCCCGGCGAACAGCTCGACCGCCCGGGCGCACAGGGGCGATTCTCCCTTCAGCGCGGCTTCGGTGATCACCGCCGGTGGATCGCCGCGGCGCATCCGCTCCGCCAGGTCGGGCGTCTCCTCGCCGTGGCCGGCGTCGCGCAGGAACGCATAGACGCTCGCCAGCCCCGGTCCGGACAGGACCCGTTCCCAGCTGACGTGTCCGCCGTCGCGCGCCAGGAAGCGCAGCAGGTCGGCCTGGAGAGACGTCGCCGGGGCGAAGCTGGCGTGCCCTCCCTCCGTGCCGAACGGCCGGTGGGCGGCGCCGTCCCAGAACAGCCCGGCCTCGCCCAGCCCGGTGCCGGCGGCGATGATCGCCCGGTTGCCGGCCGCGCCGTCCGCCCCCTCGTTGAGAACGGCGCAGTCCTCCGGCGCCAGCTCGCCGAGCCCGTGCGCCGCCGCCTCGAGGTCGTTGATCAGGAGCACCGGGAACCCCAGGTCTCTCGACAGGACCGCGGCATCGACCAGCCACGGCAGGTTGGTCGTCCGGCAGCGGCCGTCACGCACGGGGCCCGGCACGCCGAGACAGGCGGTGCGGGCCGCGCGCCCCGGCCGTCCGAGGAAGGCTTTCAGAATGGGGGTGATGTCGGGGTAGTCGCGGCTCGGCAGCGTCTCTTCGGCGGCGCGCCGCAGCGGTCCGCCGTCGGCCTCGAACAGCGCGAGGCGCGACGAGGTGCCGCCGATGTCACCTGCCAGAATCATCAGGTGCTCCGGGCTGCGCCGGCGTCGATGAACGGCGCGGGGTCCGGCGCTCGTCAGCGCAGCAGGCGGAAGAAGGCGGCGAAGATCCGCTTCACCCCGGGCGTCAGTTTGGTCCGGCGCCAGGCATCGGCCGCTTTGCGGACCACCTCGCCCTGGGTCGGGTACGGGTGAATTGTCCCGGCGATCTTTCCGAGCCCGACGCCGACGCCCATCGCCAGCGTCAACTCGCCGATGATATCACCCGCGTGCTCGGCCAGAAGCGTCGCGCCGAGAATCCGGTCGGTCCCTTTCTTCAGATGGACGCGCAGGAACCCCTCGGTGGCGTCCTCCAGCACGGCGCGATCGACCTCCTTCATCTCGACGGTGATGGTGTCGACCTCGTGCCCGGCGCGGCGCGCTTCCTCGGCGCCCAGGCCGACGTGCGCCAGCTCCGGGCTGGTGTAGGTACACCACGGGATCAGCAGGCGGCTGCGGCGGCCGCGCCCGAAAAACAGGGCGTTGGCGATCACCAGCCGGGCCTGGGCGTCGGCGGCGTGGGTGAACTGCAGCGGCGACGCGACGTCGCCGATGGCGTAGACCCGCCGATTGGCGGTGCGCATCCGGTCGTCGACCTCGATCCCCCTGGCGCCCAAGCGGATGCCGGCCGCGTCCAGCCCGAGCCGCTCGACGTTCGGCGTCCGGCCGGCGGCCACCAGGATCTGATCGACCGCCAGGCTGTCGGCTTTTCCGCCGCGCTCGAAGCGGAGCACCCTCTCGTCGCCGCGCCGGTCGCACCCCAGCAGCCGGCTGCCGAACAGAAACCGCACGCCGTCGGCCTCCATCGAACGCTGCACCGCCGCCGCCGCATCCCGGTCGTCGCGCGGCAGGATCCGGTCGCCGCGGTGAAGGACGCTGACGCGGCTGCCGAAACGGGCGAACGACTGCGCCATCTCGCAGCCGATCGGGCCGGCGCCGATCACCGCCAGCCGCGCCGGTTGCCGCTCCAGCCAGAACAGCGTCTCGTTGGTCAGCGGCTCCGCCTCGCGCAGGCCGGGCAGATCGGGAAGCGCGGCGCGGGCGCCGGTGGCGATCACGGCGCGCCGGAATTTCAGGCGCGCATCGGCGACGGCGATGGTCTCCGGGTCGACGAAGCGCCCCTCGCCCAGGAACACATCGACGCCGCGCTCGGCATACCGGCGGACGCTGTCCGCGGGGCTCAGATCGGCGCGCAGCCGACGCATCCGGCGCATGACGGCGGCGAAGTCGCCCCCGCCGTCGGCGGGGGGCGCGCCGAACCGCTCGGCGCCCCGGCGCACCTCGTGCCAGGCGCGCGCCGCCCGAATCACCGCCTTGGAGGGGACGCAGCCGACGTTCAGGCAGTCGCCTCCCATCAGGCCGCGCTCGATGAGGGCCACATTCGCCCCCAGGCCGGCGGCGGCGATCGCCGTCACCAATCCGGCCGGCCCGGCGCCGATCACCACGAGGTGATAACGCTGCTTCGGCGTCGGGTTGGCGTAATTCTCGGGATGGACCTGCAGGAGATGCCGGAGATTGTGCTCGTCGAGCGGCCGGAGCAGCGGCATGTCGTGAGGAGCGGCCGGCTCAGGCGCGCGCATCGCGCCCCTCCCCGGTCGCATCCTTCAAGGCCCGCCGCGCCGTGCGGGTCACCAGGGTCGTCACCACGATGGTGGCGAGCAGGCCGACGACGAGAACGATGGTGGAACCGGTGTCGCGCTCCATCTTCACGCCCCCCGCGAGGGCGGCGACGTCGCCCGCCAGCTTGCCGTAATAGACGTACAGGAGCGTGCCGGGCAGCATGCCGACCGAGGCGATCAGATAGTCGACGAAGCTGACCCGCGTCAGTCCGAGCGCGTAGTTGAGCAGGTTGAACGGAACGACCGGCGACAGCCGCAGCAGCAGGACGATCTTCAGCCCCGAGGTGCCGATCGCCCGGTCGATGGCGGCGAAGCGGGGATCGCCGGCGATGCGGCGCTCGATGGCGGGGCGCGCCAGATAGCGCGACACCAGGAACGCGCCGGCGGATCCGAGGACCGCGGCGATGAAGACGTACAACACGCCCGGCCCGATGCCGAACAGGGCGCCGGCCGCCAGCGTCAGGATCGATCCCGGGGCGAAGGCCAGCGTGGCGACGACGTAGCCGGCGATGAAGGCGATCGGCCCCCAGGCCCCCAGGCCCTGCAGCCAGGCGGCGAAGCCGTACAGGTACCCGCCGGCAAACCGTCCGAGCAGGAGCAGGGCCGCGACCCCGGCGACCAGCACCGCGATCCGCAGCAGCGGCAGCCTGCGACGGGCCGCGGGCGCCGCGGCGACCCCGCCGGAGGCCGGCGCCGTCATCCCGTCTCGCTTGATTGGCGGCTCTTCGCCAGGTCGATCAGGTGGCGCGCCGCCAGCGCCGTCCAGCCGGTCTGGTGGCTGGCGCCGAGCCCGCGTCCCGTGTCGCCGTGGAAGTACTCGTGGAACAGGACCAGATCGCGCCAGGCTGGGTCGGCGGCGAACCGCCGGTCGTCCCCGTGGCACGGCCGGCGCCCGGAGGCATCGGGCAGGAAGATGCGCGTCAGGCGCGCGGCGAGATCGCGCGCCACCTGCGACAGATTCATCATCCGCCCCGAACCGGTCGGGCATTCGACCTTGAGCGTTTCACCGTAGAAGTGATGATAGCGCTCCAGCGCCTCGACCAGCAGGAAGTTGATCGGGAACCAGATTGGCCCGCGCCAGTTCGAGTTGCCGCCGAACAGTCCGGTGTCCGATTCGCCCGGGACGTACGAAACCGTGTGCTCGTCGCCGTTGACCCGGAACACGTACGGCTTGTCCAGGTGCACGCGCGACACCGAGCGGATACCGAAAGGGGAGAGGAACTCGTTCTCGTCCAGCATGTAGCGCAGCACCCGCACCAGCCGGTCGCGCGACGGGATCGCCAGCAGCCGGTGGCCGCCTTCATGCGCGCCCCCGGCGCCGCCGGCCGCCTGGCCGCCGCCGTCGTGCTCGTCGCCTGCCATGTAGGAGATCTGCCCGGCGAGGTCCTTGCGGTTGTTCAGGAACCAGTCGAGGCGCTTCTTGAAGCCGGGCAGCCGATCGATGACGTCCTGTTCGAGGATCTCCACCGCCAGCAGAGGGATCAGGCCGACCAGCGAGCGGACGCGCAGCGGGATTTCCCGGCCGTCGAGGTGCAGCTGGTCGTAGTAGAAGCCGTCCTCCTCGTCCCACAGCCCGTTGCCGCCGAGGGTGTTCATGGCGTCGGCGATGGCGACGAAGTGCTCGAAGAACTTCGAGGCGGTGTCCTCGGTCGCCGGATTGTCGCGCGCCAGCTCCATGGCGATCGACATCATGGTGGCGGAGAAAAACGCCATCCAGGCGGTGCCGTCGGCCTGCTCGAGGTGGCCGCCGGTCGGCAGCGGCCGGGAACGATCGAACACCCCGATGTTGTCGAGCCCCAGGAAGCCGCCGGAGAACAGGTTCTTTCCCTCGGCGTCCTTGCGGTTCACCCACCAGGTGAAGTTGATCAGGAGCTTCTGGAAGACGCGCGACAGGAACAGCCGGTCGCGGTCGCCGCGCGGCGCGGTCATCTTGTAGACGCGCCAGCAGGCCCAGGCGTGCACGGGAGGGTTGACGTCCGAGAAGGCGAACTCGTACGCCGGGATCTGCCCGTTCGGATGCATGTACCACTCGCGCAACATCAAGATGAGCTGTTCCTTGGCGAACTGCGGGTCGAGACCGGCGAACGGGATCATGTGGAACGCCAGATCCCAGGCGGCGTACCAGGGGTACTCCCACTTGTCGGGCATGGAGATGATGTCGCGGTTGAACAGGTGCGGCCAGTCCCAGTTGCGGCCGCGCCGGCGCTCCTGCGGGGCGGGCGGCTGGGCCGGATCGCCCTCCAGCCAGTCGCGCACGACGTAGTGGAAGAACTGTTTCGACCACAGGAGCCCGGCGTGCGCCTGGCGCGCCACCCGGCGCTCGTCGTCCGACATGGCCGCCGGGAGCCGGGCGGCGTGGAACTGGTCCGCCTCGCGCAGCCGCTGCGTGAAGACGCGGTCGAACGCCTCGCCGAACGGCCGCTGCGGCGCCTCCTCCGGCGAGAACAGCCGCAGCCTCAGGCTGATCTCCTTCCCGGCCGGCACCGTCAGGTGATACCAGGCCGCCGCCTTCGTGCCGCTGCCCTCCGGGTTGGCCGCCTCGCGCCGGCGGCCGACCACGGCCTCGTGGAAGGCGTCCTTGACGTGGGACGCAGCGTTCGGCGCGCCGAACAGGCGCATGGTGTTGGTCTCGTTGTCGGTGAACAGCCACTCGGGCGCCGCCCCGCCTGCGGCCGGCTCGGCGGCGAGATGGACCGTGCCGAGGGTCGCGTGCGTGGCCCGCAGCGAACCGTTTCGCTGCGCGACCATCGACGGCTTCGGCCAGTATCCCTCGCCGCTGCGGCCCCACGACCACGTGTTGCGGAACCACAGGGTCGGCAGCACGTCGATGACGGCGTCCTCCGGTCCGCGATTGGCGATGGTGATCCGGATCAGGATGTCGTCGGGCGCAGCCTTGGCGTACTCGGCATACACGTCGAAGTAGCGGTTGCCGTCGAAGGCGCCGGCGTCGGCGAGCTCGAACTCCATGTCCCCCTTGCCGCGCCGGGCGTTTTCCTCGACCAGCCGGGCGTACGGGTACTCGGACTGGGGATACTTGTACAGGGCCTTCATGTAGGAATGCGTCGGCGTCGAGTCGAGGTAAAAGTACTGCTCCTTGACGTCCTCGCCGTGGTTCCCCTGGGGGCCGGTCAGCCCGAACAGGCGCTCCTTGAGGATCGGGTCCACACCGTTCCAGAGCGCCAGCGCGAAGCACAGCCGGCACTCCCGGTCGGTGATGCCGAGCAGCCCGTCCTCGCCCCAGCGGTAGGCGCGGGTGCGCGCCTGGTCGTGCGGGAAATAATCCCAGCACGAGCCGTCCGGCGAGTAGTCCTCGCGCACCGTGCCCCACTGGCGCTCGGAGAGGTACGGACCCCAGCGCTTCCAGTTCCTGGTGCGCGCCGCGTCCTCGCCGAGCCGGATCGACTCCGGGTCGCCGGCGCCGGGCGGGCTTCCGCCCATCCTCCTGCTCACAGGTCCGCCACTTCGCAGAATACCTTGATGGCGCCGTTGCCGCCGTTCAGGTGCTCGAATAGCTTCGGGTAGTTGTCGAGACCGCGGACCGGGTGGGTCAGCAGCTGCTTCAGCCAGCCGGAATACTCGGCCTCCGCCTTGGCCATGTCGGCGACGCCCATCTCGAAGTATTCCCGGTTGGCGTTGACCGACCCGACCATCACCTTGTTCCCCAGCACGAAGTCGAGGTTGATCCTGTCCGCCGGGATCTCGATCCGGCGGTCGCCGCCGGTGACGCTGGTCAGGACCAGGACGCCGTTCTTGCCCAGCACCTGCATGCCGTCGAAAACGATCGGCGAGAACCCGGTCGCCTCCAGGATCAGGTCGTACGGGCCGTGCCGCCGCGCCGCCTCGAGAAGCGGCGTCTCCGCCGTCGAGACGTAGCGGGCGCCGAGCTCCTCGATCAGCCGGGCGTTCAGATCGGTCCTCGGGTTGCGGCTGAAGACGCTGACTTCCAGCCCGCGCAGCCGCAGCGCCATGGCTCCCAGCAGGCCGATCGTGCCGGCGCCCATGATCGCCGCCTGCCGCGGCCGCCAGACCCGCAGCCGCCGCTGGATTTCATACGCCTGATAGATCGCCTTCTCGACCACTGTCAGCGGCTCGAGCAGCACGCCGACCTCCTTGAGCCGGCGCGGCATCTTGACGATGAACTCGGCGTCGTCGACATAGTACTCCGACAGGAAGCCGTGGCGCAGGCTGATGCCGCGCTCGTAATAGACGTCGTCGGTGGTCATGTCGTTGGTCCCGATGAGGTCGTACAGGCTGGTGCCGGGCCGGCGGACGGTGGCGACGACGTAGTCGCCCTTGCGCAGCTCGGTGACCCCGGGACCGACCTCCTCGACGATACCGAAGCTCTCGTGTCCGAGGACCAGAAATTTCTCGCCGGCGGGTGCTTCGCCGTACTCGGCGGCGTTGATCTCGCGGTCGGTGGCGTCGACGCCTACCCGCAGGACCCGCACCAGCACCCCCCGGCCGTTCGGCACCTCCGAAACTTGAGGTCTCGGCAGGGTCGCCATGTGGACGCTGTCCTTCTGACCGGGAATGACCGCTACGGCTTTCATGCATGACCTCCGTTCGTGTCGGTACGTCTCATCGTATCAGCCTGCCTATGGATGCCGCTGTCAGCGGCTCGATTCAAGGGCCGGCGCCGCCAGCAGCAGGGCGTGGCCGTCCGGGTCGCGAACCATCAACCCGGCTCCGGCCCATGCATCGTTCCCCGGCACGACAACCGCTCCGGGCGACACCAGTCGGCAGCCGGCACGGCGCAGGTCGTCGACGGCGGCGCCCGGGTCGCGCAGCGCGAGCCGGGTCCGCCAGCTCCACAGGTCGTTGCTCCGGGTGTCGGCCGGGGTGGCGCGGCCGTCGGAGGGCGCGAGGTACTCGAGAAACTCGATGCCGGGCCCGACGGCGGCCCGCAGCGAGGTGATCCGCAGCCGCGCCCCGAAGACGTTGTTGAGGTGCTCCTGCTCGGTGCCGTAGTTCTCGCTCGTCCCGGCGATCCGCATGCCGAGCGCGTCGCGGTAGACACGCAGGCTCGCCTCGGTGTCGGCGACCACGACGGCCGTGTGATCGATCCCGAGGAACAGCCGGCCGGCGGCCGGCCGGTGCCACTTGGGGTCGCCCTTGCCCGGCGGGAACTGGAGGATTTCGAGCGGGTGCCCGTCCGGGTCCTTGAAGTAGAACGCCCGGATGCCGGCAGCCTGCTTGTTCCAGTCCGGCAGCCGCTGCGGCGCGGTCGAGGCGTGCTCCACCTTGTGCTCGCGCAGCCGCCGGTAGGCCGCGTCCATGTCGGCGACGATGATGGCGATGTGCTGGAACCAGCGGTCGTTGCTGCGCGAGTCGGGCGGGACCTGCCGGCCGCGCGGCGCCAGATACTCGACGAGATCCAGACGCTCGTCCCCGAGCCGCAGCCGCGCCTGCCGCACGTGGGCGCCGAAGGTCCCTTCCAGGCGCTCCAGCGCCTCGCCCGATGATTCGGCCTCCGTCACCTTCTCGAACTGCAGAACCGAGGTGAAGAACTGCACCGAGCGATCGACATCCGAGACCACCATCGCGACCGCCTCGACTTCCGAGACGACGGCCGAGCTCGCGGCCGGCGCCGGCGCCGCCGCGGCGGACCCCGCAACCGACGTCGCCCCCGGGATGAGACTGAGGGCGAGGGCTAGGGCAAGAGCGACGACGAAACCCGACGTGGGGAAGCGAAGCGCCGCCGGCAGGAAGCGGCGCGCCGGGCCGCCCGGGCGGCGCCGCGGGAGAGCGGGGTCGCTCACCGCAGGCGTTCCAGCAGATGATCGCCGACCCGCATGGCGTTGGCCATGATGGTCAGGGCCGGGTTGACCGCCGAGCTGGACGGGAAGAACGAGCCGTCCACCACGTAGAGATTATCGAGCTCGTGCGTCCTGCAATGGACGTCGAGCACCGACGTCTTCGGGTCGGCCCCGAAGCGCAGCGTGCCGTTCTGGTGCGCCACGCCGGCCAGCGGGATCCGCTTGCCGATGTAAGCGTTGATCGAGGCGAAGTCCTTGACGCACCCGTCCCCGTGCACCGGGCAGCGCACCTGCTTCACCAGCGTCTTGAGCTTTGCCTGCAGGCGCGTGTGCCCTTCCTCGTTGTTCGGACGGTAGCTCAGGACGATGCCGCCGTCCTTGCGCAGGGTCACCCGATTATCCGGAGCCGGCAGGTCCTCCGAGGTCAGCCAGAAGTCGAGCGAGTGCCGCGCCATCAGATCGAGCGTGAAGTTGGGCGTCAGCTTCGGGGCGCCGGCCGCCAGGACGTTGGCGTCGGTCTTGCCGACGAAGGAGATGTGCCCCATCGGGTAATCCCACTCCTTCGACGCGAAGTAGAAATCGTTGATCGCCAGCGTCTTCTGGAACACCGTCGGGTTGGGGCACAACGACACGGCCAGCACCACCGAGTTCAGGTGGCTCATGTAGTTCCGTCCCACCTGGTCGGAGCCGTTGGCCAGGCCGTTCGGGTGCCGGTCGCCGGCGGAGCGCAGCAGCAGCGCCGCCGAGTTGATGGCGCCGCAGGCCACCACGACGATGCCGGCGGTGTAGGTCTCGCGCGCGCCGTTCCGCACGACGTGCACCGCCGTCACCTCGCGGCCGGACGGGCCGGTCTCCAGGCGGGAGACGAAGGCGCCGGTCAGCAGCCTCACGTTCGGGTGCTCGAGCGCCGGGTCGACGCAGATCACCTGCGCGTCGGCCTTGGCGTTGACCAGACAAGGATGACCGTCGCAGGTGGCGCAGCGGATGCAGGCGCTGCGACGCGGGGTCGCCTCGTCGAGCATGACGCCGATCGGAAGATGGAACGGGCGATAGCCGAGTTTCGCCAGGCCGTCGCTCAATGCCTGCAGCCGTGGCTCGTGGCTGACCGGTGGATGCGCGTACGGCGCGGAGGCGGGCGGGTCGGTCGGGTCCTCGCCGCGCACGCCGTGCACCTGGTACAGCCGCTCGGCCTCGGTGTAGTAGGGCTCCAGATCCTCGTAGCGGATCGGCCATGCCGGCGAGACGCCGCCGTGGTGGCGGACCTCGCCGAAGTCCTCCCGGCGCATCCGTAGCAGGGCGGCGCCGTAGAACTTGGTGTTGCCGCCGACGGCGTAATGGGTGCCGGCGTGGAACTCCCGCCCGTCGCGGTCGTGCCACGCCTCCTTGATGTGATACTTCCCGTCGGCGACGACCGCCTTGGTCTCCCAGTTGTCCTTCTCGCGCGGCACGTAGTCGCCGCGCTCGAGCAGCAGGATTCGCTTCCCGGAAGGCGCGAGCCGATGGAGCAGCGTGCCGCCCCCCGCCCCGCTGCCGATGATGATCACGTCGTAGTCCCGTGCGTCGCTCACGGTGCTCATGGCCGTCCTCGCTCCTGTCGAGACGCTGCGACCCTCATGGGCCGCAGAAGATGCAGTGGTAACGCTTATCGTGACGCAGCTTGGCGCAGGCGACCGCGCGCGCGCCGCGCGCGCCGAGATACGACTGCGCCGCCGCCAGCATGCCGAGAGGTGGCGCGGCGAAGTAGATCCACAGGCCGCTCCAGGTCATCGCCGGCAGGGCCGAGGCCAGCGTGCGCGCCGGGTTCATGCTCATGCCGGAGATCGGCGCTTCCAGGGTGATGTAGGTCGCGACCAGAAACCCGGCGCACAGGCCGGTGAAGCGCGCCAGGCGGGAGCCCGAGACGATCAGGATGATCAGCATCAGCAGGAAGGAGATCAGCGCCTCGCCGAGAAACGCCGGGGCCGCGCCGCCGGGGCCGGGGATGGTCGCGGCGTAATTCACCGCCGGGTCGGCGATCGCGGCACCGAGGGCGGCGCGGGCCAGCAGCACGCCGAGGATCCCGCCGGCGAACTGGAACAGGCCGTAGAACAGCGCATCCCAGGGCGCCACCTTGCCGAGCCGGAGGAAGGCGAGGGTCACGGCCGGGTTCATGTGGGCACCGGAGCGCTTTCCCCACGGCGAGTAGATCAGGCCGATCGCCGTCAGACCCATCGCCAGCCCCATCAGGGCGCGTCGCCCGAGCGGCTCGGGGAGGGCGGCGTGGATCGGCGAACCGGGGTGCTCCAGGAGCACGGTGAGCGCCGTGGCGGAGATCATGAACAGGCCGAGCGCTGCCGCCTCCATCAGGTATTCGGGCCAATGGGACGAGAGAGCGGCGCGCATGTCCTAACGATGCGGGAAACGGCGGAGAGATTCAGGCGCGCGGGGTCCGCGAGAGCGTCCGGCGGGCGAGATGTGCGTCAGGAGCGCGGGCGTTTCTCGTCCAGGACCGACTCGCTGAGCCGCAATGCCTCGCCGACCGACCAGGCCTGGAAGGGGCAGCCGCGCGGCGCGTACGGCGGCTCGGCGTCGGCGATCTCGCTGATCTGACCCAGACCGGCGTCGTCGAGGTGGGCCAGGAGCGGCGCCAGAAACCGCTGGCGCGCCTCGCGGCGGGCCGCCGGCGCGTCGCCTCGCGCCCGCACCCACGCCTCGACGAACGGGCCGAGGAGCCACGGCCAGACGGTCCCCTGGTGATACGACCCGTCGCGCTCGCGCACGCCCCCCGTGTAGCGCGGCGCATAACCGGCTTCGCCAGGGGCGAGCGACCGGAGCCCGACGGGGGTAAGGAGGCGCGTTTCAACCTGGTCGACGACGCGGCGGGCCCGTTCCCCGTCGAGCAGCTGCAGCGGCAGACCGCCGATGGCGAAGATCTGGTTCGGGCGGAAGGACCGGTCCGCTTCGCCGCGGCGACCGCCCGGATCGACGACATCGTGCAGGCAGCCGTCGGGCTCGTTCCAGAAGCGGGCCGCGAAGGAGGCGCGGCCGCGCTCGAGGATCGCGTCACGCGCGCGGCTGAACTGGCTGCCGATCCACAGGGCATTGAGCCACAGGACCTGCACCTCGACCGGCTTGCCGGTGCGCGGCGTGACGACCCAGTCGCCGACCTTGGCGTCCATCCAGGTGAGCTGCACGCCCGGCTCGCCGGCGAACAGCAGCCCGTCGTCGTCGAGGCGGATGCCGTAGCGGGTGCCGCGCGCGTAGCCGTCGAGGATCGACTCCACCGCGCGCTGCAGCGCCCGGCGCTCGGAGGCGGCGACCCTGCGGCCGGTGGTCTCGGCGGCGCGCAGATAGTCGTGCACGGCGACGATGTACCAGAGCGAGGCGTCGACCGAATTGAACTCGAGGCCTTCGCCTTTGTCCGGGAAGCGGTTCGGAAGCATCCCCTGCGACACCGTCCCGGCCCACTCCAGCAGGATGTCGCGCGCCTCGGCGAGCCTGCCGGTCGCCAGGCACAGGCCCCGCAGCGCAATGAAGGTATCGCGGCCCCAGTCGAGGAACCACGGGTAGCCGGCGATGATCGTCGTCCCTTCGCCGCGCTTGACGAGGTAATCCTCGGCGGCGCGGTGCAGGCGGGATGGGAAGCGCTGGCGCCGGGCCCGCTCCGCCTGGCGCAAGCGGCGCAGCAGATCGTCGGGGTCGGAGGCGGCCAGGTCGCCGCCGTCCCCGGCGTCGGCGGCGAGGATGAGAACCGCCTCGCGGCGTGCTGTCAGCTCGAAGCGGAACACGCCGGGGGAGGCGAGGTCCTCGGTGAAATCGAGACCGCGGGCCCGTTCTTCCTCGTATAGGAAGTCCCGGTACCACTGTGGCTGCCCGTCGAAGGCGCCGTTGCTCAGCGCGACGACGCCCGGCACCCCGTCGTACGGACGCCAGCGGATCGTCGCGCCGTGCCGCTCGCCGGCGAACCGGAAGGCGGGGTTCTCGTGGTGCAGCGCGTGGTAGTCCCGCCCGGAGAGGAACGGCCGGACCTCGAGCCGGACGGTTTCCGGGCGGGCGGCACCGGTGCCGGCCTCATCGACGATCCGCCAGGAAATCGCCGTTTGCGGCGCGCCGCGGCGGACGAAGATCTCCTGAATGACGGCGCCGCCGCCCGGCAGGCGGTACGTGTAGCGCGGCCACGGCTCCGCCTCGAACGACTCGAGCCGCGCCACGCCATCCGGGTGGATCGCGTCCGGGGCGTAACGCTGCGACGACAGCGCGACGGTGCCGTTCGCCGTGGTCACGGCGGCATCGAATCCGTTGACGAGAACGAAGCGCTCCCCGGGCGGACGGCGCGCCGCCAGGAGGAGGGCGTGATAGCGGCGAGTCCTGATGCCGGAAGCGGTGCCGGAGGCGAACCCGCCAAGGCCATCCGCCTCGAGCCATTCCAGCCGGCTGCGGGGCTCGCTCATGTGGCGCATCCAGGGAGGTTTGTCGGGTCCATGACACCTTTCCGATGCTCGATCCGGGCGGACGTTGCACATTCCTGCGGAAAACTTGCGGGAAATTCCTGCGCCCTGGCGCCGGCCGGGCCCCGATCCTATGTTGAGATGTGCGAGCCGTCCCCCTCGACGGCACAGTGAGGCCCCGCCGCGCCCGGCGGCGAATCCCAAACGGGCAATCAGCATCGAACGGTTGAAGACGGCGATCGGCGGCCCGATCGCGGCTCTTGACAGCGACGCACGAGGGGGTTAGTTTGGGTTGTACACACAAGACGGCCGGATCGTTGGATACCCTCCTGCGTGCGCGGCAAGATTTCGGCGACGCGGTGGGAGGCCTCCCCTTCGCGCCCGTGCAGGGAGGTGAACCATGGTGAAATCGTTAGCCGACGAGGATCTCCGACCGGAGTTCCAGAATCCGCCGCTCGGAATCCCGTCCGCCGCCCCGATCGGCGGCCCGGCGGCCCCGGTCCATTCCGCCGCCGAGATGCATTTCCACCGCCTGCGGTACTTCGTCGAGCTGCTCGCGGCCGGCTACCGGCAGGCGCTGCGGCCCGACCCGATGCCGCGCTCACTGCGCGGCGAGCGGATCGCGCTTGGGATCGACCTCCCCGAGCTCGACACCGTGCCGCTGTGGTCGATGCAGCGTGATGACGGGAGCGTGGCGATCCCGTGCGTCGAGTTCATCCTCGACGAAGCCCGCCGCAATCTCGAGATGTTGAGTCGCCTACTGGCATGGTCAGAGGGGCGCGATCAGGAGTTCGTGACCGGCTGCCGCCTGGCCCTGAAACGGGCTCTCCTGGAGGTCCGCGGCGGTGAACCCGCCGGCCCGTCGGCAGACCCGCAACTCGAGGACGTCTACCTGCCTGGCTCGCTCTTGGACGAGCTGTGCTCCGCCGGCGGCATGCTGGAGCAGGCGGTCCGGAGATGCGAGGCTGCCGTGGCCACGGAGGCGTCCGTCGTCAGACACTGACGGCGCTCGCATGTGGATGACGAATGGCGCGTTCTTCGAAGTCCGGCAGTGGCGTCGGCAGGCGGCGCGGCGAGGCGCCTGATCGCTCGGCGGCGCCCACCAGGCCCGCGGCGCGCCCCCGAAAAGCGAAACGCGACCTTCCGAAGTCGAAGCCCCCAGCCCGCAGGGCGAGACCTGCAATTCCGAAGTCAAAGCCGGTATCCCCGAAGGCAAAACCCGCCGCCCCGAAGGCAAGGCGCAAGGCCGCGCGGGCGCAGAGCGGCGGCTCGAACGTGGAAGGCTCGACCCCCGAGTTGAAGTCGGTGGCCTCCGCCGGGCCGCCGGCTCGTCCGCCCTCGCCCCCATTGCCCCCGTTGCCGACCCCGGGCGGTCCGGCGCGCGCCGTTCTGATGCTCGCCCACCCGCGCCTGCTGTTCCTGTACTGGGTCCTCGACGAGAGTCTGCGGGCGAGGCTCCAAGGCGTCGCCGGCCCGGCGGAAGCGATTGTGGAGATCTCCGCCGATGGAACGGTCTTCCGGGAGACGGCCCGTCACCGGTTCGATTTTCGCGCTCCCAGCTGGTACCTGCAGAACGACACGGTCGACTGCCTGCTGCGTCTCCGGCTGGGGATCCGGTCCGGCGATCGCTTCGAGGAGATGCTGCGCACCGAGCCGCTGCGCATCCCGCGCACCACCGCCGGTGACAGCCCGGAGGTCTGGATGCGCCCGGCCGATCTGCGCCGCAGTCCGACCGGGGCGGTTCCGCTGTCGCCGCGCGCCGCCGGCGCCGGGGCGCCGGAGGCGATGGGCCGGGCGATGGGCGCGATGACGGCCGGCGGCCCGACCTCGCCCGGCGGCGCCTACCGGTCCCACCCCGACCCGCGCGGCGTCCCGGACTATCGGCCGGCGCCGGCCGGCGAGGCTCCGGGCGATCTCTGCCTGGTCCTCCACTCGCACCTGCCGTTCGTGCGCCACCCGGAGCGGGAGTTCTTCCTGGAGGAGAGCTGGTTGTTCGAGGCGATCACCGAGACCTACCTGCCGCTCCTCGATATGTTCGATCATCTCCAGGACGACGGCGTGCCCGGACGGATCACGGTGTCGCTGACGCCGACCCTGATGGCGATGCTGCGCGACCCGGTGCTGCTCGACAAGTACGAGCGGCACCTGGCGAAGACCTCCGAGCTGGCCCGCCTGGAAGTCGAGCGGACCCGGCGCGATCCCGACTTCGGCCCGGTCGCCGGCTTCTATCGTGATCGGCTCGAGCGGCTGCGCTGGCTGCTGGCGGACTGCTACCGCCACGACCCGGTGGGGCATTTCGTCGAGCTCGAGCGCGCCGGCCGCATCGAGATCATCACCTGCGCCGCGACGCACGGCCTGCTGCCGCATCTGCGGGCCAACCCCGACAGCGTCCGGGCGCAGATCGCCTCCGGGGTCGCGGAGCACGCCCGCCAGGCCGGCCGCGCGCCGCGCGGCATATGGCTTCCCGAGTGCGCCTACTTCGAGGGGCTCGACGCGCTGCTGGCGGAGCACGACCTCGAGTATTTCTTCGTCGACGCGCGCGCCCTGCACCATGCGTCGAGCCGGCCGCGTCTCGGGGTGCACGCGCCGATCCTCTGCCCCTCGGGGGTGGCGGCGTTCGGGCGCGACGAGGAGTGCTCGGAGCAAGTATGGAGCGCCGAGAAGGGGTATCCGGGCGATCCGGCCTACCGCGATTTCTACCGCGACATCGGGTACGACCTGCCGCGCGAGTACGTGGCGCCGTTTCTCGATCCGACGGGCGAACGGGGCATGACCGGCCTGAAATACCACCGGATCACCGGGCGTCATGATCACAAGGAACCGTACGGCCGCATCGCGGCGCTGCGGTCGGTCGAGCGGCACGCCGACGATTTCGTGCGCAACCGGGCCCTGCAGGCGCGTCGTCTCGCCGCCGCCCTCGATCGCCGCCCGCTGCTGGTGGCGATGTACGACGCCGAGCTGTTCGGGCACTGGTGGTTCGAAGGGCCGGAATGGATCGAAGCGGTCCTGCGCCGTCTGCCGGAGGCGGGACTACGGGCCGTCAGCCCGGGCGAGGCCCTGGCCGCGCAGCCGCGGCTTCAAGTCGCGGAGCCGGCCGGCACCAGCTGGGGGGCCGGTGGCTATTACGAGGTCTGGCTAGGCGGCCTCAACGACTGGATCTATCCAGCGCTGCACGACGCCGGCCGGCGCATGACCGACCTGGCGGCGCGACACGAACGGCCGGGGCCTCTCCAGAAGCGGGCCCTCAGCCAGCTCGGGCGGGAGCTGCTGCTGGCGCAGTCCTCCGACTGGCCGTTCATCCTCAAGAACCGCACCGCCGAGGACTACGCCCGCGCACGGCTGCATGATCACCTCGATCGCTTCGCGGCCCTGGCGCGCCAGCTCGAGCGGGACGCCATCGACGAGGGTGCGCTGGCCGCCCTCGAGGCGCGCGACAATCTCTTCCCCGACCTCGATCCCGGGCTGTGGAGGCCGGCGTGAGCCCCCCGGCGCACGCCACCGTGGCGATCGTGCTGGCGGGCGGCGAGGGCAAGCGGCTCCAGCCGCTGACCCGCCGCCGCGCCAAGCCGGCGATGCCGTTCGCCGGCATGTACCGGCTGGTCGACTTCGTCCTGACCAACCTGGTGCACTCGAACTTGCTTCAAATCCACGTGCTGACCCAGTACGAGTCGTACTCGCTGATCCGCCACCTGTCGCGCGGCTGGACGTTCTCGGCCCACCTCGGCCAGTACTGCGAGGTCATCCCGGCGATGGTCGGCGAGGGTCGCGGCTGGTACCAGGGCTCGGCCGACGCGCTGCACCAGAACATGGAGCGGATCGCCCGCGACACGCCGGGTATCGTCGCGGTGTTCGGCGCCGATCACATCTACCGGATGGACATCCAGCAGATGATCGCCGAGCACCTGGACGCCAAGGCCGACATCAGCGTCAGCGTCGTGCCGCACCCGATCGAGGAGTCGCACATGTTCGGCTGCGTCGAGGTCGACGGGACGATGCGCATCCGCCGCTTTCTCGAGAAGCCGGCCCAGCCTCCGCCGTTCCCGGGCGACCCATCGAAGGCGCTGGTGTCGATGGGCAACTACCTGTTCAACTACGAGGTGCTGCGCGAGGCGCTCGAGGCCGATCACGCCGACCCGTCGAGCCGCCACGACATCGGCGCCGACATCCTGCCGCGCTGGTACGAGCGGCTCAACATCCACGCCTACAACTTCATGAACAACCGGATCCCCGGCCAGACGGATGCCGAAACCGGCTACTGGCGCGACGTCGGCACGATCGGCGCCTACTGGCGCTCGTCGATGGACCTGGTGCAGGTGACGCCGGCCTTCAACATGTACAACTACGAGTGGCCGATCCTGACCGCCCGCATGGA
>JAGYID010000045.1 GCA_018606725.1 Acidobacteriota bacterium
TCGCGATCGGGGCGCGACTTCACATACCCTCTACACTCTCGCACGCAACTCCCGGGCCAGGGGGTTCTACTCCGCAGGGGGGTACAGGGACTATGAAATAATCATGTTCAAGCAGGGGAAATAGTGACCGTGAGGCTTGTCCCTACTAGAAAGTCCATCCGGGTCGAAAGTGACACAGAAACGGACGCGCTCGTCGACACAGCCCATGGCCGGGCAAGCTGACACGGTGGTGCGGACCCGGCGGCTCTCTAGCTGTTAACCAGACCGTCCCCGAGTTCGAGGAGACTGTCGTCTGGGGAGCCAGGGCTCATTCTTCTCGAAACGGCGGGCCGCTGGTTGACAGCGGTCCGCCTTTTCGTTGCCCCCGGATGTCTCCAAGAGTGCGCGAGTTGGCAAGACTGAGCGGTTTCGTAGGCCCCGGTCGGGAAAGCCGCACGGCCCTTACCTGCGGGGCATCCTCAGCCGTTCCGGCTCTGTGACTCTCCCGGAGCTCGCGGAGAGCCGAGGATGGCGGGCAGTGAGTGTGCATCAGGAGGCGCTGAGATCCGTGAAGCGGATGATGCCGTTCAGGACTTTCTTCCTATTCTTGGTTTGTGCCAGAATGGCGCCCGCGGGGGGGGATGCCTTGGTTCGCGAGGACCGGTCCGATGGCGCTACAAGTGTCGGTTCGCCGTCTCGCGTGGATGGTTGGTCTCACCGGCCTCTACTTCGGCGCCGGCAAGCTGGGGCTGAGTCTCGCCTTTCTCCACCCGAGCGCCTCTCCCGTCTGGCCCCCCTCGGGAATTGCGCTCGCCACGATGCTTCTGCTGGGGTATCGTGTCTGGCCCGCAGTTTTCGTTGGCGCCTTTCTCGTGAATGTCACCACCCCGGGAACCGTCGCCACCTCGCTCGGAATCGCCACGGGGAATGTGGCTGAGACCCTGCTCGGCACCTTTCTCATCAACCAGTTCGCCCATGGCCGCAAAGCCTTTGACCGGCCCGAAGACAGCATCAAGTTCGCCTCCCTCGCTGCGCTCCTGAGCACGACAGCGAGCGCCTCCATCGGGGTCACCAGCCTCGCGCTGGCTGGCTATGCCCCCTGGCGCGAGTACCCAAGCATTTGGTCGACGTGGTGGCTCGGCGATGCGGTGAGCGTTCTTATCGTGACCCCCTTCCTGGTGCTCTGGGCGGAGAACCCCCGGCTGCGATGGGAGCGACGCGTGAGCCTTGAGGCTGCGCTCCTTCTCCTCGTTCTCCTGTCGGTCGGTCGGGTCATCTTTGTCGCTTCGGGCCCCGGCAACTATCCCATCGTTTACCTCTGCATTCTCCCCCTCCTTTGGGCTTTATTCCGGTTTGGACCCCGGGAGGCGTCGACGGCAATCCTCATCCTGTCCGCGGTCGCGATCTGGGGAACGCTGAAAGGATTCGGTCCCTTCCTCAGAGCCACCCCAAACGAATCGCTCTTTTTTCTTCAGGCCTTCCTCGGAGTCATGGCGCTGATGGCGATCACGGTGGGGGCAGTCATCTCGCAGCGCACGAAGGCTGAGGCGGAGCTGCAGAAATCCCAGGAAGGACTGGAGAGAAAGGTCGAGGAGCGCACCCAGGAGATCTTGGGTGCCAACGCCGAGCTCCGGAAGAGCGAGGACAGGTTCCGAGCCTTCCTGGAGTCGGCTCCGGACGGCATGGTGATCGTCAACCCCGAGGGAAGGATCGTGCAGGTGAGCGCGCAGACCGAGAAACTGTTCGGCTACAAACGGGAGGAGCTGCTCGGCAATCGCATGGAAATGCTGGTGCCCGAACGCTTCCGTCAAAAGCACTTGGAGCACCGGCAGGGCTTTTTCGCTAACCCCCACGTGCGATCCATGGGAGAAGGTCTGGAGTTGTTCGGGCTGCGGAAGGACGGGAGTCTGTTCCCGGTCGACATCAGCCTGAGCCCCCTGCAAACGGAGCGGGAGATCCTGGTCTCAGCCGCGATCCGGGACATCAGCCGGCGGAAACGAGGCGAGGAGTCGATGGCGCGGCTCGCCGCCATCGTGGAGTCCTCCGAAGACGCGATCTTCAGCACCGACATGGAAGGGCGCATCACGAGCTGGAACGGCGCAGCCGAGAGGCTTTGCGGCTACTCCGCGACGGAATTGCTGGGCAGACCCGCGACGCTCCTGGTCCCTCCAGGGCATCAGGAGGAAGTGACGCAAGGTCTCGAAAACCTCGGGCGAGGGGAGCGAGTCCGCTACGAAACAACGAGGATGAGGAAGGACGGGACCCTGATCGAGGTCTCGCTCACGGCCTCCCCCGTCAAGGACGGGACTGGGAGGATCGTTGGGTTCTCGGCCATCATGCGGGACATCGCCGACCAGAAGCGCGCCCAGCGGGAAAAGCAGGAGAAGGAGATTTTGAGAGCCCAGGTGGACGAGCTTTCGCGGCGGACGCACGATATCTCCATCCTGAACGAACTGGGCGAGGTGCTGCGGTCGGCCGTCACCCTCGATGAGGCCTACCCGGTCATCCCCCGGTTCGTCCGGGAGCTGCTCCCTGCCAAGTCCGGAGCCGTCTTCGAGCTCAACGAGAGGCACAATCTCCTCGAAGCCGCCGTATCCTGGGGCGGCGCACCCCCTCATGAGGACGCCTTCCTCCCGCACGAATGTTGGGCGTTGCGACGGGGTCAGATGCACCACGTCGAGAGCTCCAGCAGTGAGCTGGCCTGCAAGCATTGGAAGCCCCGAATCACCGCCAGCTCTCTGTGCGTCCCCCTGACGGCGAGAGGAAAGACTCTCGGCCTTCTGCATCTGCTGGGCGCGCCGCACGACGGGAGTTGGGCCGCCGGGGAGGACGCCCTGGGAGAATACAAGCAGAGGCTGGCGAAGACCGTGGCCCAGCAAATCTCTTCGGCGCTCTTCGATTTGAGACTCCAGGAGACCCTGCGGTTCGAGGCGAGCCGTGATCCCCTGACGGGTCTTTTCAACCGCCGTCACATGGAGGAGTCTCTCCACCGGGAGCTGTACCGGGCCGCACGGAAGAAAACGAATGTGGGCTTCATCCTGCTCGATCTGGACCGATTCAAGGAGTTCAACGACCGGTTCGGGCACACCGCGGGGGACGTGGCCCTTCGCGAGCTGAGCGCCGCCGTGCAGAAACGCTCACGCGCCGGCGACATCCTTTGCCGCTATGGAGGGGAGGAGTTCCTGCTCGTGCTGTCGGATTGCTCGCTGGACGATTTGCTCCGTCGGGCCGAGGAGCTTCGGGACGGGGCGCGACAACTCCGACTGGAGCACGAAGGACACGCCATCGGGAGGATCACCCTCTCCGCCGGGGTGGCGCTTTTCCCCGATCACGGCAAGACGCCGGAGGAGCTGTTCCAGGCGGCGGATGCGGCCTTGTATGTCGCAAAGAAGGGAGGAAGGGATCGCATCATGGTCGCGGATTCCATGCCCTGGATCGTCGATCCAGATCGGGCCCCCGAAGGGGAGAAGGAGCACTGATCGCGGATCCCAACCTGCCATGCTTCTGGCTCACTTCCTCTCATCATCATCACGAAGCGCTGACTGTCCGAGGTGACGTCGCGGTTCAGGTAGGGGTCCCCTCCACTTCCCACCTCGTCGCCACGCTGGCACGGCAGGAGTCGCTTGGTTCAAACCGATCTGGAGTTCGAACCCTGCGATCACGTGGAGAGCCAGAACTCGTCTATTCGCTCGCGGGTCCGGTGGCCTGTCGCTCGAATGGCAGAGATAGACAGCGCCAGAGGGGCAGCCTGTCCTGCCCGATGAGGTCCGGCAGCCCCGTCGTCACGAGCTCGGTCGAGCGCCCCGGGGTCCACGTGCCAAACCATCGATCCCAGACGGAAAGGACGGTGCCGAAGTTTCGTCCGTGCTGGTCCGGACGTACTGAATGGTGCAGACGGTGAACGGCAGGGAGGATGAACACGGCGGACAGGCGTGATTCCACGAGGGAAGGCATGCGGATGTTGCCGTGGACGAACATATTGAAGAGACCGAAGACGATTTCGAAGACCAGGATGCCGGCCAGGGGTGCGCCGAGCAGGAAGACCGTGGCAAGCCTGAGCGGCAGCGACAGCAGCAGCTCGCCCGTGTGGAAGCGGAGGCTGGTCGTGATGTCGAAGTCGACATCGGAGTGGTGCACCCGGTGGAAACGCCACAACCAGGCCAGCCGGTGGTTCGCGAGGTGCCACCCCCACAGGACGAGATCCAGGGCGAGGATCGTCCCGGCGGTGGCGACCCATGGCGGGGCGCCGAAGCGGGGGAAGAGCCCCAGGCCCCGGCTCACCGAGTACCGGGCGGCGGTGCACATGCAGGCTCCGCACACGAGACTCATGACGATGGTATTGAGAACCGAAAGCGGCACGTTCTGACGCCAGCTCCTCGTGACCAGGCGCGCGGCCCGGCGGTACGGCGTCAACGTCTGCGCGACGAAGACCAGCGCGAACGAGAGGATGAGGGCTGCGGCCTTGATCAGCTGGAAGTGAGCTTCATCCATGGCGTGTCATTCTCTCACGCCTCGCCACGAACGCCGCGTGCTGCCGCAAGCTCCCATGCCACGACACCGACAGGTCTAGGGACCTGGGCCGATCGGGGTAGCATGATTAGTTGGATCGGCCTTACACGTCACCCCCGGTTCGAACCTTGGATCATCTGGGCCCCCACGTCCACCTAGGTTCGAACCAACCCGAGTTCGAACGTTGATCTGCGTGTGCATGCACGTGCGCCCCTGGTTCGAGTCACTCGGGAGTTCGAACGTTCCGATCACGTGGGGAGCCAGTACTCATCTGATCCGGCGTTCGAACTGCTGTTAACCGCGGTGTTCGAACGCCGGTTTTTTTCCACGCTTCTCCCCGCCCGCTGCGTCTCGAAGATCGTCAGCAACTTCGAGCATTCAGGTCGCGTGGTGGTCCTCCGAGCATGCCGCGGCAGAAGCACCTGGCTCATCTGTACCGGCACGTGTTTCGCGACAGGTATAGCAGGACCGGCGCTGTCTTCTCGTTCCCCAGACTTCTGCGCTCAGACTGTACCCTCTAAGTCATTGTTAAAAGAGAACTTGCTTGATCAAATGACGGGGAGGCAGAAGCCACGCCGGCGTCGCCCCGCTCGGGCGAAGTCGGGGTTGACCTGTTTTTCACCATAATATTGACTTTCACCGTACGGTGAAAGAGAATCATATAGAGAAAGCGCGACCATGAGAGAACAGCAGCTCGAAAAGCAGGTCAAGGAACGCCTTCAGCGACTCTTCGAGGAGGTGCCCTTCGTCCGCCTCAAGCGGTGGGAGAGAGCAGTCCGGACACCGGAAGGCAGACAGGTCGACCTTTCCGCTGAAGTCCTTGCCAAGGGGGAACCATGGCGCCTCTTAGTCGAGGTCAAGAGTAGCGGGGAGCCGCGATACGTCCGTAGCGCTGTCCAGCAGCTCCGTTCCCTGCTTTCGGAGAAGCGCAGAACCTATGGGATCGTCTCAGCACCCTACATCGGCGCCGAGGCAGGCAAGATCTGCAGGAACGAAGGGATCGGCTACCTGGACCTGGCGGGCAACTGCGGACTCACCTTCGCGAACCTCTTCATAGAGAGACAAGGGATTCCCAAGCCGCCAGAGGAGCGTCGCCCGCTTCGCAGTCTCTATGCTCCCAAGGCGGGGCGACTCCTTAGAGCACTGTTGGAAGAGCCGAAGCAGCCTTCGACGCTGCAGGCGCTGGCTAAGAAATCAGGAGTTAGTCTTGGTCTCGCCTTCAAGGTGAAGCAACGACTGCTTGATTTCGAGTTCGTCGTAGAAGGGAACGAGGGTCTAGTCCTAGCAAAGCCGGAAGAGCTTCTTCGGCAGTGGGGAGCCAACTACTCCTTTTCGAAGAATGACGCATTCGAATACTACTCCCAGGGGGAGCCCGCCCATATGGAAGCCGCACTCGCCGGATACTGTCGAAAGGCCGGCGCCAGGTACGCCTTCACCATGTTCTCAGGAGCCGCGCGTGTCGCTCCGTTCGCTCGCTATCTGAAAGGGTCCGCCTACGTCACAGGAGACCCCTCAGAGATCGCGAAGAAGCTCGAGTGGAAGCAGGTCTCTAGTGGTTCCAACTTCACGCTTCTCAGGCCGTACGACGACGGAGTCTTCTACGGGGTGCGGGAGATTAACGAGGAATCTGTCGCCAGCGACGTTCAACTCTACCTGGACCTCGTAGGCTCAAAAGCGCGAGGCGAAGAAGCCGCGACCTTCCTGTTGGAACAGAGGCTCAGATCAAAATGGTGAGCCGCAGGGACTACACAACCGAGGCCGTGGCCGCATGCAAATCGGTCCTCGTTGAGCTCGTGCACATGCTGGGGGAATTCAAGGACCAAGTTGTGATCGTTGGAGGCTGGGTACCGGTGCTCCTGATCCCAGATGCCGCCGAGCCGCACCCCGGAACACTGGATATCGATTTGGCGCTCGATTTCACGAACATCAAGGAGGAGACCTACCAGACGATCCTGAGAACCTTGACGGCAAGAGGGTACAGGCCTGCCAAGGGCCAGCCCTTTATTTTCTCCCGGACAGTCAACCTCAGTGGCGCAACGTCCGTCGAAGTGCAGGTCGATCTTCTAGCCGGCGAGTATGGAGGCACTGGCCCGAAGCATCGAACTCAATCCGTGCAGGATGTCCGAGCCCGAAAAGCCCGCGGTTGCGATCTTGTGTTCTCGAATCATGTAGAGGTGACGATCGAAGGCGAGTTGCCCGGTGGTGGTCGGGACCGAGTAGTTGTTCGGGTGGCAGCCTTGGTGCCATGGCTTGTTATGAAGGGCATGGCCATGCACGACAGGATCAAGGAGAAGGACGCATTCGATATCTACTACGCCGTACGGAACGGTCAAGGCGATGTTAGATCCCTCGCTGAAGCATTCCGCCCGTATCTGGGCGAGCGATTGGTCATGGAGGGACTTCGGAAGATTCGTTCCAAGTTCCAGACCGTCGATCACGTGGGACCCAAGTGGGTCGCCGACTTCCTGGAGATCACCGACGCGGGAGACCGCGCCATCAGGATCCGGGATGCTTACGAGACCGTGTCTCGTCTGCTCGACCTACTGGGAATCGATCCCTGGGAAGAACCTCGACCATGACATACTTCCCTACCCGCTCCGAGGAGCCAGTCCTTCTGAGCCAACCCAAGAAGCGGTGGGCAGTCTAGGCTGGCGTGGACGCACCTAGCTAGAATTCCGTGCTCACCCCAGACGCAATTCCAGAATTCACTCCCGACCAGTGCGCTTGAGTGTAGCGATTCGGAGCGACGTGCGACCCGAACCATCGCAGCGCGAATCTCACGCTCGGCAATCGTGAACCGTGACTGTTACAATCTATGGTTCGGGGAGGCTGCAAGGCCCGAGCACCACGAAACCGCAAGACGAGAAGATGCCATGATGATGTCGCTTCATCGATTGTTTGTATGGGTGCCTGCCCTCGCCCTGCTGTACATCGTCAATTCCAGCGGGATTTCAGCATCGCTGGTAACAACGCAGATGACCTTCGAGGAGGTGACGACGCAGGCCGCGGTGATCGTGCTGGGACGGGTTACCAAGATTCCGGAGTTGGCCATCTGCGATCGCGCCACCCGCCACGTCTACCGCCGTAACGTCGTGCAGGTAGAAAAGTATCTAAAGGGCGCCGGTCCCACCCCGGAGATTGAAGTTCTGACCCTCGGCGGAGAATTTGTGACAGATGGGCTGGGACTGCAAGGCCCAAGAATCCAAGCCGTGGACTATGGCCTCGAACCCCAGCTGCCTCCAGTCGGCAGTGAAGTCCTTCTCTTCCTAAATCCTTTCGCAGGAGGAGAAGCCTTCATCATTTATTCCGTTACCCACGGAGTTATTCGGGTTCAAGAAGGCGAGAAGGGTCAGGAGCGGTTCGTCAGCCTCCTCATCAGCAATCCAGATCTCCTTTCGCCCGCAGCGGCTGCCCGCTTTCGAGCGATGACCCCCGAAGCCTCCAGCGGATCTGGGTCAATCGCCATTGCCGATCGCGTCGCCGTGAGCGCTCTCAAGGCAACTGTTGACAAGGCACTGAATCTGAAGCGCAAAGCGCCGGGGGCTGGCGGGGTGCCCAAGGCCCCATGAAACGGCTGACAATTATAGCCGGCTCGTCGCAACCATCTTCGTGGGCGAGGTGGTTGGGTTCGTCCAGATCGTGGCATCCAGCACAGAACCACAGTTGGGTGGTTCCCGATCCCCGCTCCGTACCGCATCAACAACCGTGGAACACTCGACGTACTTGAAACAGCAGAATGGGCAACGGCCCCACCTTACTTCACGTCGCACGACACTCGGCTTCATCGAAGAAGTACGAAGTTGCGCAAGATTCGGTTTTCCGCTGAGGGAGGAAGAGCCACATGGATACAACTGCTACCCTGAACGAAAGGTTGAATCGTCTGGAACAAGAGAACCGGCGCATGCGTGCGGGTGCCGTCGTTCTCCTGGTTGGGCTGGCATCTCTATTTCTGATTGGGCAGACATCCTCACAGAAGCGCGTAGTTGTCGGCGAGTCGTTTGTGCTCATGGGATTGCAGGGAAAGCCACGTGCCGAACTGGCGCTGACCTCTGACGGAAGACCAGGGCTAAGATTCTATGGTGCAGATGGCCGCTTCCTCTCCATCCTGGAGCTCGACAACGCTGAAAGGCCGCGGCTAGAATTCTTGGATGAGGGTAGCAGGCCTGGAATCTCGTTGGGGTATCAGGCGGACGGGACTTGTCGGCTGACGCTAAGGGGGAAGTCAACCAAGAGTAGCATTTCCCTCCAGACGGGGAACGGCAGTTGGATGGAGAAGGAAATGCCCGACGGAAAATGGGGCATCAGGGCCGATTCGCCCAGTCTTGAAATCGTTGACGAAGATAGCAGGTTGAGCGCGGTTCTCGGGGCGCTCTCTCTCCACTCACCGCCGCCGATCATCCCGACAAATGCATCAACGTCAGGCACCGTCGGCATACCAATCACGACCTTCACTTACTCCTTCGGGCCCTCAACCTTGACCTTGTTCGACAAAGCTGGCCGCGAAACGGTCCAGCTATCCGGCGCCTCTTCCCCGGGGGTAGTCATTAAAGGAGGGGCCAAGAATGAAGTGGTGTGGAAGGCGCCTTGAAGGGGAGGTGGGCTCGCGATGAGCACCTCCCTGCCCCCGCTACCAGGGAGTTCGAACAATTTCACCACCCGTGGGCCCACCCGCTCCGAGGTCAAAGTCAAGCCGAGTTCGAACGTTTACCTACGTGTGCACTCACCTACTCCTTGGTTCGAACCAAGCCGAGTTCGAACATTGATCTACGCGTGCATGCACGTGCACCCCTGGTTCGAGTCACTCCGGAGTACGAACGTTTCGATCACGTGGGGAGCCAGAACTCATTCTTCTCGAACCGGCGTCCGAACCGCGACGGTGATCGGCAGTTCGGACGCCGGCGTCTACTCGAGAGACTCCTCCCTACGCATCACTGTGGCCGATCGATCGGCCCCGACTTTGGGGACGGCGTAACGACACGTCGCGCCTGGATCGCGGCGGTGCGCAGTCGGGCCGCTTCAAGCCCGTCACATGGGCCACGGAGCGTCCGGGGTACGATCGACAAAGAAGTAGCCGTAGTTCCCTGGCTCGGTCACCGCGTTGTAGAGGCCCGTGAAACTGAACCAACTGAAACTCGACGGATCGGTGATGAGCGACTCATCGACGACCGCTGTGAGTTCCGTGCCCTCGAGCTTGAAGGGGACGGAGCTGAGGACCGCTCCTCCTCCCGTGAGCAAAGGTCTGCGGTCGATCAACTGGCCGGCGAACTGCCTGCCATCCCAGACGATCCACACGATGAACTCGGCGCTGGCGGTAAATGTCTGTCCGAAGGGGAAGGGATAGCCTACCGGGAATGTCTCCGGGTTCGTGTCGAGATACCACGCCCAGGTGATCTGCTTGACTCCCGGCGAGAGCGACGGGCTGTCGGGGATCGGTTCCGCCACGGTCATGCCCAGTACGAACAATCCCCCTCGCTTGGCGATCTGTGCCTGGACGATGTCCTGGTACGCCTGACAACCGACGCCTTCGCACGCTGCGAAACCGCCCGAATCTCCCACCGGATCCGTGACCGTGCTGGTCAGTGCGTCCGACCAGGCAGGCGATCCCGCCAGAAGCAGCGCGACCATCCCGACAAGGATCGATGTCGTTGATATCCCTCTCATTTTTCATCTCCTATTGGGTTGATGTGTTCAACGTGCATGCGACTTTCAATCGGCCGATTTCAGGTCGAGGAGGCCGGGGAGGCGGCCCTCGATCCGCCCCGTAACCGCTCGAGCGGCCGACCGGATGCCGACGACATCGCCGTGACAGAATCATGACCGCTCCTTGCGCGCCTCTGGATGGCGTCCACGATGGCAGCTCGGAGGCCAGTCTCGCTTCGAGAGCATCCCCGCCTCAGTTTTGCATGCTCTCCATCACGCTCGACAGGAAGCCGAGTGCGTCTTCCGTGTCGATTCTGAAATTCACCGACATCCCCACCAGCGCACTATCGCCCCTGCTCGTGATGCTTGTCATAATCTCCGTGCCGTCGGCCGCCCTCCAGAAAATGGGTCCCCCGGAATCTCCGATTCCTGTCCCGCCGTCGCCGGTGGCCGGGTTCTGCGAAGCGGTCAGATACGAGCGGTTGAGAGCCCGGTACTCCTCCTGGGCGACTCGCCGGACCCCGTCCGAGGAGATCGATGTGGGCGGCGGCCATGACAGGGTCGTCCCGTATCCGACCACGATGAACTTCGTCCCATCGGGGCCCGGCACCAGACGATTCCCGGCTTTGAGCGCGTCGAGGAAGCCCTCCGATGGAAGCGGGATCGAGGGCCGGCCGAGCGCTGGCTGGGCCAGGATGACGACGCCAACGTCGTGAATCGGAGTCGCCGAGCCCGATGCGGGAATGCGTTTGAAGGCGGGATGGGTGACGACACCGGCCACCGGCAGGAGGGTGGACCTGTCAAAGGCGTTGTCGGGGCTGAAGGTGATGGACCAGACCCCGATCGGAAGGAGGTCGGAATATTCCTCCATGAACTTGGTGCAGTGACCCGCTGTGAGGAACAGCCGCGGATGGATCAGGGTTCCCGAGCATCCCTGCAGAAGCGCGGCATCCGGGCCGAAGACGCCCGCGGGCGCATCGACCATCAGGGACCCGACGCCGGGGTGGCCGCCCCCGTCGGGCTGGCCAAAGGTGATGGCAGGCGTGGGCGTGACACCCGACAGAAACACCATGAAGACGATTGCAGCGATCCCGGTGAGTCGACGCATCGGTTCCTCCTTGTGTGTGGTGAGTCGCACGCCTGCATAAATGCCCCTGCGAACGGAAACCGAACGATCAGGCCCACAGAATGCCGGGATCCTTGACAAGTTCTCCAGACACAGGGGATAGTCTTCGCAACGCCCGTCGCGCGAGCCCACTCATTCGGAGGATTCGTGGCCGACCTTGAGACCACCGCTTCGCTCCTGGCGAAGGTGCGGGAGGGCGACGAGGGGGCCCGCACGCGACTCGTCGTCCGCTACATGACCCTGCTGCGACGCTGGGCACATGGACGTCTCCCACCACGAGCCCGCCACCTGGCCGACACCGAGGACCTCGTCCAGCTCACCTTGATCCATGCCCTGGATGGCGTGGACCGCTTCGAACCAAGACGGGAAGGCGCCTTTCTGGCCTACCTGCGGACAATCCTGTTGAACGAGATCCGCGGGGCGGCTCGACGCGTGGAGGCCGTGCCAGACCAGGAGGAACTGCCCGTCGATCTGCGCGATCGGCACCGCTCGCCGCTGGAGGAGGTGATCGGCGCCCAGGCGATCGAGCGCTACGAGGCAGCCCTCTCGATGCTGACGGAGGAGCAGCGCCAGGCTTTCGTGCTGCGGGTCGAAATGGGCTTCACCTACCGTCAAGTGGCGGAGGCGATGGGCGGCCCTTCCGACGATGCGGCCAGGATGCTGGTGGCGCGGGCCACGTCCCGCCTGTCGGAGTTGATGGCCGAACATGACCGGCGATGACCCGCTGCAGCGTCTCGCCAGGGCCGTCGCCGATGGAAGCCACGTCGACTGGGAGGGAGAGGCGGCCGCTCGTCCTGACCTGGCGTCCCGGCTGGCGCAGATGCGGATTCTGCACGCCGTCGGGGCGCAACGGCACCTCGCCCCGGAGTCTGCGCCAGGACAGCTCCTCGAAGGGGGCCCCGGCTCGATGGAGGGCAGAACGCTCTCTCACTACCGCATCCTCGAGAAGGTCGGCGCCGGGGGGATGGGGGTCGTGTACCGGGCGCATGACGAACGCCTCGAGCGGGATGTCGCGCTGAAGGTCCTGCCCCCGGGCTTGCTTTCAGATGACGCGGCGCGAAAGCGCTTCCGAAAGGAAGCGCTGGCGCTCTCCAGGCTCAACCACCCGAACATCGAGACGGTTCACGATTTCGATTCGCATGCTGGAGTGGATTTCCTGGTGATGGAGTACATCCCCGGGCAGACGCTGACTCAGATCCTGGCGAACGGCCCGCTTGCCGGGAAGCAGGTGGCTACGCTGGGCGCACAGATCGCCTCAGCTCTCGAGGAGGCGCACGCTCGAGGCGTGACGCACCGCGACCTGAAGCCCGGGAACATCATGGTGACGCCCAGGGAGCAGGCGAAGGTTCTCGACTTCGGCCTGGCGATGCTGCCGCGGCCCACGGGTGAGCCCTCGAAGCTCGAGACGATGAGCCAGAGCGGCGCGGTGGTGGGGACGCTGCCCTATATGGCGCCCGAGCAGATCCGCGGGGAAAAGGTCGACTTCAGGAGTGACATCTACGCGGCCGGGGCCGTGCTCTTCGAGATGGCCACCCGTCGACGGCCATTTCTTCAAGAGAGCGCGCCGCGGCTCATCTATGCCATTTTGCACGAGGCGCCCCCTGCACCCAGCGCGATCGACAAGGCGATAGCCCCCGCCCTCGACGGGATCATCCTGAAGGCGCTCGACCGAGATCCGAAGCGACGCTACCAGTCGGCCACGGAGCTGCGGGTCGACCTGGAGCGGCTCGGCGGGTCCGCACCCTTGAGGGCTGCCCCGCGCAGGGCCCCTGTGGTGGTTCGCTGGTGGCTGCCCGCGGTGGCGGGAGCCTTCCTGGCCCTGGCGGCGGTGCTTCTTCTGTTCAACGTGGGCGGTCTGAAGGAACGGCTGCTCGGCCGTTTCATGCCGACTCACACCAGGTCCCTCGCTGTGCTCCCCCTGGCGAATCTTTCCGGCAACCCGGAGCAGGAGTATTTCGCCGACGGCATCACCGAAGAGCTGATCACCAGCCTTGCGAAAATCGGCGCACTGAGGGTGACCTCGCGCACGTCGGTGATGCGCTACAAGGGGACGACCCGGCCGATACCGGAGATCGCCCACGCTCTGGGCGTGGACGCGGTCGTCGAGGGGTCGGTGCGGCTGGCGGGGGGACGCGTACGTGTGACGGCCCAGTTGATCGACGCGGCGACCAACCGACATCTGTGGGCCGAGTCGTACGAGCGCGATCTGCGCGACGTCCTGACGCTGCAGAGCGAAGTCGCGCAGGCCATCGCCGGCGAGATCAGGGTCAAGGTGTTACCGGAGGAAAAGGCGCGGCTCGCAGACGCGCACCAGGTCGACCCCGAAGCCTATCAGGCCTACCTGATGGGTCGACACTTTCAGGAACAACGAACGGTGGCGGGGGCGGAGAAGAGCGTGGAGTATTTCGAGCAGGCGATCCAGGGGAATCCCAACGATGCCCGGTCGTATGCCGCCGAGGCCAACTCCTACGTGCTGCTTTCTGTGTATGGCGCCCTCCCCACTGTCGAAGCGAATCGCAAGGCGAAGTCACTGGCCGCGAGGGCCCTTGAAATCGACGAGACGCTCGCTGCAGCCCACGCTGCGATGGCAGCCGTCCTGGAGGACGAGTGGGATTGGCCAGGTGCCGAAAGGGAACACCGGCGGGCGATCGAGCTGAACCCCAATGATGCCCACACGCGCCACTGGTATGGCGAGATGTTGATCTACCTGGGGCGGTTCACCGAGGCCCGCGCCGAAATCGATCGTGCCGCGGAGCTCGACCCGCTCTCCCCCGCGGTCGTCGGGGCAGTGGGCGATCCCCTGTTCAACGGCCGCCAGTACGATCTCGCGATCCAGGAATACCGGAAGGCGCTTCTGATCAACCCCAACCACGCGGTGACGCATAGGGATCTCGGCCAGACCTATCTGTACGCGGGCATGCACGAGAAGGCGCTCGTCGAGATTCAAGCGGCCATCGATCTCTCCGGGAATCAGGCCGACTATGTGGCTCTGCTCGCCCTGGTCCACGCGGTTGCCGGGAGACGAACCGAGGCGCTGAGGGTTCTCGAAAGTCTCAAACAGCCAACGAATCGTCAGGAGGACGTTCCTGTCGATGTGGCAGTCGTGTACGCGGCGCTCGGCGAGATGGATCGGGCCTTTGAGTGGCTGGAGAAGGCATACGACCAGCGCGCCTACGCGCTTGTCTGGATCAAGGTCAGTCCCCTGCTCGACCCCCTGCGCTCCGACCCGCGGTTCAAGGATCTGATGCGGCGCGTCGGGCTTCCGCCGGATTGATCGGCAGTGGTTCTGGCTGGGATGAGGTCGAGCCTCCGATCCACGTGAACACTCACGCGCTCCATGGTTCGAACCAAGCCGGGCTCGAACATTTCGATCACGTGGGGAGCCAGAATTCATCTGATCCAACGTTCGAACTGCTGTTAACCGGCAGTCGGACGTTGGATTTTTTCTTGTCGACGCCTGCCAGTGGTCTTCAAGCGATCCCGGACTACAGTGAGCTGCTATTCTCGTTCGACAGCAGTCTCTCGATCAGCGGACGCAGATCGGCGATCACGCGTTCGTACGAAGGTAGGTCCGGTACGAGGGGCCCAAGCCATTGCGCCCAGGTCTTCTCGACGTGGGCCAGCATCGCTTCGGGGAAGAAGGAATCCGGCCCAGAGAAAGCGACATTTCGGGTGGCGCACTTTTCTCGCAGGAGCGCCTCGAAGTTCGATACATCCAAGCGAGTCGGCGACGCTCCAAGGATCTTCCATAGGTCGTAGTAGTCTCGTGCTCTTGACCGTACCCAGCCCCGGTTCTCGAGCGCTCTGGCGTGCTGAAGGATGGCCCGGAGTTTCTCCGCCACTATCTCCTCCAGCGAATAGGTGGCGATCTCCGAGTTGATTGGCTCTCCATAGTCGTGCAGGATTGGCCGCATTGATGGGGGTCTTAGTAACTTCTCGTCCAAGGCGACTTCGATCATGACGCGGGTATGGGGCTCCCGGTGCCAAGGAAAGCGCGCGCGGATGTCGAAGGCTTCCTGAGATCCGGGATGGGGATCTCGCTCCGTGTGTCGTTCAGAGATGATCTCCACGGGCGCATAGGGATCGAGAAGCTTTACGGCGCTCTCGCACGCTTCTCTCACAGCTGATTCCATTGCCGTGCCGGTCGGGGTGGACCTCACACCCGTGAAATCCAGATCCTCCGAGAATCGATAGTCGCCGAAGTAGCACTTCTTGAGAGCAGTACCGCCTTTGAAAACCAGCGAGTTCCGCAGGATTTCGACTTGCGTGATGCCTGCAAGGACCCAGGAGAGCAGGTAGTCTCTCTCGAGAACCTCCCAGGGAAGTCCCAGCCGCTTACGCGCCTCCTCCAGGCGCGGCCGCAGCGGCTTCATCGCTTCGATGCTCCCGGCGCGTTCACCTGGATCATCCATCTCCGATCGCACGCGCCGTGGCGTGGACCGGTCGGATCCAAGGTCCGGTAACCTTTGATTGGGACTGCTTGAAGAGGTTCAAGCTGGGCGGCGTCGATCCGCATCTGGTGTTCCAGAATCCATCCTAGCCTCTTCGCGGTCGCAGCATCGAGCTTGAGGGCGTAGCCGATGATGCGCTTCAACTCGAGCTTGGGGCCGCGAACCGTGAAGGCGTGCAGAACTTCCGGCAGGCCGCCGCAGTACTGAGGGGCGCTCAGACCGTCGAGGAGGGTCCGTTCGGGATCTGTCATCTTGATGCGTGCTTCGCCAACCCACACCTCGTCGATTCCGAAGAATCGGTTGGGCTTGGTCTGGATGAACACGTAGCGCGTCCCTGCAACCGGATACCCGCTGTGAGACCGATCATGCCTTGCGCCGCGTGCCCGTGGCACCGACCGAGCCGTCGTGAGTACGAACACCTTCCGAGGGACCTGCTCGGTCAACCCGTGATGACTGAGCGCGGACCAGTGGCTGATGCCGGCGGGCTTGACAAGGGCCATCGCGATCTCGAACTCGTGGACGGACGATGCGCCCGGGACAGAACCGGCGAGAGCGTAGAGGCCCTTGCGTAGTCTGACGATCCAACCTGATCGCGCCAGGTGGTGCAGCCCCTCATGAAGGTAGCCGGCCGAGAGACCCACCTTGGAAGCGATCTGGCCCGCTTCCTTGACGGTGAAGATGCGTTCTCCCCTCTCAGCCAGCCTTCGAACGAGTTCTGTCCCCGGGGAGGTGTAGACGGCTCGCCTGGGTCGTGCAGCGTCTCGGGGTCGACTCATTGCATCACTCCAGCGCCTCGGTTCGATGGCGTTAGATATAATATAGCGATTCTTTGAAATTGTCCAATGACCGCCATATGAGATCTACTTGACGGCAGACCGCGAAGCCCATGACGCGCCGCGAACTGTGGTCCATGGCGACGCTCATCCACCAGCAGAAGGGCCAGACCTGGGGCAGGGCGAAGGGAACCCACGCGGTCCAGAAACCGAGCGCGGTTGGAATGGTCGTCAGATCGACATGCCAGAGGTGATTCGGCTTCCGGGCGGTGATGATGCGGGTAGCCGCCTCCGGGGCTCGGCGGGGTTTCGACGGTCGCTGCGCGCTCAACATGCGGCGCACCGTCGTCGGCCCGAGGTGCAGACCTGCACGTGCGAGAACCCGGGCGATCCTGACCCTCCCCATCGTGGGGCAAAGAACCTTTAACCGGCGGACGAGGTAGCCGACGAACTCGGGGAATCTGTTCACGGGCTGAGCGATTTGCACCAGCGCGTCGGGCCCTGCTTCATCGAGGCGACCCATCCAGGCGGCAACAGTCGCCGGGGTGACGAGGAGGCGCGAAGCCGTTTGGGCCAGCGACCAACCACGCGCTGCGCGAAGTTCGAGGATGGCCAGTCGTTCGGTGGGCGGGTAGTGGGGCCGGCGCTGGGCGGGGATGCTCCCCATGCGCGAATCTTTGATGCAGAGCGCCTGGCGTAAGAGACCGATCTCCTGCTGGAGACGACCATTCTCCTCTTTCAAGCGGACGCGGGAGTCCCAGCTGTTGGCGGCCCAGCCGTGAGTGGCGGTCATGGATGCATGGGCCAGGGAGATGGCGTGCAAGAGGGCGGAGCGAACCCGGCGCGGCCAGCCGCCCGGCAAAGAAAGCATACTGTCCCGCCTCGTCGCGACCATGGGGCCCTCCGCGCTCCCGTCGGCAATGTTCTGGATCGGGATAGGCTAGCACCTTGCCCTTGGCGGGAACGTGACGCCGGGCTCCCTCTTGTGCCAAACTGGGTGTGGATGTGGGGAGATTCGATGGTACGCCCTGGGGAACGATGCATGGACGCGCAAACGATACTCAAAGTTGACCGCGATGCCTGGCCAGGCTGTGCGCCCGTTACCAGGTGACTGAGTTATCCCTGTTCGGTTCGGCGGCCCGGGGCAGCCTGCGGCCCGGAAGCGATGTCGACCTGCTCGTGGTGTTCGAGGAGGGGGCGCTCGTCACTCTCTTCACGCTCGTCGATCTGCAGACGGAGTTGAGCGATCTGCTCGGCCGCGGCGTGGACCTCGTCCCGAAGGGCGGGCTCAAGCCGACTCTGAGGTCCGAAGTCCTCGCGGAGGCCCGCGTCCTCTATGCGGCCTGAGCCCGGCGCGAGGGACTCATCTCAGGCGTCGTAATCGGGTAGCATAGGCAAATGCCGTCGTTCGCTGATGCTCTGCGCGTCCTCAACGACATGAAGGGTTCCGGTGTCGTGGAGGACTACGCTGTGGCAGGGGCCATGGCGATGATTTTCTGGGCAGAGCCCATTCCAACCTTCGATCTGGATGTCCTCGTGTTTCTCCCCGGAGACGAGGCGACGATCGTGAGCCTCGCGCCGCTCTATGATTGGGCGGCGGGGCGCGGCTACACGGCCCAGGCGGAGCATGTGATGATCGAAGGAGTGCCTGTCCAGTTCCTTCCGGCCCACAACAGTCTTGCCGAGGAGGCGATCGACCGGGCCGCGACCGTCGATTACGAGGGTGTGCCCGTGCGCGTCGTCAGGCCGGAATATCTCGTGGCCCTCTACCTGGAGCCGGGCGCGCGGACGCTGAAACGACGGGAGCGTGCCGCGGCGCTCATGGAATCCAGCGCGCTCGATCGAGCCGCGCTCGGCGACCTGCTCAAGAGGTTTGGCCTGGAGCCCTGAGACATGTCCTCCCCACCGAGAAGGCGGTCACGGGCAAGTCCAGAACTCCTGGATGCCCTCCGCGAGGGCAAGGCGGTCCTGCGCCGGCAGCGGGAAAAGGCGAATCTCCGCGAGAAGATCCGAATCGTCCTCGAACTGCAGCGGCTCTGCCTGCCCTTGATCGCGCGTCGCCGCCGGCTGACCGAGTGGGAGCGACCCTGGGTGATTACACCGTGAGTTGGTAGCAGGCCAGTCTCCCCCGCCCGTCCTCGCGGTTCGAACTGACTGTCGCTTGGGGAGCCAGAACTCATTCTCTTCAAGACAGCGGGCTGCTGGTTAGGTGGGCCCGCTTTTCATCCCCGCCGGGAGACCCGACCGGGCTACGACAGATGTCGGCTTATTCCGCCGAGCGGGACGCAATCATGGCAATGGGAGAACCCCGTGACCGACGGAGCGTAGACTGACCGGCTGCACTTGAGCTCTCTGTCTCTCCGAGCCATGGCAACTTCTAGGGAATGGGAGGGATTACGTCGCAGGGGCTCGCGATGTCGCCGCTCGGGGCCCCCAAATACTCGCGCCCGGTGGCGCAACTGCGGCGAACGATCTTCCCGGAGAGAGCATCGATCCCGTAGTACCAGGTGACCTTGTCGTGCTCGGCTTCGTAGGTTCCTCTCACATCCCACAGCACATGGGGGGCTTTCCAGTTCGCGGCGAGGGTCGACTCGTCGATCACAAGGCCCGCCTTCTGAATCGCGAGTTCGGCGAGATCACGGTCGACGATCGCTCGGGCTTCTTGTTCCGTGATCTTCTCGCGCTTCACCGCCGCGTAGAGATCGGCTGAGACGGGAACGAGCGTCGCCTGAAAGTTCTTGATGATACCTGCCGGGTCGAGGTTGAACCTGTAAATATTCTGCGAGAGCAGAATGCCGCCGATATATCTCTGGTAATGGATGATGGAACTCCCGCGAAGCCACTCCTGCGGAACATCGTCTTCGAACTTGAGGCTCAACTCTCTGATCTCGGAGAGATCGGCAATATCGAGGACGGCTGCCTCGCGCTCCAGGAAGGCGCGCGTCGCCGAGCGGACGCGCTCTTCGCGCGTGGCCCCAGCCGGCGGCGCGGCATTCAGTCTACCTAACACGTTGATGCTGCCCTGCGGGCCATCGGGGGTCTCCTTCAGCGTGGAGACGATCATGTCCTCGGGCATCTCGTATCTGGACTTGAAGTACGCCAGCAGGTTCGAGGGGAGTTTGTAGGGAACTGGTTCCGGGGCCGCGAGGGCCACGTCCCCGAGGTTCGCGGCCTCCAGGCTTGCGGCCAGGAGCCCGAGAAAGGCAAGGGTGTGCAGCGCCTCCTTGAGCCAATGAAGACTGAGTCGCCGCCCTGGATCCGACACGCTCGAGCCTCCCGCGGGGGGAAAGATGATGTTAGGAGACTCCCGCTCGCGAGTCAATCTCGGGACGGACCATGTGTCCCCCCTGGCGGAGCCGCAGTTCTATTCTGGCCTCAGTGCGAACCTTGATCACCTGGGCCCCCACGTGCACCAAAGGTTCGAACCAAGCAGAGTTCGAACGTTGATCTACGCGTGCATGCACCTGCACCCCTGGTTCGAACCGTTCTTGAGTTGGAACGTTTCGATCGCGCGGGGAGCCAGAACTCATCCTTCTCGAAACGGCGGGCCCCGGGTTGACAGGGGCCCGCCTTTTCGTCTCCTGTCGTTCCTGAAAGGTCCATCCGGCGAGGTTTTTCACCGACAGCCTTCCTGCCGGGCCTATTTCTCGAGAGTGGGGAACGCGGCAGGCTGGGATCGCAGTCGCGGCGTTCATCTCAGGCGACGCATTCGGGCCGACGATAGCAGTGGTGGAGCCCACCCAGAACTGGCACGGCGACGACAGGTCCTCTGCCTGGCGGTTCGACGTATCTCGGTGCGGGCGAGTTCCCGTCCAGACCGAGATGCGGCCGGGACTCGTTGTAGCAAAGAACGAACTCCTTCTTGGCGTAGGGGTTTTGCCAGGGGGACTGGGGCGCGGTGAGGATCTCCCGGATACCCATACCTCGGACGACCCGCTGGAGCTCGTCACCGTAGGCACCGTCGCGGTCCCGCAACAAGTAGCGAGGCCCAGTGCCGTCTCCGGGGAAGGCTTCCCGGATCGGCTGTGCGGTCCAGGCTGAGGTGGGATGAGCGGTGACGTTGAAGTGAAGGATGCGCCTCCGGAAGAAATCGCAAGCGGCCATGGTGCACAGGTGATTTCGAAGAAAGGTGCGCCAGGTCTGTGACGGAGGCCTCCTGCCCCGTCCGGTCATGTACTTGGCAACCGTTGCTTCAGCAAGCAGGGGGAAGACTCGGAGGATAGGCACAGGAACCTCCCTGGACGTAGGCTTTCAATGGCCTATGGTGAGGCAGGGAGTATCCCCTGGACAGGCCCCGAGCCCCTGGGCGCGCACGTCCGCTGCGCGCCCAGGGTTTCATCGCGGCGCCTTTGAATCCGTCCGTGCCCGTCAGAAGTGGCAGTTCCCCGGGTCCGGGGCGTCGATCCGCCGCGGTTGACCCGCGGGGATGATCTGGACGGCGACGGTTTTCGCCACGACGTCGCCTTCGTTCCGGATGATGTGCACGTGGTCGCCACCGGGATCGACAAATCCCATCCCCCGAGTGTAGACGCTGGGCTTGCAGTCGGGATCGTCGCCCTCATAGGCCGTCACCGTTCCCTCCGTGACGATGATCAGGCTGTGACCGGGGTGCGAGTGCCAGCCGGTGCTGCCTCCCGGCTGCCAGACGTTGTCCTGCACGTACAGGTCTGACGACCCCTTCGTCTTCTGCCATGACAGCCAGATCTCGTCATGTCCCTTCGTCTCCTGGTGGTCCGGCGGCATGAACTTGTTGAACACATCGAAGGCACTGAAGCGGCCCGTGGCGATCGTGGTGCCCGTGAACAGTTGAGCCGGTGTCGCCATGGCGCTCCCCGCGTAATACAGGGCCGCAACCGCGATCGCGGCGCCGAACAACACCAGACACGCCCGTCGTCCTCCCATGTCAACCTCCTCGTTCTATTTGGCGCCACCGGAATGGTGGCGCGCGGAGACAATCCGGTGTCCAGGTGGGTGCCGTCAAACGGTAAGGTGCAGGATCGCGGCCTTTCCGTTGGTTGCCGCGGAATGCCGGCTTTTGCAGTCGGCGGGGGCCGCGGCTACAATCCGGGGCTTGGGCGCGCGACGATCGCGGGCCCTCGAGGAGAGCGGGATGGGTGAGTCATTCCCCGGCGCACCACCGGCCGGCGGACCACCGGGCGATCGACTGGATTCGTGGAAGGAGATCGCCGCTTATCTGAACCGCGACGTGACGACGGTCCAGCGCTGGGAGAAGCGGGAAGGCATGCCCGTTCACCGACATCTGCATGCCAGGATGGGGTCGGTCTATGCCTTCCGGGCTGAGCTGGATGCGTGGACGCGCAGTCGCAACATCCCGGCAGGGCAGGCGGACGGCGATCACGCCCCTTCACAGGCACCCGAGGCCCCTCCGTCACGCCGCGCAGAGGTATTGACCCGGCCGACCCGCCGGGTGCTCGTCCTGTCGCTGCTGGCGGCCGGTATGGCGCTGGCGATCGGCGCGGGTCTCTGGCTGCGGAGGACGGACTCCTTCTGGCGAAACCCGATCTCCGGGGCGCGATTTCAGACCGTCACGGACTTCGAGGGCGTGGAGCAGGCCGCGGCGGTCTCACGCGACGGTCATCTCGTGGCGTTTCTATCGGACCGGGACGGGTCGACGGACGTCTGGGTGACGCAGATCGGGTCGGGACAGTTCCACAAATTGACCCGCGGGAGCGCGCCGGAGCTCGTCAATCCGTCCGTCCGCTCCCTGGGGTTCTCGCCCGACGGCGCGTTCGTCACCTATTGGGTCCGCAAGCAGGACGCCTCGGGCGGCGACATCGGCATCTGGGCGGTGCCGACGCTCGGGGGACAGCCGCGGCCATACCTCGAAGGCGTGGCCGAGTTCGACTGGTCACGCGATGGCTCCCGACTCGCCTACCATCTGCCCGGCCCCGGAGACCCGCTGTTCGTGTCGGACGGCGGCCGGCGATCGGGGGATCGGCCCATCTTCACCGCGCCGGCCGGTCTCCACGCTCACTTCCCCCTCCTGGCGCCCGACGGGGCCTTCATCTACTTCGTCCTGGGTTCCCTTCCGGACAAGTGGGACATCTGGCGCATCGCCGCCGCCGGTGGCGCTCCCCAACGGATCACGTCGCACAATGGACCGGTGAGTCATCCGGTCCTCCTGGATCGGCGGACACTCGTGTACCTGGCCGGTGATTCCGACGGATCGGGGCCGTGGCTCTACGGCATGGACGTCGAGCGCCGCATCCCCCACCGACTGACTTCCGGACCCGACCGGTACACGTCGCTGGCGGCCAGCGCCGACGGTCGGCGCCTGGTCGTCACGCTCGCGAGCCCGAAGCGGACCCTCTGGCGCCTGCGAATCGCCGATGTCCCGACGCGGGCGCCGGCGCCCGCCCCCCTCTCGCTGACGACCAGCGCGGGGTTCTCCCCGCGTCTGGGTCCGGATTTCCTTCTGTATGTCTCCGCGACCGGCACGGGCGAGAGCATCTGGAAGCTCGTGGACGGCGCCAGCACCGAGTTGTGGAGGGGTGAGGGAGCGCGCGTGTTCGGCGGCCCCGCGATCTCCGCCGATGGTCGGTCGATCGCATTCTCGGCCCGCCACCACGGGCGGACACTCCTGTACGAAATGCAGGCTGACGGCACGAACGCGCGGGTCGTGACCGATGCGCTCGACCTGGAGGGCGCTCCGGCATGGGCGCCCGACGGTCGATCGATCATTACGGCGGCGATCGATCACGGCGTTCCCATCCTCTTCCGCGTGCCGCTCGACGGTCGCGTCCCGGCCCCGCTCGTCCGCGAGTACTCGGTCGATCCCGCGTGGGCGCCCGATGGCCGCTTCCTTCTCTACTCGGGACCCGACATCGGCACCACCTTCTCGCTGAAAGCAGCCACGCCCGCGGGCACACCACATCCCCTGCCCGTCCTGACCCTGACCCGAGGGGCCCGACATCTGAGGTTCCTGCCGGGAGGGAGGGCTCTCGTGATCCTGCGGGGAGGGATTCAACACAAGAATCTCTGGCGGATCGATCTGGAGACGGGCGCCGAGAAACAGTTGACCGACCTCCCTGCCGACTTCGACATCCGCGATTTCGACATTTCCCGGGACGGCCGTGAAGTCGTCCTCGAGCGCGCGCAGGAGCGCTCGGATGTCCTGCTGCTGGATCTCCCCCGGTCATAGCGGTCCACCCGCTCGAGCCGAGCCCGAGTCCCAGGAGCCCGCGCCGCCTGACTGGTAGGCTGTAATGATCCAGCGAGACTTGATGGGGCCTTTCGCTGGGATTCCGAGGGGGGAAGATGTCCTTCAGCGCGGAGATCTTGATGGACAACGCCTCCGCGGGCATGAAGGCGTGACTCCAGGCTGGCCGCGAATGAGAGCCTGCGGCGAAGCGCAAGGGGAACGACGTGGCCACCGCGGGCGGGGCTCGAAGCGCGGCGTCCGATAGGCCCGGCGCCAATGGTGGTAAGTCTCGTCGGGAGTGACAGCGCCGAGTCGCGAGTGTGGCCGGTGGCCGTTGTACCAGGAGAAGTAGACGGCCAGTTCCTGCTCCATGGCAGCGAGACGGTACGGGACCAGAACCAACCGCCGGGTGCACTCGTGCTTGATGGTTCGGATGCAGGGCTCGATCTCGGCCCGGGGATGAAGGCGGGGGTTGAGGCTCTGAGCGGCCCAGCCAAGGGCGGTGGTCAGGGCGAACTCGGCGATGGAGACAGCGTGCACCGCCGCTGAGCGGAGGCCACGGGGCCAGCCTCTGGGGAGCGCAAGGGGAGGGGCGACACCGGCCATGGGCAGCCTCCCAGAGAGTGGCAGGGATAAAGGGGCGCGAGAGAAGGTAGCCTTATGATAGGAGGAATGTTGCGGGAAAGGATCCGACCATCAAGAATCGGTGGACCACTACAGTAGGGACAGGAATTCGCCAGTTTCGACAGGAGCGTTGGATGTATACGATTCGAGAATACGCGCCCCACGATCGCCAGGCAATCCTCGATTGCATTGCGGAGTTGCAAGACTACGAGAAGACGGTGGAAGACG
>JAGYID010000046.1 GCA_018606725.1 Acidobacteriota bacterium
CGTCACCCGCCTCGATGTCGGCCGCAGCCTCGCCGACCTGAAGCTGGCGGGGCGGGTTGCCGGCCTCGACAGCGGCCGGCACCTGGTCGCCCTCCTGGACGTCACCCGGCCGGAGTCGGCCGCCGCGGCGGCGACCCTCAACGACCTCGCCGCCCGACCCGGGGCGCCGGCGGTGATCGCCCTGACGCCGTCGAGCGAGGAGGAGGTCGCCGCTTTCTTATGGACGGCGGTCCCCGCCTTCGAAATCAGGAGCATCGAGCGCGACACCCTGAAGCCGCTGTACCGCAGCCTGCCGCGCTATGTCCTGTTGAGCGACGGGATCGTGGTGTCGATCTTCGACGGCGCTCCCCCTGAAGCAAAAGACCTGCTATCATCGGAGCCATCATGAAATCGACCTGCTCCCGACTGCGCGGCCGCCGGGCCGTCTCCCTGCCGGGGGCCGTCATCACCATGGCGGCCGGTATACTCATGACCGCCGCCCCGGCGATCGCCGACGCGCTCATCTGCCGGCTCTATCCCGACCTGAGTGTCGAGGTCGACGGCTCCTATCCCCCGGACGCCCTGTTCTACCAGACCAACGTGCAGGGGAAGTGGTATGTCGACATCCCGACGTGCAAGAACGGCCTCCTGGTCGACATGTCGCAGAAGAAGATCCTGGCGGTGCCGCGCGAGCAGGTGTCCAAGGGGGACGGCGGGCTGCGCATCAACAACGAGCTGCCCTCGTCGGCGCCGGCCTACGCGTTCTCGCTCGAGGGGCCGGTGATCCAGTTCAAGGCGGAGGACAAGAAGGTCCGCATTCTGCCGGTGACGGCTCGGCCGCCGATCATCGGGGAGGTGTCCTTCGACGACCTGATCAAGGATCGCGGTGAGTACCGGGCCGGAATGAAGGCCTATTTCCCCGACCCGAAGTCGATCGCCACGATCAACAAGTACGAAAAGGCGGTCCAGATCGACGCCTTCTTCGGCACCTGGTGCAGCCACTGCAAGGCCTACATGCCCCGCTTCCTGCGCGTCGTGCAGGAGATCAAGAACCCCCGGATCAAAGTGAACCTGTACGGGGTGCCGAAGAACTTCGGCACGGTGTCGGGGCCGTGGCAGGGACGGGGCGTGCAGTCGATCCCGGCGATCATCCTCAAGGTCGAGGGGCGGGAAATCTCCCGGCTCGGCTCGACCCCGGAGTCCGTTCCCGAGGCCGAGCTGGCGCAGACCCTGGCCGTCGTCCACTGACCGGCCGGCGTCCACCGCCCGGCCGGCGACCCGATCATTGCCCGGCGGCGAGCCCGTTCTTCTCGATCCGGCCCCGCGCCATCACGAAGCCGACGTCCTTCATGACGTCGATCCGCTCGAGCGGGTTGCCGCGCACCGCGATCAGGTCGGCCCGGTAGCCGGGGGCGATCCGGCCGAGATCGCCGTCCCTGCCCAGGAGCGCCGCCGCCACCGTGGTCGCCGCGCGCAGCGCCGCCACCTCGCTCATCCCCAGCCGCACCATGGCGGGGAACTCCTCCGCCTGGTTCGGGCCGTCCCATGGGAACCCGCCGGCGTCGGTGCCGAAGGCGATCGGGACCCCGGCGCTCAGCGCCGCCTGGAACGATCGGTGGTGGAACTCCGGGATCCGGTCCCAGATTCCCCGCCCCTCGGCCGAGCGCTCCGGAGCCACGTACTCGGTGACCGTGAGCGTCGGGCAGTAGACGACGCCGCGCCGGAGCATCAGCTTGATCGTCGCGGCGTCGAGCCCGACGCCGTGCTCGATGCTGTCGACGCCGGCCCGCAGGGCGTTGCCGATCCCTTTCGGCGCCATGGCATGGGCGGCGACCTTCTTGCCCTGCCGGTGCGCCTCGTCGACGATCGCCGCCAGCTCGTCCGGGTCGAAGGTCGGGATACTGTCGAGCGCACCGTCGTCGTTCACGAAGTAGGCGCGGTCGCAGTACACCTTGATCCAGTCGGTGCCGTGCTGCACCTGCTCGCGCACCGCGCGGCGGCCGGCATCGGGTCCGTCGGCCACCTGCACGCCGGTCGGCAGCCGCGTCTCCGGCGAAAAGCCGAGGAGCGGGTAGGCGCCGGTGATGTCGAGCGCCAGCGTCGCCACAAACAGGCGCGGCCCGGGGACGTGCCCCTCGGCGATGCCGTCGCGCAGCGCCACGTCGGCGTATCCCGCCCCCTCGCTGCCGAGATCCCGCAGGGTCGTGAACCCGTGCAGCAGCGCGGTGCGCGCCGCCGCCACGGCCCGCACGGTGCGATGCGCGATCGATTCATTGAGGATCTGCTCGTCGTAGGAGCGGGCGGTCGGATCGCCCTGCAGCAGCACGTGCGTATGCGCGTCGATCAACCCCGGGAGCAGGGTCGCGTCGCCGAGATCGATCGTGACGGCGACCGGTGACCCCGTGGCCGGCGGCGGCGACCCGGCGTCCGCGCCGGCGCGGCCGGCCACAGGGACGCGGCCGACGCGCACGGAGCGGATGGCGTCGCCCTCGACGGTCACCTCGGCGTCGCGCTTCAGGACGCCGTCGACCGGGTCGAACAGGCGGGCGGCGCGGATGACGACGCGGCCCTGGGTCACGGCTCCCGATGCCCCGCCTCCGGCGGGGGTCTCACCGGCGGCCGCGGACTGCGCCACGGCGCCCACGGCGGCGGCCAGGCCGAGCGCGAACGCCGCGACGGCCCGGGCCGCGCCGCGACCCTTGCGGCCGCCCCGCCGGCCGGCCGCGCTCGTCCCGGCCGCCCCGGCTTTCCCCCCTGGGGCCGTGGAGGCCGACCGGACCCGCGCGATCGCGGCATCACGCTGCTCTTCGAGCCGCCGGCGGTCGCGACCGTAGTCCTCCTCCGACTTGGCCAGCTTCTCGGCGGCCTCCGGGTCGAGCTGCAGCCGGGCGCGCTCCGACCTGAACAGGATCTCCCGCTCGGCGAGCTTCGCCTCGCAGACCTTGCGGAGCTCGGCAATCTCCTTCTTCTGGGCATCGGACAGCGCCAGCGGGGCGTCTTCGCCGCGCTGCCGGTCCTGATCTTTCAACTTCTCGAGGGCGAGTTCGTAGGCGCTCTTCGGAGTTTTATCCATGAAGGTCCCTTCGCGTTAGAATGGGCCGTTGCCCCTGGAGCCGCGCGATGCCGAATTCAATCCGTGTCACCTGTCCCTGCTGCGACACTCTCTTGGTCGTCGACCCCGACACGGGCGCCATCCTGCGGGAGGATCGCAAGGTCAAGCGCGAGCACGCATCGCTCGACGACGCCCTCGGCAGCCTCCGATCGCAGAAGAAGGAAGCGGCGGAGAAACTGGCCCGGGCCATGGAGGAATCCAAGCACCGCCAGGAGATCCTCGAGAAGAAATTCGAGGAGGCCTGCAAGAAGGCGGCCGAATCGGACGAGCCGCCACCCCGGCCGTTCGACAACGACTGAGACCCGCTCAGGCCGCCGATGCCGTCTCGGGCCGCCTCCGGCGCCCGCGCCGCATCCGCAGCAGTAACCACGCCGCGCCGGCGATCAGCAGCGCCGCGACGATTGCCACCACCCACAGCCGGGACAGCGCCTGCGCCAGCATCCGCTTGGCGCCGATGAAGCGGCCCAGGTTCATGACGGCGATGTCCGGCTTCGGGTTGATCCCGGCTTTCACCACGGCCAGCGCGTACAGCTCGGCGCTCTCCTTCGGCGCGCGGAACAGCTGCGCATCGCCGGCCCGCTCCAGGGCGCTTGCCGCGTACGGCGACCCCGGGCTGAGGGCGACGTAGGCGCGATACGCCTCGGCCGCCTCGGCTCGCTTCCCTTCCTCCGACAGGACCAGGCCAAGCTCGAACTGCGCCTCGGTCGCCGCCGGCCGGCCCGGGAAACGCTCGATGAGCTTCCGATAGACCTCCTCGGCCTTCTTCAGATCGCCGCTGTCATGGCTGGCGATGGCCACCAGGTAGAGCGCGTTCGGCAGCAGGGGATGCTCGGAGTACGACGTCTCGAAATCCTTCAGGGCCTCGACCGCCTCGGCCGACCGGCCGCGCAGCCGCAGCGCCTGCGCCAGCTGGTACTTGATCCCGGGGAGGATGTCCGGCGTCGGGTTGCGCTCCAGCGCCCGGCGCAGCATGCCGATGGCCCGATCGTACTCACCCGCCTTGTGCAGCGCCTGGCCGGCGACGTAGAGCAGATCGGCCGCGCGCGGGTCATCGGGGTAGCGGGTCGCCGCCTCGTCGAGCAGGCCGACGGCCGGAAGCAGCTCCCCCTGCTGGAGGTGCGCCACCGCCTCGCCCTGCAGGGCGTGCACCATCTCGGCCGGCGTCGGACAGAGCGTGCGGGCCTCCTGGAACTGCACGATCGCCTCGCCGTAGCGCTTCTGCGCGGTCAGGCTGTCGCCGCGCACCAGGGTGTCGCCCACGGTGCCGCCGAACCCCTGCGCCCAGGCGGACGAGAGCGACGCCACGGCGACGACGCCGAGCGCCAGAAGCAGGCGGGCATCGTTCCTCCGGCCGATGTGAAGAAAGCGCCATCCGGGCATGGCGGGTATTCTATTAGAAAATGCCCGACGACCGTGTGCATGAGGCTTGGCAGAATTGAGGAGCCAGCGCAGGGCTGCGGGGTCCCCAGTCCTCCCGCCACGACAGGGCCTCCTCAAGGCGGTAGGCGGCCGGACAGAGGCGCAGGGCCTGCGCCGGTGTCGTCCGAGTCCGCCCCGTGATGCCCCGGCAGTAGTTCACCCACAATGCTGCGATTGACAGATGCGCCTGCAGATGATGACGCGTTCTGGAGACGCACCAGGTGCGGCGCTTCAGCCGGGACAGGAAGTGCCGCAGCCGGGCGTTGGTGTGGTTGATGGGGAACAGCGGATTGCGGTGGTCGCGCCGGGCGGTCGCCGGGAAGGCGCGCCAGTCGAGCCGGTCGCCGAATAGAGCACGCCCGAGGCGGCCATAGAGGGGCTTCTGGTCGGTCTCGAGCGTCACTGGAGCGCGGGCCGGCGCCAGCCGGTGCAACGAGGCAAGGACGCGGCGCACCGCATTCCTGGAGTGGGACGGGCGGCGGCCATGCAGGGTCTCATGCTCGGCCCGTCGGCGGCGCTGCAGGGGCGTCATTCGCCCTTTGCGTCTCAGCGGCGCGACCGCGGTGTCGACGATGAAGAAGGTGCGCCGGTCGATGAGCACGGGGACGGTCACCGGCTGATAGCGGTTGGCCTCGAAAGTCTCGAGCTCGTCGAGCTGGAACGGGCCGGCGAGGGAGCCGGGCCGCAGGCGGTTTTGATGAAACCAGGCGGCGTGGCGGGCCAGCCAGAGGAAGCGGCGCTCGACGGTGCGGCGGGCGACACCCAGGGACTGGGCAGCCGGGCGCTGGCCGACGCAGCGAATCATCAGATCGAGGAAGCGCGCGTTAAGATGCGGCTTCTTTTGACGGTAGTCGGCGCGGAATGTCTGGCGGGAAAAGGTGCGCCTGCAGGCGCGGCAGCGAAAGCGCGGCACCGGGTGAGGGCGGCACAACGGCCGGTAGTGACCGATGCGGACACAAAATCCAGGCTGGGGACGGAGGTGGAACCGACAAGTCGGGTACGGACAGCGTGGCGCGTCGAACATGGGACCTCCGTAAGAATGGGGAGGCCATGAGGAAGAAACATGCCGCTGACGAAACGCGCGCGAAAGCGGCCACAGCAGCGCCCCGGAGGACATGGTGGAACCGGTTCAGCGGCCGAGACCGAACAGCTCTCACTCGATCCCGCCCGCGGGTGAACACTCATCAACACTGAGGTCGGGCATTTTCTCAATGCGTGACGGCCACATCCCCGGCACGCCGGCGCTCGCGGCGCGCCTGGCGCGCCGCGCCGCCGCCCGGCTGGAGAGGGCGGCGCGGGTGTGGAGGAACGCCGGCCTGGCGGCCGCCCTGCCCGGGTCGGCCGAGGTCGTGCGCGCCTGCCGGGACGCCCTCGCCGCCGCGCCGCCCGGGATCCGCGCGCGCTGCCTCACCGGCCCGGACGTGCGCGGCTTCGTGAACGAGGCCCAAAGCTGGACGCGCGCCGTCGCGCTGGCGCGCCGCGCCGGGACGACCCGATCGCGGACCCAGCTGTTCGACTTGGTCAGCCGCACCGAGTTCCTGGCGGTGCTCGTGCCGGATGGACGCCTCGACCCGCGATTCCCGGCCCGGGTCGCCCGCTTCGCGGTCGGGAGACTTCGGCAGGCGGTCGCGGACCTGGCGGCCTTCACGCTTGGGCTCCGCCTCGCCTGTCCCGGTGGAGCGCCGGTGCGCCTGCGGCTGGCGTTTCGCGAGGACGCCGAGCAGGGGCGGCCGGCGGGTCGCATCGATCTGGGCGCCATCGCCGGCCCGGCCGGACCGCTCGGGATCACGCGTGCGGCGCCCGGTCCGCGGCGCCCATCCGGTGGCGCCGGCCGGCGGTCACGGCGCTCCGTCCCCGCGGGCGCCCCGGGCGCATTGCGCGCCGTGCTGCGCGACCGGCTGCTCACCCTGCGCGGCCCGCGCCTCGGCCCGCTGGTGCTGCCCTCGGCCGGATCGCCGCTTCGCCTCCCGACTGATCGGCCGGCCCAGGCGGGACGCCAGCCATCGCGCGGCCGGCCGGCCGGATGCCTGGCACTGGTCCAGCGGGAGACGATCCCCGGGACCAGCATCCTGCTCGCGCCGGTGGTGATCAGCCGGCCGTTCTCGTTGCGGGTCGGCCAGCCGCTGCCGGGGCTGGTGGACCGCCTGGCGCGCGCCCTGCGACTGGTGCACCTGTGTTGGCCGGAGGGACACCGCACCATCCTGCACAGCACGCGCATGGTTGTCCCGGTGCGCGAGCCCGGCACGGTGAGCTGGTCGCTGGCGGCCCGGCCCGGCATCTCCTTCATCAACGTGTTCGGCAAGTCCCTGGTCGATCTGGCCGACGATCTCCTGCACGAGACCGCCCATCACCTCCTGCACGACCGGGAGGAGATCGAAGCCCTGCTGGTGCCGGGGCCGCAGACCGGGGAGGTGCAAGCGTTCCACTCACCCTGGCGCCGCGCACAGCGACCGCTGCGCGGGCTCCTGCACGCCACTTTCACCTTCTCGTTCCGGGCGGAGCTGTTGGCGCGCCTGCTGGCGATGGCGGCCCGGCAGCCGGCGCTCCTCCGGCCGTTCCCCGGCCGGCGCGGCCTGGTCCGGGTCCGTCGCGAGCTCCTGCGGGAGAGGCGGATGCTCGGTGCCTCGCTGCGCGACCTGGAACGGGCGTCGCGTGCCGGCCTGCTCACCGCCGGGGGACGGCGGCTGGTCCTCGATCTGCGGGACTGGCACCGCCGCCTCAGCGCGTCGAGGAGCCTTCTTCGAGGAGGTGCAGCTGGTCGGCCTCGAGACCGCCGAAGCTCTCCGTGGCGCCGTCCGGCCAGGTGACGACGACCTCGGCCCGCGGCGCCGGTCCCGAAGCGCGGCGCCCGAGACCGAAGGTGACGACCAATTCGCTCTGCGAGGCATACGAGGACGCCGCGCGCACGCTCCGCCGCTGCTGCGGCCAGCCGCCCGCCGACGCCCCCGGCCCGCCGGCGGCGGCAGCGGCCGCCCCTGTTCCACCCGCCGCCCCGCCGGACGCACCCGCTCCGACACCCCGCAGCAGGACGGTCGCGCCGACGGCGTCGCGGTTGGAGCGGGTGCCGCGCAGCCGCAGGCGCAGCCAGGCCGAGGCGCCGGCGGCATCATTGCGCAGCAGGACCGCCGGACCGTTGTTGAGGTTCATGGCGATGTCGAGGTCGCCGTCGCCGTCGATGTCGGCGTAGGCCGCCCCCCGGGCGACGACCGGATGGCCGAGGCTGTCGCCGGCGCGCTCGGTGACCTCCTCGAAGCGGCCCCGGCCGATGCCGCGGAACAGGTGCGGCGGCTGGGCGTAGGTCACCGCCGGCTGCACGCGGCTGATGTCGTTCTCGACGTGACCATTGGCGACGAAGATGTCCGGCCGTCCGTCGAGGTCGTAGTCGAAGAAGAAGCAGCCGAACGCGAGCGTCAGGAGGCTCGGCTCGCCGATGCCGGCGGACGGCGCGTCGTCGATGAACAGCATCCGCCCCTCGTTGTGGTACAGGGCCAGCATCTCGTTGGAGAAGTTGCCGATCAGCAGGCTGTCGCGCCCGCTGCCATCGTAGTCGGCGGCGTCGATTCCCATCGCGCCGCGCGCCTTCCCTTCCTCGCTGAAGGCGACGCCGGCGGTGCGGCCGACCTCCTCGAACGTGCCGTCGCCGCGGTTGCGGTAGAGAAAGTTCGGCTGCGTGTCGTTGGCGACCGCCAGATCCGGCCAGCCGTCGCCGTCGGCGTCGAACGACACCACGCCGAGCGACTTGCCGGTCGGGTCGTACACGCCCGCTTTCTTCGTGACGTCCTCGAAGGTGCCGTCGCCGCGGTTGCGGTACAGTCGATTGGACGCCCCGCGGTACGACTCCGGCGTGCAGTAGGACTTGGAGACGCCATCGAGAGTGCAGTAGATGTCGGTCGCCGGGGTCCACTGGACGTAGTTGCAGACGAACAGATCGAGCCGGCCATCGCGGTCGTAGTCGATCCAGGTGGCGCTGGAGCCGAACGCCGGGTCGGAGGTGCCGGTGGCGGCGGTGACGTCCTCGAAGGTGCCGGCACCGCGGTTGCGGTACAGGTGATCGGGGCCGAGACAATTGACGAACAGGTCCTCGTCGCCGTCGTTGTCGTAGTCGGCCGCCGCCGCCCCAAGGCCGTACATCTCGACCAGGAGCCCGGCCTTGGCGGTGACGTCCTCGAAGGTGCCGTCGCCGCGATTACGGTACAGGGCCGGGGTGGTGACCCGCCGATGGCGCTCCGGCCAGTCGGCGCCGTTCACCAGGAACAGGTCCTGGTCGCCGTCGCCGTCGGCATCGAAGAACACCAGCCCCGAGCCCATGGTCTCCGGCAGGTATTTTTTGCCGAAGGCGCCGCTGTTGTGGACGAAGGCGATGCCGGCCTGTTGGGTCACCTCCGCGAACGTCACCCGGGGCGGCGGCGCCTCGACCGCAGCGGCCGGCGACGGCGCCGGCTCCTGGCGGCGACAGCCCGGCAAAGCGACGCACGCGACCCACAACAACCCGCCCACGACGACCCGACGGTTCACCACGCTCGCTGTCCCTCCGCGCCGCGGCGGCCGGCCGAAGCGTAACGGTTGGAGTGCTCGTGGATCGGCTGGCGCTCCAGGTTGTCTTCCGGATTGAGCCGGCGGTAAGGCCCGGTGATCGACTGCGCCGATTCGTCCGCCTTGAAGCGCGCGTACAGGAGCTCCTCCCGCTGTTCGCTTTCGCGGTCGCCGAGCGCCCGGTAACAGAGCATCAGATTGTAGTGCGCCGTGAGGTCCTCGGGGTCGACGGCCAGCGACTGCTCGAACTCGGCGATCGCCTCCCGGTGGCGGCGTTGCAGGAACAACAGCCTGCCGATCTGGTTGCGCACCACCTTGTCGCGCGGGTATGCGCCGGCGGCGGCGCGCAGGTGCGCCAGGGCGTCGTCGTAGCGGCCGCGTGATTTCAGCCCCAGCGCCATGAAGTAATGGGCGCTCGCCAGCTGCGGCTCGATCGCGAGGGCCCGATCCAGGGCCTTGATGGCGGCGTCGTGCTCGCCCTCCTGGACCAGCACCCGCCCGAGATTGACGTACCCCGGGGCGTACGACGGCTCGAGCGCCACGACGCGCTCGAATGCCGCCTTGGCCTCGACCAGATCGCCCTGCAGGAGCATGCCGATGCCGTAGTCGTTCCAGCGCTCGCGATCGGTCGGCAGCGGCTCGGGCGGGCGCGGCGCCTCGACGCCATGCGCGAGCCGGTCGCCCGGCTTCATCAGGGGCAGCGTCAGGCGGTCCTCGGCGATGACGATGATCGGCAGGTCCGGGATCGCCTTGATGGCCCCCGACACGTTCGAGGTGTCGCCGGTGAACAGGAACCGCCGGTCGTCGTAGTCGGCGGTAACGGCGCCGGCGGGCGCAGCCGGATCGGGGACGCCGGCGAACGAGAAGCGCGTGTTGTACCAGGAGAATTTGCGGTAGTTCATCCGCGCGGTGAGGGTGATCGGGCCGCGCGCGTCCTCCGGGATGGCGACGCGGTAGCGGCCGACGTCGGCGGCGCTCGGCGGGATCAGGCGGGCGTAGACGACGGCCCGCGCCGCCCAGGCGTTCCGCTTGTTGATCTCGTTGCCGTGCGCGTCGACCATCAGCGAGCGGTAGCGGTGCGCGCCGGCCTCCACCGGCCCCGCCCCGCCGTCCTCGACGAAGCCGCTCCAGTAGATCGTCCGGCCGTCGGCGTCTTCCGCCTTGAGTTCCAGCCAGACATCGAAGGCGTCGACAGTGCCGCCCGGGAAGAAGTGGCCGATGTTGCGCGTCCGCGCCACCACGTCGACCCGATAGGCCCGGCCGGGCCGCAGGAACGCCGCCGCCCGATCGAGAGGCGCGATCAGCGGTACGCCCTCCGCGCCGCCGGCGCCCCGGCGGCGGGCGGCTCCGGCAACCGGCGCCCCGGCGGCCCTCCCGGGGGCGGCGGGCGGCGCGGCGTCCTGCATCTCCGGGACGAGGGTCGCGGCGCGCGGCGCTTCGTCGGCCGCGAGCGGCGCGACGCCCGCGCCGCCCGTGCGGTCCGCCGGCGCGCCCGCCCCGTCGGGCCCCGCCTCGGACGCGGCGAAGATGTCGACGGTCAGGATCCCGGCGGTGAGGAATTGCCGGACCGCCTCGAGCTGCTCGTCATCCCGGTTGACGAAGGGGACAGCGGTGTTGGCGGCGGGGAAGCGGTGCGAGTGGACGAAGCCGTCCCGGTTCCCCTGGTCGGTCGAGCGCACCAGCGGCATGTGGCAGTCGGCGCAATCCTTCGGCTGCTTCGGGTAATAGAACGACCGCGCCCCCTGCCCCGAGGCGGCGCTCCCCTGCCAGGCGTCGTATTCGTTGAAGCCGCGGATCCAGCGGTAATGGTTGACCGGAACGTCGAGATGCACCTTGTGGCAGGTGGAGCAGAACTCGGCCCGGGCGGTGCGGTGGAACGGCTTGAGCATCGTCGCCTTGTGCGGCCCCGGATCGAGGCGGGTCATGTAGTCGTGCGTCAACTGGAGCACCGGGTTGTGGCTCGCGACCAGCCGGTGCATCTCCGGGTATTCGAGCACGTAACCGCCCTGCCCCATGGTGTCCTTGACGTGCACGATCGAGTGGCAGACCAGGCAGCCGATGCCGGCCTGGGCCTGCGGCGTGTCGATCTGCTCGACGATCGGCCGGTCCATCCGGCCGGTCAGGATCACCGCCTGGTCGTGGCAGCCGCCGCACCATTTCGATGGACGCGTGCCGACGACCTCCTGCATGTACTCGATCGACTTGCGGTACCACTGATTGTTGAACGACGAGAAGTGATGCATCGAAGAGGTCCACTGGGCGGTGATGTCGGGGTGACAGCCCCGATTGCCGCACGCCTTCGATTCCAGGAAGAAGTCGGGCGGGATCAGCCGGCCGCCGACGGTCTCAACCGAGGAAGGGAAGAAGGGGCCCTGCGGCCCGCCCCCTTCCTGGTCCATGCTCAGCGGCGGCACGGCGGGATTGTCGATGGTGGAGACGTGCGCCGGCCGCAACCGATCGTAGCCGCGCACCAGGAGCGGGACGGCGGCGGCGATGACCAGCACGGCGGCGAGCCGCCGCGCCCCCAGCGCCCGGCCGCGGGCCGCCAGCCAGCCGACGCCGCCGCCGAAGGCGACCGCGGCGGCGGCGACGTGGGCGACCAGCCATGGCCGGTACGGCGTGGCTGTGCCGGTGTACGCCAGCAGCAGGGCGGTGATCGCACAGACCGACGCGGCGGCCAGCATCAGGGCGAGCCACCGGCGCGCCGCGCCCGGCGCGGTGCGCGCCCGGAGCCGCCGCAGCGCCGCCGGCCCGCGTGCTGCAGCGAGCATCAAGATACACAGCCCGGCGGCGACGTGCGCCACCACCTGGACGTGATAGAAGATGGTCGCGGAGTCGAGCGCCGCGAGATAGGCGGCGTTGGCGATCAGGAACAGCACCCCGGCGCGCAGCAGCCTGGTACTGAGGCGCGCCGGAGGCGCGGGGCGGCGGGCGCCGCCGGAGGCCGGCGGCGGGCCGCTCCGGGCGTCGGTCACGACGGGACCCGGTCCGGATCGATCCCGTGCTTGCGCAGGTAATAGCTCAGGTTGCGCTGGTCGATGCCGAGAAGACGCGCCGCTTCCTTGCGGACCCCTTGAGAGCGGCGCACCGCCTCGAGGACGATGTCGCGCTCGCGCCCCAGGAGCGCCGCCCGCAAGTTGAGATCCTGGCCGGGAACGGCAGGCTTCGGCGACGCCTCGCCGCCCGCCGCCGGCGGGATGTCGAGCGGCGCCAGCGTGTCGCCCGGGTTGAGGATCAGGGCCCGCTCGATGACATTGCGCAGCTCGCGGACGTTGCCGGGCCAGGGGTACGCCATCAGATCGGCGAGCGCTTCCGGCCCGACCCGGGGCGCCGGCTGCCCCAGGCGCACGGCGATCTCCCGCACGAACCGCTCGGTGAGGAGCGGGATGTCCTCCGGGCGCTGCCGCAGCGGCGGCAGGTTGATGCGCACCACGTTGAGTCTGTAGAAGAGGTCCTGCCGGAACGTCCCGGCCGCCGCCTGCGCGTCAAGATCGCTGTTGGTGGCGGCGATGATCCGCACGTCGACCGTCGTCGGCTGATCGTCTCCGAGCCGGTCGAAGATGCCGTCCTGCAGCACGCGCAGAATCTTGGCCTGGGCCGGCAAGGGCATGGCGCCGACTTCGTCCATGAACAGCGTGCCGTGGTGCGCCAGCCGGAAACGGCCGTCGCGATCTCCCGACGCGCCGGTGAAGGTGCCGCGCCGGTGACCGAAGAACTCGCTCTCCCACAAGTCGAGCGGCACGGCGGCGCAGTTGACCCGCACGTACGGCCGCTCGCGGCGCGCGCTCAGGCGATGAATCTGGCGCGCCACCATCTCCTTGCCGGTGCCCGACTCGCCCAGCAGCAGCACGGTGGCGTCGCTCGGGGCGGCGGCGCGCGCCCGCGCCATGACCTCCTGCCAGGCGGCGCTGACCCCGATCGGCACGAGCGGATCATCGGCCGGGATCTCCGCCCCGGCACCGCCGCGCAGATAGTCGACCTCGCTTTGCAGGGCCCGCGCCTGCAGGGCGCGTTCGATCGCCACCTCGAGCGCGTCGGGGTCCGCCGGCTTCAAGAGATAATTATCGGCCCCGGCCTTCATGCACTCGACCGCCGAGCCGACGGTGCCGTGACCGGTCAGGACGACGATCGGAATGCGCGAGCCGTCGGCGCGCATGGCCTTGATCAAATCGAGGCCGCCGGCGGCGCCGAGCTTGAGGTCGGTGAGGACGGCGTCGACCGGCCGGCGGCGCAGGGCATCCAGGGCCCCGCCGACATCGGCCGCGAGGTCGACCTCGAAGCCGCGGGCGCGCAGCAGGTCGGCGAGCGAATCGCGCACGTAGGGCTCGTCCTCGACGATCAGGACCCGGCCGCGCGGCGACGGTTTCTCAGCCATGGGTCGCCCCCGCGGCTCCGCCGGCGACCCCGACCGCCGCGGCCGGGAACTGCATCACGAAGCGCGCCCCGCCGCCCGGGCGCGGCTCGACGGCGATGTCGCCGCCGTGCCGGCGGATGATGGCGTAGCAGATCGACAGCCCGAGACCGGTCGATTGCTTGGTCGAATAGAACGGCTCGAAGATCCGCGCCGCCTCGTCCGGCGGCACGCCCGGGCCGCGGTCGGACACCTCCGCGATGGCGTGGCCGTCATCGCGGCGGGTCGCGAGCCGGACTTCGCCGCCGCCCGGCTGCGCCTCGCACGCGTTCAGGATCAGATTGAGGAACACCTGCCCCAGGAGCGCCTGGTTGCCGCGCACCGTGAGCGGTCCGTCGCTCAACTCCAGCTGGAAGCGGATGGCGGCGAACTCGCGCCGCGAGCGGACGAACTCGGCCGTCTGACGCAGGGCGGCATTGAGGTCCAGCGCCGCCATCGGCGTCGCCGCCGGGTCGGCGTGCGCCAGCACCTGGCCGACGATGCCAGCCACCCGCTGCAGTCCCTCATGGACGCCGTCGAGGCGGCGCAGCGCGCCGGTCGCATCGCCGTGACCGAGATCCTCGCGCGCCAGGCGCAGGTAGTTCACCATGCCCTCCAGGGGATTGTTGATCTCGTGCGCCATGCCGGCCGCCAGGCGGCCGACCGTGCCGAGCCGCTCGGCGTGAAACAGCTGACGCTCCAGATCGCGGATGCGCGCCTCCTCCAGGGCCCTGGCTTCCAGCCGCTGCCGGCGGCGCGCCTGCTGGATGGCGAACGCCCCCAGGAGCAGCGCCAGGCTCATGACGGCGAGATTGAGGACCAGCGTCGTCCGGTAGCGCGACGCGAACGGCTCGAACAGGGTTTCGGCAGGCCCGCGCCGCCGGGCGCAGGTCAGCGTCCACGGTGCGGGAGCGCTCCATTCCCCCGGCTTGACTTCGGCCTGCGCCAGGCGGCCGCCGCTCCGGTCGTCGCCGGCGTGGGACGCCGCCGCCGGCATCTCCTCGCCCGCCAGCAGTCTGCCGGCCGCGTCGCGCAGCGCGCAGGCGCGGCCGGCGGTGTCGACCGGCAGCCCGCGGGCCAGCAGCTTGGAGGAGTCGAGAGTCGCTTCCAGTGCGATGGCGCCCGACACCTTGCGGATGCCGGCGGTGAACTCGAAGCGTCCGGTGATCGGCTCCGGGCCGGCCGCCGCCGCGTCGATCGCCGGCGGCGCCGCCGCGGACGGGGCGGGGACGGCCCACAGGACCGGGACGCCGCCACGCCGTCCGGCCTCCACGAGGACGGTCCCGCGGTCGGAGCGGGCCTTCAGGTGCAGGATCTCGGGGTGGCCGCGCAGGAACAACAGGAGCGCGCCCTCCGCCTCCAGCCGCCGCCAGCGGGCTTCGCGCGGATCGCGGCTGCCCAGGGCCGATTCCAGCCCGAAGAACACCGGCGAGCCGGTCATGAAGGCAAGGTCGGCGCGCGCCGCCGTCAGATCGCTCTCGAGCGATTCAGCGCGCGCCGCGGTCTCGAGTTGCATGTTCCGTGCGATCTCCTCGGTCATGGCGCGGGCCGCCATCGCGATGCCGGTGATGCCGGCGACGTTGATGGCGACGACCGCCAGCATCGCCGCCGCGGTCAACCAGCCGATGCCGGCCGGCCATCCGGCGGCCTCGCGTGCCCCCCCCGGGGAGGTTGCCGGCGGCTGGATTGCGGGTGCGCGCACGTTCGTCACTATAACGCAGGGCGGCGGCGCCCGCCCCGGGCCGCGCCTCCGAACGCGAAGGCGGACGGGGGCATCGAGGCGGCGCCGCCGTCCTCGCGCTTGAGCAAATCGCGTTCCAGCCGGCGGCCGCGGCCGATCGGCCCCGTCGACCGCGCCGTGACGGCCTTTCGGGCTCCGCCGGCGTCCGGCGCCCGACTCCATTCATCCGTCCTATGAGGTGGCTGCATAAAAAAAGGGGGCCGCGTGACCGCGGCCCCCGCTCGCCGGACTCCCGGCGTGGTGATGCTCAGCCCTTCTTGGCCGGCTCGATCGAGGCGACCTCGATGGTGCTGGTGGCCGTATTGAGCGCCCCAGTCACCTTCACCTCGACGCCGAAATGCTTCTCGGCTGGTGCGGCCTTCTCCAGCGTGTAGAGGCTGCCATCGGCCACCAGCTGCACCTTCGCCCCCTTCTTGATGCAGTCGAGGGCGCACGACTTCCCCTTGGCGTTGCCGTTGGCAGCGCCACAGTAGGAGTCGGTGAGATAGCCGGTGAGGCTGACCTGCTTGACCTCGGCCGGAGCGTCGGACGAGACGTTGGACGCCTGCCCCTCCGCCTTCTTGTCGTGATCGCAGGCGGCGACGTACGGAACGACGGCGATGACGATGACCGCCAGAACTGCCAGGAATCGCTTCATGGACGGGAACCTCCTCGTGACCAGGTCGACATGGGCCGGTAATGACCCGAAATCCTAGACCGACAAGCCCCCGGAGTCAAACGCGCGGCCGCGAAAAGCCCTGCGCGCGGGCCGTGCTCAAGCACAGCTTTCCTCTGAATGACGTGTCAAGGGGGTGCGGCCCCGCTCCCTTTCGCGGAGGTGACGGGGCGGCGGCTTCCCGCCTCGCGGGGCCATCTCGGACCGCGCCCGCAAGCCGCGCGGTATTCAGCGCGGCCGGGCGCGGGAGAGAGAGCGGCGCGGCGCCTGTACGGCGTTCTCCAGCCGTAGCCCGGCGACGCGACCGCGTGCCCCGCGAGGCGGGGAGCCGCCGCCCCCGATCGCACGCGCGGAGTCAGCGCGGCCGCTCGTCCTTGACCACGACCCCGCCCTTCATCACGAACGGCACGTTCTCCAGCAGGTGCAGGTCGGACAGCGGGTCGCCACGCACCGCCACCAGATCGGCGTAGTGGCCGGGCGCCAGACTGCCGACCCGGTCCTGCCAGCCCAGCAGCCCGGCGGCGACCGACGTGGCGGACTTGATCGCTTCCATCGGCGTCATGCCGAGCCACTCGGCCATCAACGGGAACTGCTTGCCGTTGTCGCCGTGCGGGTAGACCGCCGAGTCGGTCCCGTAGGCGATTCGCACGCCGGCGCGGTAAGCGCGCGCGATGTTCGCCGGCCACACCTTGTGCGCCTCCTCGCTCTTGCGGATGTACTCCTCCGGCCAGCCCTCGGCGCGTGCCCGGGTCATGATGTAGACATCGTCGTACAGGTCGGGGATCAGGACGTTCCCCATCCCGGCCATGACCTTGATCGCCTCGTCATCGATGTAGGCGCCGTGCTCGATCGAGTCGGCGCCGGCGCGCGTCGCTTCGATCACCGAGCGCGCCGCGTGGGCATGCGCCGCAACTTTCAGCCCCGCTTTGTGCGCCTCCTGCACGGCGGCGCGCATCTCCCCCTCGGTGAACGCCGGCAGCTGCGGGACGTTGCCGACGGCGAGGAACGCCCCCGAGGCGATGATCTTGATGAGGTCGACGCGATACTTGATCCCCTCGCGCACGACCCGCCGCATGTCATCGGCGCCGGTCGCCACGCCGACGCGCAGATAGTCCGGCAGCCGGAGCTCCGGCGCGAACGAATTCAGCTCGCCGCCCCCGCCCGGGATGGTGACGTAGAAGCCGGCCACCTGCATACGCGGCCCGACGACGTCGCCGCGGTTGATCGCATCGCGCAGCGACACGTCGGTGAACGCGTGGTAGGTCCCGACATCGCGCACCGTGGTGAAGCCGGCCTGGAGCGTGAGCCGGGCGTTGGCGATGCTGCGGAACGCGATGTCCGCCGCCGACTCCTTCAGTCGATCACTTTCGCCGCCCCCTCCGGAGCTGTCCATCAGGTGGGTGTGGCAGTCGATGAACCCCGGCATGCAGGTGTAGGCCGACAGGTCGATGACAATGGCGCCGTCCGGGATCTTCGGATCGATCGCGATCGCCGTGATCCGCCCGTCCTCGATCAGCGCGGAGACGCCCGCCCGTGCCGATGCGGACCGGCCGTCGATCAGCCGGCCGCAGCGCACCGCCACGACGGGCGGCGCCGCGAGGACCGGGGACGATGAGACGAGGCAGAGCGCGACGACGAGAACGGAAACGGCGCGGGCGGGGACGCGGCGATCCATGGGCGGCCTCCTGAAGGCCGCTCATCGTACTACGCCGCGGGCCGCTCCTTGTCCAGGGCGCGCCGGATGATGCGGGCGAGGACATCGATGTCGTACGGCTTCTGCACGTAGTCGATCGCCCCCTCCTCGAGGATCTCGCCGACAGTGCTCTCCGCCGAGAAACCGCTGCTGACGATGACCCGGGCCCGCGGGTCGGTCTTCAGGATCTCGCGCAGGCACTCCAGCCCGCCCATGACCGGCATGGTCAGGTCCAGCAGCACCAGATCGACGGGGCCGGCCCGGTAGATCTTCAACGCCTCGTCACCGTTGCGCGCCGTCAGCACCTTGTAGCCGTGCAGCTCGAGGATGTCGCGCGCCAGGGCGAGGACGGTCGACTCGTCGTCCACCGCCAGGACGGTGCGCTGCCGGCCGGGCGCCGCCTTCGACGCGACCGGGATCGGGGCGCCGGGCTCCGGGGCGGCGGCCGGCGCCGCCGCCTCCACGCCGGCGAGCCGGGCGATGATCACCTCGGGCGGGCTCAATCGCCCGGCCGACCGGGCCGGGTCGTAGACCGGCAGATAGACGGTGAAGCGCGACCCGCGCCCGCGTTCAGTCTCCACTTCGATCCAGCCGTCGTGGCTCTTGACGGCGCCATACACCATCGCCAGCCCGAGCCCGGTCCCTTCGCCGGCGATCTTGGTCGTGAAGAACGGCTCGAAGATGCGGGAGCGGATCGTCTCGTCGATGCCGCGGCCGGTGTCCTCGACCGTCAGGACCACGAAGCGGCCGGGACGGGATTCCAGCTTGCCCCGGCAATCGTCTTCGTCGAGCGTCCGGTTGGTCGTCCTCACCGTCAGGCGGCCGCCCTCGGCCATGGCGTCGGCGGCATTGCGGCACAGATGCGCCAGCACCTGCTGGATCTGCGGCGCATCCAGGGCGGCGGTCCACAATTCGGAGCCGGGCTGCACGATCAGGTTCACCGCGGGGGCCAGCTCGACCCGCAGCCGCTCCAGGGTGGTGGCGATGATGTCGTTGAGGCTGGCCGGCTTGGGGCGGCTGGCGGCGCGGCGGCTGAAGGTCTGCAGCTGGGCGGTCAGCTCGGCGGCCCGCAGCGACGAGCGCTCGATCGTCTCGAGCGGCTTGTGGTTCGGGTCGCCCGGCTTCAGGCGCGACTTCACCAGCCGCGCGTAACCCAGGATGCCGGTCAGGAGATTGTTGAAGTCGTGCGCCATGCCGCCGGCGAGCGTGCCGACGCTCTCCATCTTCTGGGCCTGGCGCAGTTGCTCCTCGAGCCGCCGGCGCTCCGTGGTGTCACGCAGGATCCATTCGGTCACCATGTGCGGGCCGACCGCGATCGGCCCGCCGCGGATGTCGAGGCGGATTTTCTCGCCGTCCTTGCGCAGGCAGGGGATGTCGTGGAAGTCCCGGTACGCCAGGTCGGCGGCGCCGCGGTACGCTTCCATCAGCCGCTCGCGGTCCTCCTCGGCGTGCAGATTCAGGAGCGGCAGGTGTTTCGCCTCCTCGCGCGTGTAGCCGAACATGCGGCAGAACATCTCGTTGACCTCGAGGATGCGGCCGCTGTCCGGATCGACCGTGACGATGGCGTCGTAGGCACCCTCGAGCAGCCGCCGGTGCCGTTCCTCGGAGGCGATCAGGGCCGTCTGCTTGGCACGCAGATCGCGCACCACCCGCTCGACGTCTTCGATGAGCTGCGCCACCTCGCGCGGCCCGGCGCGCCGCGGCGGCGGCCGATCGACGCCGGCCGCGAAGTCGCGCAGGAAGGCGGCGACGCCGAGGATCGGCCGCGCCAGGATGGTGCGCACCCAGAACAGCAGCAGCACGCTGACCGTCAGGATGCCGAAGGCCGACACCAGGCCGCGCCTCAGGATGGTCGAGTACACCTCCTTGAGCTTGGCCTCCTGGTCGACCTTCATGTAGAGCACGCCGCGCGAGTCGAGGAGCAGCGGGCTGGTCCCCTGCATCAGCAGCGGCGACACCAGCAGGATCCGCTTGCCGCCATCGATCAGGCGATGCTGCGCCTGGAAGGTGGCGCGCGCCGCCTCAGCCGCCTTCCGGTACTCGGCGTCGGGAACGATCGCCTCGTGCTGGCCGATCCAGTCGCGCCGGTTGCAGGCGACGATCCGGCCGTCATTGTCGATCAGGGCCACGTGAACGACCGAGCGCTTCGAGCCGGTGTCCTCGATCATCTCCTGGACCGCGGCGACCGAGCCGAGCCGCAGGAAGCGCTGCGAGGCGGACAGCAGCTGGTCGGAGAGGATTTCGCCGTAACGGACCCCCTCCTCGGCCAGGAACTGCTCGGCCGCTGTCATGTGGTAGACGAGCAGCAGCCCGGCGATCAGCATCGCGGTGACGGTGAAGGCCAGACCCATCAGGGTCGAGGTGGGGAATCGCGAGAGTGCGCGGCGCACGCGTCGGCCTACAAGGAGCCGAGCAGGTCGGGGTGGAGGAGGTCGGCGCCCGCCGCCGGCCGCTTGGCCAGCTCGTGCCGGGCCAGGAAATCACCGAGCCGCCCGGCCGTCTGGAACAGCGGCCCGGGTTGCCCGGAAGTCCCCATGAGCTGAAGGTTCTCCTGCAGGTCGGGGATGTGGGCCCCCTGCAGGCCGCTGAGGAACTCCGACACGGTCACGTTCTGCCGCTTCGCCATGATCTCGGCGGCTTCGTCCGGATGCGCCTCCTGCCAGGCGAGCGCCTTGAACCAGGCCCGCATCATCCGCCGCGTCTCGTCGGCGTGATCGCGCAGCACGCTGCGGCGCATCACCATGACGTCGACGATCTCGCCCGGCAGGTTGCGGGATGTGAACAGCGCCTTGGCCCCGCCGGCGCGCAGCAACCGGCCGAGCGACGGCTCGTAGGTCACCACCGCGTCGGCCCGGCCCTCGAGGAAGTCCTTCTCGCCCTCCTCGGGCAGCCGGTTGATCACCGTCACGTCGCCCGCCTTCAGGCCGCCGATCTCGAGGATCCGCTCGAGCACGTACGAGCCGAGGGCCGACTCCTCGTAGGCGATCCGCTTCCCCTTCAGCTCGGACAGGGACTTGATGTGATCGCGCACCACCAGCGCATCGCCGCCGAACGAATAGTCGGCCACCATCACCACGGCCGGCAGGTCCTGGAAGTTGTCGGCGATCAGGACCTCGTTGAGCGTGGCGAAGAAGCCGTCGATGTTCCCCTGGTGGTAGGAGCGCAGCACGCCGGTGTACGAGGAGAAGTCGACGAGCTCGACCTCGACCTTCTCGTCGTGGAAGAACCCCTTCTCCTGAGCCAGGTAGAGGAGCTCGAACGGCGGCCAGGCGTTGATGCCGATGCGCAGCGGCTCCCTCGACGACGCGAACCAGTCGAGACAACCGGTACTGAGCGCCGGCGCCGCGAGCGCGGTCATCAAGAGTACCGCCCGTCGCACTGCACCTTTCCCCGTCAGCATTCTGACAAGCCCCCTCGCAGACCTACCGGAAAAACCTAGGTTCCCCCGACGCGGAGTCAAGGGGAAGCGCCGCTATACTTTGGGTTTGTGAGCGATCCGAGCCGATTCGATCCGGTCGCCGGGCTCCACCCGGTCATCGCCCGCCTCGCCGCCGCGGTGCGCGACGCTGGCGGCCGCGCCCTGCTGGTCGGAGGCTGGGTGCGCGAGGCGGTCCGGCGACGGCTGGCCGGCGACGCCGGCCCGCCGCCGGGGCGGGAATTCGACCTGGAGGTCTACGGCCTGCCGGCGGAGCCGCTGACGCGGGTGCTGGCCCGCTTCGGGTCGGTCAAGCTGGTCGGCGAGGCGTTCGCCGTCTACAAGGTCGTCCCGCCGGCGAGCCCCGCCGGCGGGCTTTCGGATGAAGACGCGGCGGCGATGCCCGCCATCGACGTCAGCCTGCCGCGTCGCGAGGCCAAGGTCGGCCCGGGTCACCGCGGTTTCGACGTGCGGGGTGACCCCGCGCTGGGCTTCCGCGACGCCACGCGGCGGCGCGACTTCACGGTCAACGCCATGCTGCTCGACCCGCTCACCGGCGAGATCATCGACCTGTGGGGGGGGACCGACGATCTGAAAGCCGGCATCCTGAGGGCGGTCGATCCCGCCACCTTCATCGAGGACAGCCTTCGAGTGTTGCGGGCCATGCAGTTCGCCGCGCGCCTCGAGTTCGAGATCGATCCGCAGACGGTCGCCCTGTGCCGGACGATCGATCTGGCCGACCTGCCGGCGGAGCGGGTCTGGGGCGAATTCGAGAAACTCTTCCTGCTGGCGGCCCGCCCGTCGCTCGGTCTGGCCTGGGCCGAACGGCTCGGCATCGTCGACCGGCTGCTTCCCGAAGTGAAGACGCTGATCGGTTGCCCCCAGGAACCGGAATGGCACCCGGAGGGAGACGTTTGGACGCACACCCTGCTGGCGCTCGACCGGGCCCGGGAGGAGGCCGCGGACCTGCCGCCGGAGCGCCGCCTGACGGTCATACTGGCGGTTCTCTGCCACGACCTCGGGAAGCCTCTGACCACCGCCGTCATCGACGGTCGCATCCGCTCCTACGAACACGAGGAGGCCGGCATCGCGCCGACGCGCGCCCTGCTCGATCGGTTGAACGTGCACACGCTGCGCGGCTATGACGTGCGCCGGCAGGTCATCGAGCTGGTGGCCCACCATCTGACGCCCAGCCACTATCACAAGAACCGCGACAACGTCGGGGATGGAGCCTTCCGCCGCCTGGCGGCGCGCCTCGAGCCGGAGCTGCTTTACCGGGTGTCGCGGGCCGACTGCCTCGGCCGCACCGGCGTCTTCTCGACTGCGGCGCAGGAGTGGTTCATCGAGCGGGTGCGCGCCCTCAGCGTCGAGCGCCGGCCACCGCCGCCGTTGCTCCTGGGCCGGCACCTGCTGGAGATGGGATTGGCGCCGGGCCCGCGGGTCGGCCGGATCACCCGGGCGGTCTACGAGCTGCAGCTGGACGGGAAGGTGACCGACCTCGAGAGCGCCCGGCGGGAGGCCCGGCGGCTGCTCGGCGAAGAGGCTTGAGGCCGTCGAGGATCGGCTCGAGACGCTGCAGTCCCCGGCGGAGCGCCTCCGGGTCGGAGCCGAAGCCGATGCGGATGTAGCGATCGAGCCCGAACTGGTCCCCCGGGCAGATCAGCACCGAGTGCTCGACCCGCAGCCGCTCCGCCAGCGCCGAGGACCGGACCCCGGCGTGATAGGCGACGAAGACGATGGCGCCCGCCTGCGGCGGGACGTGATCGAGCAGGTTGCCGCGCCGGCGGATCCACTGCTCGACCACCGGCAGATTGGCGCGGATGATGCCGCGCGTGCGGGAGAAGATCGCCTCGCGCCGCGCCGGCTCGAGGGCGACGCGGGCCAGGCGATCGGAGAGCACTCCGGGCGCGATGGTCGTGTAGTCGCGCCGCGACCAGAGCGACTCGACGACCTTCGGCGGCCCGACCACCCATCCGATGCGCAGCCCCGGCAGCCCGAACGCCTTCGACAGCCCCGAGGTGATCAGGACCCGATCGTAGCGGCCCCAGAATGTCGGCGTCGTCGACCCCGCCACCTCGGCGCCGCGATAGATCTCGTCGGCCACGATGGTGGCGCCGACCCGGCGGGCGGCCCGCACGACGGCGTCCATCTCCGCCTCGTTGAGCACCGCCCCGGTCGGGTTGTTCGGGTTGGTCACCAGGATGATCCGGGTCCGCTTTCCGACCGCCCGCTCCAGACCGGCGACATCGAGGGCCCAGCGCTCCGCCCCGCCATCCCGCCGGCGCACCAGCCGGAAGGCATCGGTGCGGTCGGCGAATGCGCGCGCCAGCCCCCAGGTCTGCAGATAATTGGGCAGCATGTAGGCGACGCGGTCGCCCGGCTCGAGCAGCGCCCAGAAGGCGGCGAAGTTCGCCTCCGAGCCGCCGTTGGTGACCAGGACGTTCTCGACCCCGGCGCCGTCGTAGAAGGCGGCGATCCGCCCGCGCAGCTCCTCGGTGCCGTTCGACTGGCTGTAGCCGAGCTCCGCCTCGAACAGCCGCCGCCGGTCGTCGCCCTCAAGCAGCTCGCTGACCCGCATCGGGTGGACGCCGCTCTCCGACAGGTTGCAGTCGACGTAATTCTCGTAGCGCGACTGCATCCGTTCCATCTTGAACGGTTCGATACGCATGGCTTCCGCTCCAAAGTGTGGCGCCGAGCCTAACACACCCGCGCCCCCCCGCCCGCCCCACGTGCGCACCGGAAGGCCTCCGGCGTGCCGGGGGTGGCCCGGAGTGGGGTTGGCGGGGACGCGGTCGTTGCGCCCGGATCGGCTGGAGAACGCCGACAGGCGCAACGCCGCTCGTCGCTCCCGCGCCCGGCCGC
>JAGYID010000047.1 GCA_018606725.1 Acidobacteriota bacterium
GCGCGGCCGCGGCCGCGGGGCCGAGGCGAGACCGCCGAGGCAGGATGGCGGCGGCATCGCGGGCGAGCCCGCCGGGCCGGCGCCGATGAGCGCCGGGCCCGCCAACGGGTTCGAGCCGGGCGCCGGTGAGCCGGAGCCCCCGGCTTTCTCGGAAGGCCCCGGCGACGGGGCGGAGGTCGATGCCGACGGGGATGACGACTCCACCGAACTGCCCCTGCCGCACCTGGCCGAGCTGCCGGTCGGCGAGACGGCCGCACCGGGCGCGCCACACCGGCGGCGGCGGCGCCGCCGCCGCCGCGGACGCGGCCACCGGCAGGGGCTGCAGCCGCCGGCACAGGAAGGGACGACCGGGGCGTCGCGACCGCGGTCGGATCGACTCGCCGGGGCGGGGGAACGGCGCGAACCGGGGCGACATGCTCCCCCGCCGTCGTTCCGCGACGAGCCGAGCCGCTCGCCGCTACCGCCTCCCGTGGTGAGCGACGATCGGACCGCGGATCGCGGCGATCAGCCGCAGACCGTCGAGGCCCCCACCGCCGCAGCGGGCGACCAGAAGAAACCGAAGCGGCGCTGGTGGATCCGCTCCTTCAAAGGCTGAAGGCCCGGGAGGGCTGCCGTTTCCGGAGGGCGGCCAGCCGCTGGCGAAGCGCCTCAAACGGCGCGTACATGGCGTAAAGCTCGACCGCGAACGGCCCGAACCCCAGAAATCCAACAACCGGCATCTCGAAGATTCGCGCCGACGGCAGGAATGACAGGTGGTAAACCCACCTTGCTGCCGCCCAGTAGTTCCAGAATTCCCACAGGAACCCGCACAAGTACCCCGCCAACAGCAGTCGCAGCAGCGTTCCGGGCTCCCCCGCCGCGAGCTGGCGCAGGATCGAGGGCGCGCCCAGGCGCAGGTTGAGCGGCTCGAGCACGAGGATGAACCCGACCCAGACCAGAGCGAACAGGTAGCGGCCGATCGCCTCGGGCAACAGCAGCGGCACGACGAGACACAGGAGCCCCGCCACGACCATCCCCGCGAGCGCCCGCGATCCTGGCCGGATCGGTCGCCGGGCGGACCATGTGAAAATTCTCAGGATGCGGAGCGACTCGGTGGTCAGGAACACCGCCGGCAAAATGGTCGCGAACGACGCCAGATATCCCGCCAGACGCAGCCGGTGATCATCGGGGAGGCCGATGTACTCCCAGTTCCGCAGACGCAGATTGTAGGCCTCGAACACCAGCCAGAAGAGCACCGACAGGATGGTCCACCCGAAGAAGCGGCCCGGACGCCCCACGAACGGCGAACGGCCGACGCGCAGCTCGATGAATGCGTCGAGGATCAGCAGGTATCCCCACCAGCAGATCGGTGTGGTCCAGGTGGAAACCGCCGTCCAGTCGGCCAGGATCGCCGACTCCGCGATCAGGATGAAGGCGCCGCCGAGGACGGCGCGGGTCGCCGCGGCGCTCGCGCTCATCGGGGCCGGATTATTCCACGAGGGGCCGCGCCGATCAACGTGGCGCCGGGAGTCGATCGTTGACGGGCGCTCCGGCGGCGATTAGATTGCCCCAGGAGCCTGTCCGGGCACCCGGCCGGGCCGCGGTGGTCGCCATGGCCTTACGCCTGCTGCATTTCGATGCCTGCCCCTACTGCGAGAAGGTGCGCCTGTCCCTGCGGCGCATGGGTCTCGACTACGAGAGCACCGTCATCGACCCGGAGGACCGCAGCGCGGTCGAGCGAATCTCCGGCCAGCGGCTCGTCCCCGTGCTCATCGACGACGACCGGGTCATCCCTGACTCGAGCCGCATCCTGCGTTACCTCGTCGCCCGTTATGGCGAGCGCGGACTGCTCCCCGCCGGCACCGCCGAGCAGGCCCTGAGCTGGATCGTCGAGGACTACGCGGACGAGGTCCTGGGACCGCTGCTGCACTCTCTCCTGCGGGACCGCACCCCCGAGGGGGAGCCGCTCGCGCCGCGCGATCGGAAGGAACTCGAGAAGCAGCTCGAGGCGCAGTACCGGAACCTGGAGCAGTTGTTCGCCGGCAGGACCTGTGTCTTCGGGGCGGAGCCCGGGCTGGCCGATGTGGCGGTGTTCGCCTTCCTCAGTCGCCTCGCCCGGCAGGACAGCAGGGAGATCTCCGCCGGCTTCCCCCATCTCAGAGCCTGGTACGCCCGCATGGAGGCCCTGGCGGCGCGCTGAGCGCCGCGGGCGGGCGAGGCGCGGCGCGCCGGGGAGCCTCAGGCAGCCTGCACCATCCGGAAGAAATCCTCGATGGCGTCGATGAACTCGGCGACCGAGACCAGGCCGTTGATCCGCTGCCGCAGGGTACGGCCGTTGGGCAGGCCGTGGGTGTACCAGCCGGTGAAGGTCCGGATCTTGTGCAGCGCGGAGCGCTCGTCCTCGCGCTCGCGCAACAGGGCGAAGTGCTGCAGGATGAGGACGCGCCGCTCCTCGAGGCCCGGCTCGAGCGGCTGCTGCCCGGCACGCAGGGCGGCGATCTGCCGGAAGATCCAGGGATTCTTGATCGCCGCCCGTCCGATCATGACGGCGTCGCAGCCGGTGGCCTGGAACAGCGCGGCGGCATCCGCCGGCGTCTCGACGTCGCCATTGCCGCTGACCGGGATCGCCAGGGTTTCCTTCAGGAGTCGGATCCGCTCCCAGTCGGCGCGGCCGCTGAACATCTGCCGGGCGGTGCGCGCGTGCAGGGCAACGGCATCGGCGCCTTCCTCCTGGCAGATGCGCCCCAGCTCGAGAAAGTTGGCGCGCCGGTCGTCGAGGCCCACCCGGAACTTCACGGTCAGCGGGATCCGCACGCTCTGCCGGACGCGGCGCACGATGGCGCGGGCCAGGTCGGGGTCCCCCATCAGCGCCGCCCCGGCGCAGCCCTTGAGCACCTTGTTCGCCGGACAGCCCATGTTGATGTCGACGATGTCCGCCCCCAGCGCCTGAACGAACCCGGCTGCGTCCGCCATCCGCTCCGGGTCGCTGCCGTAGATCTGGATCGCCAGCGGCCGCTCCTCCTCGGAGAACTGCATCATGTGGCGCGTCCGGTGACTGCCGCGGGTGAGCGCTTCGGAGGAGATGAACTCCATGCTGACCAGACCGACGCCGCCGATCCGCTTCAGGATCAGGCGGAAGTACTGGTCGGTGATCCCGGCCATCGGGGCCAGGATCAGCGGCTGTGCGAGGTTGACGTGACCGATGCGCATGGGCGGGTATTGTCGCACGGGGCGCGTCGCCGGCGCCCCCGAAAACACGAACGCCCCTGCCGTCTCCGGCAGGGGCGCTCTTCGCCTGGTTTCTCTTCAGGAAGCTATTTCAGGGAATCGGATCCGAAGGGCTCGCCTGCCCCGGCGGCAGAACCGCCTTGCAGAAGTCGGCGCAGCCCTTTGCATAGTCGCAGGAGCTGTTGAGATCGCAACCGAAGGCGACCTTGCAGCAGATCTGGCACTGGCCGCGATTGCCCTGCTGCAGACACTGGGTCGGCAGGCCGGACGCCTCGATCGAAGTCGCGGCGCTGGTCAGGCTGACGCTCGCCAGCAGCTGATCGGCCTTGCCGGCCGACAGGGCGCTGCCCGGGCTCTGGGTCTTCACGCTCACCCCGAGATCACCGAGGATGCGCGCCGCATCTCCTTCGGTCAGGCGGGCGCCCGCGTCTCCCACCTTGACGCCAAGGCTCTTCAGCGAGTCGACGGCCGCCTGCGGTGTGGCCGCCGGCTTGCCCAGCACCCTGGCGACTTTGGTGGCGAAGTCGCCGACCGTGACGGTCGACTTCTGTACGTTGGTGGAAGCCGCGAAAGCCGCCACGGTCACGGCGGCACTGACCGCGAGGACAAGTATGGACTTCCTCATCATTGACCCCCCTCCCCCGATAATTCGATGCACTTTCAGCGGAACGAGTCTATCAAGCCTGGTTGGTTCTGGTTTACAGGGCGCAACGGTCGACAAAGCGTGCGAAATCTACGGCCAAAGGATCGGCCCGTCAAGCACGTTTTTGAAGGAGCTTTGGAGAGGTCATCAAGACCGACACGGTGACCGACTGGTCAGGCGTAGAGGGCACAAGTGATATCAAGGGTGGCTGAGGTTCATGCCTCAGGCGCCATGAACCATTGACCCGGTGGGCTGACTATGGGAGCGGTTCCGACGCGCTCGGCCTGTTGATCACGAAGCAGCCCTTGGCGCACAGACTGGGGCTGCCACCGAGATCCTTGCAGCACTCGACGCACTTGCCGTGATTGGCCGCCTGGTAGCACACATCGACGCCACCCGGGAGATCGCCTCCCGGCCGGGTGGCGCTGCTGGCGGACTGGAAACCGGTCTCGAACCGCTGCACCAGGGCTTCAAGCTTCTGGGTGGTGACGGGACGGTTCGGCTGCTTGGTGCTCGCCTCCACGCCGAGACTCCGGAAGATGTCGACCGCGGCACCCTCGGTCAGGACGGACTTTGCGCCCAAATTCGGCCTGGACAGCATGCGGCTCGCTTGCTCGGGGGTGATCGACCAGTTGCGGGCCACCACCGGCACGAGCGTTTTCTGCAGGTCGGCGACCGTCACGCTTTTCGAAGAGGATGCGGCCGCGGCCATCGATGCGGCCGCCAGGAACACTACGCCGGCGAGTGAGAACTGTCTGAAAGTCATTGAGCCACCTGCCTCCGAGGGGATCGATGAAGACCGGTTGTCATCATACACCATGGGGCGATCGACGGGAAATCACCTCCAGTCGTCATTTACGGCCAGGAGGTCGACTTGTCAACAGGCTTTTCCGGTCCCGATCGCCGCGGGTCCCTTCCCGCTCGGGCGGCAAAAGCCCTTGACAACTGTCGGATTGGCGGTAATAAGAGCCACCGTACAGCTACAGCTCGAGCCCCAGAGACACCAACGGATTCACCCCGGGAGGGGGATCGTGACCAGGACGCCTGGAGGGAGGCGTGGTGGTTGCGGCGCTGAACGCGTCGGCGTCCGCACCCTCTTGGTCGCTTCCTCGCTCCTCGTTCTCGCGGTGGTGATCCGTCTGGCGCTGGCCGCCGGGACAGTCACGCTCTACGTCGACGACAACAGCACCTGTACCACCGGCTGCGGCACGCAGGCGGCCCCCTATCCGACCATCCAGGCGGCGATCAACGACGCCGACAGCCAGACGACGGCCGGCACGATCTCAGGAGCCACCATCCAAGTGGCTGCCGGCAACTATCCCGAACGCATTTACATCTTCCCGCACATTCACGTCGTCTGCGCCGGCCCATCGGTGACCACGATCAACGCCACCGGAAAGGGTCGCAGCGCCGTCATTCTGGCGGGCGGACTCGTCCCCCCTGCCACTCGGCCGCGCGTCGACTTTTCGATCGAGGGGTGCACGATCACCGGGGGCGTCGGGGAGAACCGCACGCTCGAGCTTCGCATCTCGGGTGGCGGCGTGTACATCCTCGGCGACGCGGTGGTCAGCAACAACGTGATCACCGGCAACGTCATGTCAGGGCCGCAGACCGATTTCGTCGGCGCCGGGGTCTACGTCGGCTACGGCAACCCGATCATCATCGGCAACACCATCACCAGGAACGTCGCCGACCCGCCGCCCGCCAGCGGGAATAACGACTCGCGGGCCTACGGCGCCGGCGTGTTCATCGAGGGTCACGGGGTCGGCGTGGTGTTCACCCACGTCCGCGTCGAGGGGAACACCATTTCCGAGAACGGCGCCCTCGGCGAGGTCGGACGCGGCGGCGGCCTCCGGGTCGACGCGACCCCCGAACCGATGCCCGCGAACCGGACCGCGGTGCGACGCAACATCATCATGGGCAACCGTTCCGCATTCACCGCCGGCGGCATGGAGATCTACGGCGAGATTGTCGTGACCGACAACCTGCTCTACGGCAACTCCGCGCTGATGCAGGGGGGCGGCCTGAACGTCTACCAGGCGGCGGCCACCATCACCAACAACACGATCATCGGCAACGTCCTGACGCAGACGCGTACGCCGAGCGGGTCCAGCTACGCGACTTACGGCGCGGGCATCTCGGTCGACGCGCTGATCAGCCAGTCGTCCGACCCGCAGGTGACGATCACCAACAACCTCATTGTCGGCAACACCGTCACCTCGACCGGCCGGGGCGCCGGTCTCAACAGCCATCAGACCAGCCCGATCATCAGCTACACGGATTTCTGGGGCAATCTCAAGCTGCCATCGACCACCAGCAATCTGGCGGGCGATTTCACCGACGCGCAGGTCATCGGCCTGCGTGGCAACCTCGCCGTCGACCCGCGCTTCGTCCGCGCGCCGCAACTCACCGACGTGACCGTGGCCGCCGGGACCACGACGACCGCCGCCGTCCTCGCCGCCAACCGGTATCTGGTCAACCAGGTCCTCGAGTACAACAACGACGGCGTCGCCCGGACGATCACCGCGGTCAACAACACCAGCAACGTGGTGACCTTCACCCCCGCCCTGACGGCCGCGTCGCAGGCCTTCAAGCTGCTGGCGAACTGGGGGACCACCACCAACATGACGGAGGATTTCCGGCTGCAACCGACCTCCCCGGTGATCGAGGCCGGGATCAACGATTCGTCGGTTTCCACCCTGGACCTCGGCTTCCAGCCCCGCATCCAGGACGCCAACGCCGACGGCCAGGCGATCGTCGACATGGGAGCCTACGAGTTGCCGGGCGATACCGACATGGACGGAGTGCTGGACATCCAGGACTGCGCGCCGCTGGTCAGCTCGGTGCAGACGAGCCCCGGCCCGATCGGCCCGGTCCTCCGGCTGGCGATGCCGCCGGCATCGATGAGTTGGCCGAGGATCCCGCAGTCGAACGTGTACGACGTCTATCGCGGCTCCATCCCGGCGGCCATGATGGGGAGCCGCCTCCCCGGTTCGGCTTACGACCACGCCTGCTTCGAGGGCGGCTCGCCGGATCGGGCCTCCCTCGACCCTTCAACACCACCGCCCGGCAGCGCCTACTACTACCTCGTCGGCGGGGTGAACTTCTGCGGCGATGGATGTCTGGGCCTCGAGTCGCCACCGGCCGCGTGCGAGATCCCGACTCCGAACCGCTGCCCGACCACGACCCTCGACACCGATGCCGACACCGTCCTCGACATCAACGACAACTGCCCGATGAGGTCGAATACCGGTCAGGCCGACGCCGACAAGGACGGTGTCGGCGACGCCTGCGACAACTGTCCTGCTCTGTCCAATCCGGACCAGGCCGACGGCGACAACAACGGGGTTGGCAACCTCTGCCAGGACAGCGACCAGGATGGCTACACATACAGCTTCGACTGCAACGATCAGAACGCCGCGATCCATCCCGGAGCGATCGAAGTCTGCAACGGAGTTGACGACGACTGCGACGCGGCGGTCGATGAGGATCTCGGCACGCGCAACTGCGGCACGGGCGCATGCCTCCGCACCGTCGCTATCTGCGTCAACGGCGTGCCGCAGACCTGCACGCCCGGCACCCCCGGCACCGAGACCTGCAACGGCATCGACGACGATTGCGACGACGCCGTGGACGACAACCTCGGCACGCTGTCGTGTGGCACCGGCGCCTGCGCCAGTACCGTCAGCGCCTGCGAGAACGGCCAGCCAAACATCTGCACCCCAGGAGCTCCGGGCACCGAAACCTGCAACAACATCGACGACGATTGCGACGGCGCCGTGGACGACAACCTCGGCACCCAGTCGTGCGGCACCGGCGCCTGCGCCAGCACCGTCATCGCCTGCGTGAACGGCCAGCCGAACGTCTGCACCCCCGGCACGCCCGGCACGGAGACCTGCAACACCATCGACGACGATTGCGACGGGGCCGTCGACGAGGGCTTCGACCTCGACCTGGACGGCTTCACGAGCTGCAACGGCGATTGCAACGACGGCGCGGCGACGACCTATCCGGGCGCCCCGGAGATCTGCAACGGCGCCGACGACAACTGCAACCTGGTCGCCGACGAGGGGTACCTCGACAGCGACCGCGACGCCATCGCCGACTGCGTCGACCCGGACGACGACAACGACCTGGTGGCCGACGTCTCCGACTGCGCGCCCCTGATCAACAGCGTCAGCGCCATCCCGGGGGAGGTGCCGCCGCAACTGGTTCAGGTGGCCGGCGCCGCCCCTGGCACGTACGCATGGGCGCCGGTGGTCCAGGCGAACGTCCACAACGTCCACCGCTATCAATGGGATGGCCGGACCGGCCAGTGGAGCGACATCGAGGCATGCCTGGTGTCCGAGACGCCGCAGCGATCCTTCGTCGACGCGGCCGTGCCCCCCGTCGGGTCGTTCTTCTATTACGTGATCACCGGCACCAACCGGTGCGGGGAGGGTACGGCGGGGGCCTCAACCAGTGGCGTCCCGAGGCCGCTCGTCTCGGCGTGTGCGCCGCAGAATCGCGACTCCGACCTCGACCTGGTGCTGGACCGCGATGACAACTGCCCGCTGGCGGCGAACGCTCTGCAGGCCGACGCCGACCACGACGGCAGAGGAGACGTCTGCGACAACTGCCCCGTCACTTCGAATCCCGGCCAAGAGGATTCCGACGCCAACGGCGTCGGCGACGCCTGCCAAAGCTAGCCCGGGGCACGCACTGCTGAACCAACCCGAAGCTTGGCGTCCACCCCAATAACAGAACGGGCAGGCCCGTGAAGGCCTGCCCGTCTCGACTTACTCGCAACCCTTGGGTGATGCTCTCATCCGATCGGACGGCCGCGGTGCACCTTGCCGGGCGGGATGAAGAGGGAACGTTACGGTAGCGGTTCTCCGGCGCTGGGCTTGTTAATCACGAAGCAATCCTTGGCGCAGGTATTGGGGCCGCCGCCCAGCTGCTTGCAGCAGTTGACGCACTGTCCGTGATTCGCGAGCGTCAGGCAATCGTCGAGCGACTGCGGGCTGGGACCAGATGCCGCAACCTCGGCCATCGACTGCAGGCCGGCCGCCATCAGGGTCAAGGCCGATTTGGCCTTCGCCTGGCTCACCGCCTTGTCGGGCGAGGCGGTCCTGGCGCTGACGCCATAGAAGTCCATGATTTCGGTCAACTTCCGCTCGCTCAACGGCTGCCGGTAGTCGCCGATCGGCACCCCGACGCTGGCGAGCTTGCTGGCGGCCGCGCTGACGTCGATGGAGCCTTTGGCGCCGCTGGCCTTGGCGAGCATGACTGCAAAGTCCCCCACGGTCATCGCGGCAGTGGTGCTCTTCACCTTCCCAGCCGCCTGGCCCGCGGCGAAAACAGCCACGGGTACCACGGCGAGCAAGGCCACCGCGAGCCCGAATCTGAAATTCCTCATGAGTCGCCCTCCTGTGGTCGCGAAATGAAGACACACCACCAGACCTCCCCTTAGTACGTCAAACGGATGGCGTCGTCAACATCTTTTCTCGCTATTGAGGCCGCATCCCGCTTCGATCCTCGACGGAATCCCCGAGCGGCCCGGAGCGGGAAACCCGTCCGGGGTCGCCCCCGGGGCCGATCTTGTCTTCAAGGTTTGCCTTGACTCCGGGCCGCATATGTCAGATACAAAGGGGGTTGGCTTGAACCGCCTCCGGGGCGACCCGTGACCCGAGGGGCCTATGGCTGCTCGAATCCGAGGACAACGCGAATCGGACAGGTGCCCGGCCCTCCATGGGCCCCCGCGCCAGGCCCAGGGCTTCTCTCTGCCGATCATCGCTCCCGCTTTGGGGGCGCTGCTGGCGTTGTTCCTGGCTCCCCCCGGACGGGCGGCGGGCGAGATCATCCTGTACGTCAATGCGGCGAGTCCCTGCGCCTCGGGATGTGGCTCCGAGGCGGCGCCCTACCGCACCATCCAGGCGGCCATCGACGACGCCAACGGCCGGATCGGCAGCGGCGCGGCCGATTCCGCCACCATCCGGGTCGCGACCGGGCGGTACGCCGAAAAGCTCTACATCTATCCCGACATTCACGTCTTCGGAGCCGGAGCCGGCAGCACCGTCATCGACGCGACCGGGCTCGGCCGCAGCGCGATCATTTTCGCGGGCGGCGGCACGCCCAGGCCGCGGCGCAACTTCTCCATCGATGGCGTCACCATCACTGGCGGCAGCGGTGAGACCACCGCCGTGGTCGATTCGGTGGTCGGCGGCGGCATCTACATCTACGGCGATGCCGTCGTCACCAACTGCGCCATCGCCGGCAACGTGCTGGCGGGGCGCAACAAGGACTGGCTCGGCGCCGGCATCTTTGTGGCAACCGGCAACCCGGTCATCGCCGGCAACGACATCTTCGGAAATGTCAGCACGCCGCCGAAGAGCGGCGGGGCCGGCGACACGCACGGCGCCGGGGGCGGCGTGATGTCCCTCTACCCTGGAACGACCCCCCAAATCATCGGCAACGTGATCCACGACAACCTGGTCCAGGCCGAGATCGGCCGCGGCGGCGGAGTATGGGTCAAGGGCGGGACGGCCCAGGTCACCCGCAATGTGATCTACGGGAACCGCGCCTCGTCCTCCGGCGGCGGGCTCAGCCTTTACAGCAACACCACTTACCCGGGCCCGCTGCGGATCGACGGGAATCTCGTCTTCGGCAACAGCGCGTCCCTGACCGGTGCCGGAGTCGATCTCCTGAACGCGACCGCAACCATCACGCTCAACACCATCGTCGGCAACTCCCTGACCCAGGCGACCATCCCCTCCGGCTACGTCTTCTCCACGCGCGGCGCGGCGATCTATTCCGAGAGCACGCTGCCGCCGCCGAACAACCCGCCGGTGCGCCTGAGCAACAACCTCATTTACGGGAACTCGGCCACCGCGACCGGCGCCGGGGCGGGCCTGTACTCGTATTTTTCGCCGCCGATCATCGATCACAACCTGTTCTACGGCGACTTTCTCCGTCCCGGCACCGCCGCCGAAATCGGCGGGGACTACTCCCCCGCGCAGGTGATCGGCGTCAGCGGCAACATCTCCGTCGATCCCGCCCTCGCGCGGCAGCCGCTGTTCTATGACGTCACCGCCGCGACCGGGACGACCGGCAGCCTCCTCCTGCTCGACGTGGCGCGCTACCGCATCGGCGATGTCCTCGAGTACGCGCTCGATGGCGTGCCGCGCACGGTCACCACCATCAATGCGACGAGCAGGACGGTGGCGTTCTCCCCCGCTCTGGCCGCGGCCAGCCAGGCATTCCAGCCGGTCGCCGACTGGGGCGCCGCCGGCGTCCCCGGAGCCGATTTCCATCTGCGGGCCGGTTCCCCCGCCGTCGATGCCGGGACCAACGTCGATGTCGCCCCGACCGACCTGGACGGCCTGCCGCGACCGGCGGACGGCAACGGCGACGGCAGCGCCGTCATCGATCTCGGCGCCTACGAGATCCCGACGCTGGACCGGGACGGCGATTGCGTCCCCGACATGCTCGATTGCGCGCCACTCGTCGGCAGCGTGTCGCGTCCGCCCACCGCGGTCGGGCCGTCGCTGTCGCTGTCGGCGGCCGGCGGGTTCAATCTCTTCTGGCTGCAGGCGGGACAGGCGAACGTCTACAACATCTACCGCGGTGATATCGCCCCCGGCGGGTTCACTTACAACCACGCCTGCCTGGAGGCCGGCTCCCCCGACACGCTCGGGCAGGATCCCTCCGCCCCGGCGCCCGGCCGCGTCTACTACTACCTCGTTTCGGCCGCCAGTCGCTGCGGCGAGAGTTCGCTCGGGATCGCCAGCGGCGGGGCCGAGCGGCCGATCCCGGCCCCGTGCCAGCCCGGCGCGCGAGACACCGACGCGGACGGCCTCGTCGACCTCGATGACGGCTGCGCGCTCACCGCCAGCGCCGTCCAGAGCGATGCGGACTGCGATGGCCGCGCCACGGCCTGCGATAACTGCGCGTCGATCGTCAACCCCGACTTGCACGATTTCAACGCCGACGGCGTCGGGGACGCCTGCCAGGACTCCGACCTCGACCAGATCCTGGACGACGTCGATTGCGCGCCCGCCAACCCGCACCTGACCGGACCCCCGGGGGAGGTCCCCGGGGTCGCCTGGTCGCGGGCCGGCGGCACCGGCGCGTCGATGACCTGGCTGCTGGCCGCGCAGGCGCCCGCGTCGTCGGTCTACCGGGGGACCATCGCGTCGATCGGCGAGTTGTCCTGGAGCCACGGCTGCCTGCGGGGATCCATCCTCGATGCCACCCTGAGCGACGCCGATGTGCCGCCGCCCGGGGCGGCGTTCTACTACCTGGTGGCCGGCGCCAACAGCTGCGGCGAGGGGATCCTGGGGCGGTTGGCGAGCGGCGCGCCGATCCCGTCCAGCGGCACCTGCGCGCCGACCCGCGGCGACGCCGATCATGACGGACTGGCCGACCTGGACGACGACTGCCCCCTCGCCGTCAATCCGGGTCAGGAGGACGCCGACGGCGACGCCCGCGGCGATGTCTGCGACAACTGCCCCCTGACGACGAACCCGGACCAGGCGGATCAAGATGGCGACGGTATCGGCGACGCCTGCGAAGTCTGATCGCCGCCGCGGGAGTCGTCGTGACCGGCAGGTCGCGCTGCAGCCGCGGACGCTCCATACCGTTGTGGTAACGTATCGTCCATGAACGTGGGCATGAACATGGGCATGAACACGAGTATGAACGTGGGCGAGATCCAGACGACGCTCCAGGCCCTCCGCCTCGACGGCTGGCTGCTCTACGACTTTCACGGTCTCAACCCGATTGCCCGGCGCGTCGCCGGCCTGGGCGCCGACCGCTTCGCGACCCGGCGCTGGTTCGGCCTCATCCCCGCCCAGGGGGAGCCGATCTGGCTGCATCACGCCATCGAAGCGCACCTGTTCACGCATCTGCCGGGCCGCCGCATCCCGTTCGTCGGCTACCGCGAGTTGGTCGAGAAGCTGCGCGGCGCGCTGGCGGGGACGAAACGGGTCGCCATGGAGTACGCGCCCGAGGGGGTCCTCCCCTACGTGTCGCGCGTCGATGCCGGGACGATCGAGATGGTGCGTTCCGCCGGGGCGGAGGTGGTCAGCTCCGCCGACCTGGTGCAGTCGTACGAGGCGCGCTGGAGCGAGGCGGGGCTGGCGTCGCACCGGCGCGCCTCGCGTGGTCTCACGGAGGTGCTGCACGCGACCTTCGCCGAGGTGGCGGCGGCGGTGACCGGCGGCCGGGCGATCACCGAGCACTCGATCCAGCAGTTCATGTGCGTGCAGTTCCGCGACCGCCGGCTGGCGCACGACCCGCCGATCGTGGCGGTCAATGCCCACGCCGGCAACCCGCACTACGAGCCGCGCTCCTCCGGCAGCGCGCCGATCCGGCGCGGCGACCTGCTGCTTCTCGATCTGTGGTGCCGCGAGGAGCCGGAGGGATCGATCTGGGCCGATATCACCTGGATGGCCTTCCTGGGAGCCGAGGTGCCGGCCCGTCACCGGGCGATCTGGGACATCGTTGCCGGGGCGCGCGATGCGGCGGTGGCGTTCCTGAAGGAAGGGGCGGCTCTCGGCAAACGGATCCGCGGCGCCGATGTCGATGACGTGGCGCGCGCCTACGTGCGGGAGCGCGGCTACGCCGATCGCTTCCTGCACCGCACCGGACACAGCATCGGCGTCGAAGTCCACGGCAACGGCTGCAATATCGACGGGCTCGAGACCGTCGACGATCGGACGCTCATCCCGCGCACCGGCTTCTCGATCGAGCCCGGCATCTATCTCGACGACTTCGGCGTGCGCAGCGAGATCGACGTCTACATGGACGAGCGCGGCATCGAAGTGACCACCGCGGTGCAGGATCAGATCGTGCCGCTGCTCCCCTGATCGCCCGGCCGGTCGCGCCGCGGTCGTCGCCCACCGTTCATGAATCCCCGGAAGCCGCGCTCCATCCGCGTCATCATGCGGGCGAAGTCGTCGATCGACGGATAGTCCTTCACCATCGCCTCGATCAGCTCCGGGCCCCAGCGCGGATGCCTGCGCCATGCGAGGTCGTACAGGATGGCGGCGTCGTCCCGATCGGGCTGCGCGCGCTTGAGACGCGTGAACTCGGACCGCAGCAGGCGGCGCTGCAGGAACCCGCTGCGCAGCAGGTGGCGGGAGAGCCAGAGCAACGACAGCAGCGCGGCGATCCCCGCCGCGACGCCGACGGAGGCGCGCGCCGTCAGCCCCAAGCCGGCGGCGACCAGGACCCGTCCCAGCCAGCGCATCGCCGGGTCGAACCAGGCGTTGCGGGCCGGCGCCGGCCGGTCGAAATAGCGCAACTCGCGGATGTGCGCCCCGAGGAGGCCCGCCAGCAGCCCCAGCATCAGGACCAGCGCGCCGGCGGTCAGGAGCATCGCGCCGCTCCCCGCGTGGCCGCCGATCGAACCCCGCGGCTCATCCGCCGTCCTCGAGCGCCAGGCGCGCGCAGGCATGTCCCGACAGGACGGCCCCCTCGATGGTCGCCGGCAGACCGGTCCCGGTCCAGTCGCCGGCCAGGTACAGCCCCGGAACCGGGGTCCGGAACGGCGGTCGCAGGCGCGCCGTTCCCGGGGCCGGCGCGAACGTCGCCCGCCGCTCCTTGATCACCAGCGCCTGGCGCAGCGTCGCCCGCCGCGACGCCGGGAAGAAGTCGTGCAGATCCTGCAGCCCGCTCCGGATCAGCGCGTCGCGCGGCTGGTCGACGAAATCGCGCGCCGCACTGCGCACCAGCGTCACGGCCTGGCCGGATCCGGTGGCCGCGGGTCCGCGACGATTGAACACCCAGTGCCAGGCGCCGCCGACGAGGCCCGCGAACGGCCGATCGATGACCTCCGCGCCGAACCAGAGATAAAGCGACACGATCGGCGAGGCCTCGAGCCGGGCGAGAGCGGCGTACGACGCCCCGTCGGCCATCCCCTCGGGCAGGATCTCGAGCAGCTCGGCCGGCGGTACCGCGACGATGACCGGTGCGCCGCGCCGCACCGTGCCGTCGGCCAGCAGGACGCCGGTCGGACGCCCTCCCTCCACCAGGATCTGACGCACCTGGGCGCGCAGGTGCACTTCGCATCCCCGGGTTCTCAAATAGTGCGCCGCCGGCTCGGCGTAAAGGTCGCTGAGGCCGGTGCGGGCCAGCCCGAAGCGCGACGCCGCGGTGCCGCCGAGGAGGAGGGCCCGCAGCACCGGCAGAAAGCAGGCGGCGGAGGCGCGCTCCGGGTCTTCATTGAGGGTGGCGATCGCCAGCGGATCCCAGAAGCGCGCTCTCGCCCCGGTCCCCTGCCCCAGGCCGTCCAGCCACGCCGCGACCGTGCGGTCGTCGAGCCCGGCGTTGTCGGGCCGCCGGCGGAGCGTGGCCAGCGCCACCCGCAGCGTCGCCAGCCGCTCCCGGCGGTCGAGCCCCGGGAAGCGCAGCAGGCCCACCAGCAAGTTGATCGGGAACGGCGCGGGCGGCAGCCGGAAGGCGGCGACCCGCCCGCCGCGCTCGGCGAACGGCACTTCGCAGGATGTCTGCAGATCGAGGCGATCGATCGTCCCGAGCCGCCGCAGCAGGCGGAACGTCTCCCGGTAGCACCCCATGAACAGGTGCTGGCCGTTGTCGACCACGCTGCCGCTGTCGGGGTCGATCCAGGAGCGCGCCCGCCCGCCCAGATGGGGCCGGGCCTCCAGCAGCACGAGCCGGCGACCCGCCTCGGCCAGCGCCGTGGCGGCGGCCAGGCCGGCGCACCCTCCGCCGATGACGATCATCATGTTGCCGACACCCGGACCGGCTCCTAGACCTGGCCGAGGACCCGGGCCCGCAGGGCAACGCCGAACTGGGCCAGCCGCGGCACGGCGATGCGTCGCTCGAAGACGCGGAACCGTGCCGCTTCGATCCGCCGCAGCAGCCGCCGGTAAATCGCGGCCATCACCTCGGCTGCCAGCAGACGCGGCCGATCGGCCTCCGGCAGGAGCGCCCGGGCCGCGTCGAAGTAACTCCGCGCCCGGTCCGCCTGCAGGCGCATCAATCCCAGATAGGCGTCGTTCAGCTCGCCGCGCAGCAGCTCGGCCTCGGCGTATCCGAAGCGGCGCATCTCCTCCATCGGAATGTAGATGCGGCCGCGGGCCGCGTCGCTCTTGAGGTCGCGCAGGATGTTGGTGAGCTGCAGGGCGATGCCCAGGGTGACGGCGTAGTCGCGGCTCTGCGGGTGGCGGCAGCCGAAGATCGGCAGGCAGGCGAGCCCGACCGCCGAGGCGACCCGCTGGCAATAGGGACGCAGGTCCTCGAACGTGTCGTAGCGGGTGACGCGCAGGTCCATCTCGACGCCGTCGAGCAGGTCCTCCAGGGGCCGGCGCGGGATCCCGAAGCGGACGATGGCGTCCCGCAGGTCGCGCGCCACCGGCAGGGCCGGCGTGCCGGCGTAACAGCGCGCCAGCTCATCGCGATAGAGCCGGAGTGCGTGCGCGCCCCGCTCGGCGTCGCGCGGTTGCTCGTCGGCGACGTCGTCGATGGCCCGGCTGAAGGCGTAGACCGCCTCGAGGGCGCGTCGCCGCTCGGCCGGCAGCAGGCCGAAGGAATAGTGGAACGACGACCCCGCGGACGGGGCCCGGGCCGGGCTCAACGCGTCCATCGGCACGCTTTCCACAGGAGGAGCGGCGCATCCGCCGCTCCAAGCGTCGGTCGACGGCGGAACACGTCGAACCCCGCCGCCTCGATTCGATCGAGGATCCGCCGGCCGCCCAGCCAGGTCAGTCGCAGCTCGAGGCGCAACGAGCCGCTCACCGCGTCGCACAACGGGCGGGCGTCTTCGAACAGCGCGCGAGTCCGCCCGACCATCTCCGCCAGCAGGGCCCGGAAGCCGTCGGTCGGCCGGCGGGCCCGCAAATCGTCCTCGCCAACCCCGAATCGCTCGCGATCCGCAGCCGGCAGGTAGATCCGATCGCGCCCCACATCGATGGCGACATCCTGCCAGTGGTTGGCGAGCTGCAAGGCGGTGCAGAAGGAATCGGAGCGGCGCAGCCGCTCAGCATCGCGGACGCCGGCCAGGTGCAGGACGAGGCGGCCGACCGGGTCGGCCGACAGCCGGCAGTATCCCAGCAGCGCGTCGAAGTCGGCGTAGCGGTGGACGCTGACATCCATCCGGAAGGCGGCCAGCAGATCATGGAACGGCTGCGGCGGCAGATCGTGGCGCGTGATGGCATCCCTGAGCGCCACGAACACCGGATGGATCGCCTCGCCGCGGAAACACCCGGCCAGCATTCCCTCCCACTCATCGAGTCGCTGGAGACGACGCCCATCGTGCGCCTCCTCGTCGGCGAAATCGTCGGCGATGCGCGCGAAGGCGTAGATCGCCTGCACCGCCGGGCGCACGCGCCCCGGCACCAGCAGCGAGGCGACCGGGAAGTTCTCGTAGTGCTCGCGGGCCAGGCGGGCGCAAAACCTCTGGGCCTCGCGCAGGCTCGGCGCGGCGCGCATGGCGGCGCCGTCGAGGACGCGCGCCCCGGAGGCGGATGGCGGCATGACCGCGGAGTTTACCACCGCTCCGGGCCGCCGGGAATTGGTCTATACTCTGCCCACCTGCACGAGGTGACCTGTCATGTCCCAGGAACGGATGCTGTTCATCGATGGCAAGTTGCGGGCGACCGGCCGAATCGCGCCGGTCGTCAGCCCCTACGACGGACGTGAGGTGGCGAAGGTCCACCTCGGCGGTGAGAAGGACCTGGAGGATGCGACCCAGGCGGCGCAGCGGGCCTTCAAGGAGATGTCGAAGCTGTCGCGCAAGCAGCGCGCCGACATCCTCCGGCGGGCCGCCGAGCTGGTGGCGAAGCGTCGCGACGAGATCGCCGCCACCATGACCGACGAGATGGGCAAGCCAATCAGCTATGCCCGCACCGAGGTCGATCGCTGCTCGACGACGCTCACCATCGCCGCCGAGGAGGCGAAGCGATGGACCGGCGAGGTGGTCCCGGTCGACACGGACACTCACAGCGCCGGTTTCTACGCGCTGACGGTCATGGTGCCGCTCGGTCCGATCGCGGCCATCTCACCGTTCAATTTTCCCCTGAACCTGGTCGCCCACAAGATGGCGCCGTGCCTGGCCATCGGCAGCAGCATGGTCCTGAAGCCAGCGCGGCAGACGCCCCTGGAAGCCCTGACCCTGGCCGAGATCATCCACGAGGCCGGGGCCCCGCCCGGCGCGTTCAACGTGGTCAACTGCGAGCCGGCGGTCGGCGAGAAGCTGGCGACCGACGACCGCTTCCCGTTCCTGACCTTCACCGGCAGCGTCGGCGTCGGCTGGCGGTTGAAGCAGAAGGCATGGAAGAAGCGGGTGACGCTGGAGCTGGGCGGCAACGCCGCCTGCATCGTGCATGCGGACGCCGATCTCGACTACGCGGTGCAGAAGTGCATCGCCGGCGGGTTCGGGCAGTCCGGCCAGTCATGCATCTCGGTGCAGCGCATCCTGGTCCACGACTCGATCGCCAACGCCTTCGAGAAGAAGCTGCTCGAGGGGGTGGCCAAGTTGAAGGTCGGCGACCCCAGGGACCCGGCGACGGTGGTCGGCCCGGTCATCGACGCCGGGAACGCCGACCGGATCCTGTCCTGGATCGCCGAGGCGAAGTCGGGCGGCGCCCGCGTCCTGGCGGGAGGGACCAAGGAAGGCAATGTGATCCAGCCGACCGTGATCGCCGACGCCGCCAACGCCCTGAAGGTCTCCTGCCAGGAGGTCTTCGGGCCGGTGGTCACCGTCTCCAAGTATCGCGACTTCGCCGATGCCCTGCGGATCGCCGACGACTCGGCCTATGGCCTGCAGGCGGGAGTGTTCACCCACGACCTGCGGCTGATCCGCCAGGCGGTGCAGGGTCTGCACGTCGGCGGGGTGGTGGTCAACGACGTCCCGACGACGCGCGTCGACAACATGCCGTACGGCGGCGTGCGCGACTCCGGGATCGGCCGCGAGGGGCCGCGTTACGCCATGATGGAGATGTCGGAGCCCCGCCTGGTCCTCTTCAACCTCGACCATTGAGGGCATCCCCTCCGCGGGAGGGCGTCACGAATCCGCCGCCTTCGGCCCCGCCGGGGTCGGAGGCGACAATGGCCGGGAACCCCCGACAGCCAACTCCCGTAGAATCGGGCGGGTTCGGCGGAGGGTCGATGCCCATCGAGCCCACGGACATCGAGTTGATCCGTGAGGTGCTGGCAGGCAAGGTCGAGCGGTACGAGATTCTCGTCCGCCGCTACCAGCGCCTGGTCGCGACCGCCGCCCTGCGGATGGGGATCGCGGCGCACGAGGTGGGAGACGTGGCGAACGAAGTGTTCTACAAGGTCTACCGCAATCTGGCTCGCTACACCCCCGAGCACGCGCTGTCGACCTGGTTGTACCGGATCACGGTCAACGCGGCCCTCGACCACAAGCGCGCCCGGCGCCACGAGTCCCGCATGGAGGAGATCTCCCCGACCATGGCCAGCGCAGGCCCCTCGGCCCATGACCAGTTCAGCTCCGGGGAGCGGGTGCGCCTGCTTCAGGAGGTCCTCGGCCGCATCCCGGAGCACTACCGCACCCCGCTGGTCCTGGCGCACATCGAGGGGATGCCGCTCGAGGAGATCGCCCGGGTCCTGGAGCTGCCGGAAGGGACGATCAAGTCGCGGCTGTTCCGCGCCCGGGCGTTGCTCAAGGACCTGATCGAGCGACACTACCCCTCCCTCGCCCCCGGCGGCGCGGAGGCCCGGTCATGATGAAGCGTTTGCTGATCCGCCTGGGCCTGTCCCGCGACCCTGGTCCTCGCTGGGTCGACGATGTCCTCGCGCCGCTGCGCGAGACGCGCGCCGACGCGGACGTGGCCGCTTCGGTCATGATGCGCGTTCACGCCTCCGAAAGTCCGGGGATCGTCGTGATCGCCACCGGGTCGCGCTTCCCGCTGGTCGCGGCCCTGATCGGCGCTCCGCTGCTGCTGGGCGCGATCGCGGCGCTGGTGGCGAGCGGCGACGGGTTCTTCGACTTGTGGAACACCGCGCTCGCGCTCGGACACGTGGCGTGGGTGATGGTCGCGAGCGTCGTCGAGTTCTGCGGAAACATTCTCTCCTCCAGCGCCCCCGTGGCGCGCGCCGTCGCCAGGGTGTTCGAGACGATCGCGCCGATCCTGCGCGGCGCCGGTCTGATCGCCGCGGCGTGGGGCGTGCTGTCCATCTTGTTCAGTTTCGTCGTCTTTGCGCAGGCCCGCCGGAATTCCTCGGCGGGTCCCCATGGAGGTCTTCGATGAAGTCACGCAGCGTCGCGATCGCCGCCGCCATCGCCCTCTGCCTGCCCGGCGTGCTGCGGGCCGCGGAGAGCGGGGCCCGTCACGCCGACCACGGCGGCGCCGCCAACGTGGCGGTCTCGGACTCGGTGTTCGTGCCGGAGGGCGAGGTTCATGACAGTGACATCGTGACCATTTCGGGGGACGTGCGCATCGAAGGGAAGGTGTCCGGCGACGTCGTGGTCATCAATGGAACGCTCGAGCTGGAAGGCACGGTGGATGGCGAGGTCGTGCTGGTGCTGTCGGACGGCCGTATCGGCGACGAGGCGGAAATCGGCGGCAACCTCGTCAACGTCGGCGGCGAAGTCGATCGCTCGCCCGAGGCTCGCATCGGTGGCGAGCTGGTTGACATCAACCTGAGCCAGCTGACCGGGCCGATCAGCAAGGGGTTCTCGACCCTGGCGCGAGGCTTCTACGTGCTGGTGCTGATCAAGCTCTTCCTGCTCTTCCTGACGCTCGTGCTGCTCACTGCCCTCGTCCCCCGGCGTGTCCTGGTCATCGCCTCCGCCTTCCCGCGTCGCTGGGGGGCGGCGATCCTGGCCGGCGTCGTCGCCTACTGCGCCGCCTTCGTGGTGTTTCTCGTCCTGGTCCTGCTGATCATCGTCCTGATCGGCATCCCGCTGATCCCGGCCTTCGGCGTGGTGCTCTATGTGGTCATCAACATGGGACTCGCGGGGATGCTGTACCTGGTGGGGCATCGGGCGGGGAAAAACCTCTTCAAGCGTGATCTGGAGCCTTTCCCGGCGGTCCTCGGCGGCTTTCTGGTGTACGCCGTTTTGTCGCTGATCCCGGGCTTCTCCTACCTGTTCTTCTTCGTGATCTCGCCGATCGTCAGCAGCCTCGCGCTCGGCATCGCGCTGATCACCCGCTTCGGCTCGGCCGAGGACGGCTGGCGGCGCACCGCGCCGGCCGGACCGGCGGGCGGGATGTACCCGCCGCCGCCTCTCCCACCGCCGGTGGTGCCCGGCGCGTAGAGAGCAGGGCCTGCCTTAGAACTCCGCGGCCACGCCGAACACCGGCATGAACGGCGTCTGATACCTGGTGATCCGGTAGAAAGTCGCGTCGTCCGGGTCGTACTCGAGCCCGACGCTGCGCACGTTGCGGCGGGCGGTCAGATTCATGAGATCGATCTCGAAGCGCACCGCCCCCCACCGCCGCGCCACCCTTCTTCCGAGGTGCAGATCGACCCGGTACCACGCCGGCAGCCGGGCGGCGTTCAGCCCGCCGGGTTCGATCCGATAGCCGGCCCCGTCGGCGGTGAGGGTCTCCGACGTGTACGGCAGCCCGCCTCCGTAACGCAATAGTCCGCTGACGCTCCAGCCGCCGCCGAACGAACGCCCGAGCGCCACGGAGGCGGCGTGCGCCTGGTCGGTGTCGCGGGGCGTCACGACGCCGTCCTTCTCCTGCCGTGCGGCCAGGGCGCCATAGCTGGCGCGCCAGCGCCATGCCCCCGCGCCGCCGTCCTCGACGGTCAGCTCGACGCCGCGGGTCCGGGCCGTCTCGAACTGCGTCAGCTGCTCGGCCAGCTGCGGGTGGAGGTTGATCGCCTCGCCGATCGGGTCGCGCATCGTCGTGTCATACCCCTCGACGACGATGCGCAGGACCCCCGCCAGGGTGCGCTCCACGCCGAACACCCGATGCCGGGCGCTTTGCAGTCGAAACGACTCGCCGGGGGCCAGGAACAGCTGCTCCTGGGTGGCGAACTGGGTGAACCGGCCGGCGGCGACCCGTACGGTCCAGCCGTCGGCTGGAGACCACTCGAGGCTGGCGCGCGGACTGAGGGCCGCTCCGCCGTCGCGGCTGTCCCGGTCGCCACGCGCGCCGGCGCGCAGCGACAGCCGCGCCGAAGGGTGCCAGCGGTCCTCGAACCACGCGCCGCCCGACCACCAGCCGCCCTCGATGCGGCTCGCCAGCAGAGTCGTGCCATCCGACACCTCACCCGCGACGACCCCCCGCGTGTGCCGCGCTTCGGCGCCGCCGCGGATCTCGTGCGCCGGACCCTCCCACAGAAGCGCGACCCGCAGATCGGTCCGGCGCTGCACCTGCTCCATGAAGGCGCCCCCGGTGACCGAGGAGTCCGCCGACAGGCTCCCTTCGCCAGCCAACAGGCGCACCAGCCCGTGACCCCCGAACGGCTGGTCGAGGAGAAGCCGGCCGCCGCGCCAGGCGCTCGAGGCGTCGGCGCGCTCCGTCTCCCCGAGCGACTGCGTGTAGGCGTTGTCGTTGCGGACCAACCCCACCTCCAGGCGCCCGGCGCCGGGCAGCTCGAGGCGGTAGTCACCCTGGAGGTCCCGGAACGCCACCCGGTCGACCCCGTCGACGGCGGCGCGGTCCTCGTACAGGGCGAGATCGCTGGCCCTGGTCGCGATGCTCCAGGCTCCGGGGCCGGCCGGGCCGGCCAGCGCCGCGGTGCCCCTGACGGTGCTCAGTCCGACGGTGCCCACGGTCCGGTCCGGCCGCGCGGCCCGGGTGGTGACGTCGACCACCCCCGCCAGGGCATCGCCGAATTCGACCGAGAAGCCGCCGGAGTGCACCTGGATCTCCTCGACCCGGGCGGTGTCGAGGGTCGAGGCGCTGCCGCCGCCGCCGGAGAAGTGGTAGGCATACGGCAGCGGCAGGCCGTCCACCAGGATGCGCGTGTCCGAGGCCTCGCCTCCCCGGACGCGCATCTCCGACTTGAGATCGCTGTCGGTGGAGAGTCCGGGCAGGCCGGCGAGGGCGCGCAGCGGATCACCGAGTGACGCCGGGCCGGCGGCCAGATCCGCGCGCTTGAGGATGGCGTGCGACAGCCCCTGGCCGCCGCCCGCTCCAGGAACTCCGCCGACGCTCAGCCGCTCGGTCAGCGCCGGCTCGACCTCGATCTCGAGCCGCAGAGCGCCGCCGGCGCGCGTGACCAGACCGCCCAGGTCCTGCGGGCGTATGCCGACCGCCTCGACGCAGAGGCGGTAGTCGCCCGGTGGAACGCCGTCGAAGGCGAAGGCGCCGTCCTCGCCGGTCCGGGCGACGCGCCCCGCCGCCGGATCGCCTGCCGGGAGCGCCGCCGGCGCCCGCCGTAGCGTGACCCGGGCCGCCTGCACCGGCTGGCCGCCGCGCAGGGCAACCCGGCCGCTGACGATGGAGCCGGCGACATCGTCACCGTACAGACCCGACGCGCCGGCGAGCAGGAACACGATGCGCACGCAAACGCGGATCGCCAGCTTCCGGAGCAGGCGTGATGTTGAACTGTCGCGACGCAAGCCTCCCCCACCTCGAAGCGATGCAGCGATGCAACATTGCAGCGACGCAGCGATAAAGCGCTGACCTGCGACGGGCCCAATATAGGGTCGCGGCGGCGCCCAATCACGGGAAAGCCTTGCTGGACGTAGATTTCACGGGTAGGCTGATTTCAAAACGGACATCGCCGGGGGGGCGGCCCGGCGCACGCGCGGGGCTCGCTAGTGTCGCGTCCCCGAAGTCTTGTTACGTTCGGCGGTCGCCGCATCCCGGCCCGCTGCGTTGCTCCTCGGTTGAATATGCCCGATATTCGCCCTCGTCGCGCCTTGCGGTCCGGGCGCATCGGCCGCCTCGGCGTTAACACGGCGTAATTGTGCCCCGGCAGCAGGACGGTCTCGTCACCGAGCTTCGCCAGGGTACCGCTCAGGCTCCGGTACAACTGCTCGGGGTCGCCGCCCGGCAGATCGGTGCGGCCGCAGGCATCGATGAACAGGGTGTCGCCGGAAACCAGCCGGTCGCGCACCAGGAAGCACTGGCTGCCAGGGGTGTGGCCGGGGGTGTGCAGGAAGCGGATGGTGATGTCGCCCACCGGCAGCTCGTGGCCGCCGGCGACCTGGACGATGTTGCCGACCGGTTCGCGCAGCCAGGGGACGTCGTCCGCGTGGATATAGACCTTCGCGTCGGTCGCCTCGACCAGCTCCTGGATGCGATTGGTGTGGTCCGGGTGCCAGTGCGTCACCAGCGCCCCGACGATGCGCCGCTCGTCGCGCGCCGCCGCCTGGATGATCGCCTCGATGTCCCAGGCCGCGTCGACCACGATGGCGTCGCGCGAGCCGGCCGGCCCGATGAGGTAGACGAAGTTGGCCATCGGGCCGATCTCCAGTTGCTTCAGGTACAGGCTGCCGGGCTCTCCGGCGGTCGGCTTCATCGGACGGCATGCTAACATACGCGCGCCATGGGTGCCGCCCGGCTCAACAGCTTCGACGACTGGGTCGATTACTTCCGCGCCTGGCAGAAGGACATCGACCTCGACCCGTCGGTGAACTCCGGCTATACCTTCGAGGCGAAATACGGCGACCTGCACGGCCCCGCCATCGAGTTCGGCGACTTCAAGGGCGACCGGAAGTGGGAGAAGATCCTCGAAGTCCCCGACCAGAGAATCCGCGACGCCCTGCTCCACCTGATCACCTACCAGGGCGATACCGAGTTCGCCTCCGTCGAGCAGCAACGGCACCTGCTGGCCACCGCCCCGACGCCCCACGATCTGGAGGCGCTGGTGCGGGTCATGCGCGAGGAGATGCGTCACGGCTGGCAGATGTGCCATCTCCTGATGTCGCACTTCGGCGATTCCGGCCGGCTGGAGGCGCAGAAGATGCTCGAGCGCCGCGCCACCCGCGGCGAGCGCCTGCTGGGGTCGTTCAACGTGCCGGTGGAGAACTGGCTCGATTTCTTCACCTACACCCAGTTCATCGACCGCGACGGCAAATTCCAGCTCGGCATGTTGTCGCATTCCGCGTTCGCGCCGCTGGCGCGCAGCATGGGGCCGATGCTCAAAGAGGAGTCGTTCCACCTGGGCACCGGCAACAACGGGCTGAAGCGGATCGTCCGGGCCGGCCGCCTGCCGATCCCGCTGATGCAGAAATACTTCAACAAGTGGGTCCCGACCGCCTACGACCTGTTCGGGACCGACGGCTCCTCCTCGGCGCATTGGGCCTACGTCTGGGGGCTGAAGGGCCGTTTCGACGAGGACCAGAACCCGCACCCCGCGGAGCGCGACCGGCTCAACGAGTACGCTCGCGGCCTCTACGCGGAGGAGATCCGCGGCCTGGTCGAGGCGCTGAACCGCGACCTCCCGGAAGGGGCGCCGCCCCTGTATCTGCCGGACGAGAAATTCAACCGCCGCATCGGCGAGCACGCCGGCGGGCGCTTCGCGGTCGACGGCCGGCCGCTCGACGAGGCCGCTTACGCGAGGCATCTCGCCGAGGTCCTGCCGGGTGACGAGGATCGGCGGCGGGCCTCCGCCATCGGACGCGAAGAAGGTTTCATCCTGCCCCGCCAGGCATGAACGCCCTCTGGATCCTGGTCCCGGCGGTCCTCGTCCTGACCATCGGCTACCGCTACTACTCGGCCTTCCTGGCGGCGCGCGTCATGATGCTGGACGACGCGCGGGTCACCCCGGCCCACCGGCTCAATGACGGCCAGAATTACCACCCGACCAACCGCTGGGTGCTGTTCGGCCACCACTTCGCCGCCATCGCCGGCGCGGGGCCGCTGATCGGCCCGGTCCTGGCGGCGCAGTTCGGCTGGCTGCCGGGGTTCCTGTGGCTGCTGCTCGGCGTCGTCCTCGGGGGCGCGGTGCACGACTTCGTCATCCTGGCGGCCTCGGTTCGACGCGACGGCCGCTCGCTGGCCGACATCGCCCGCAACGAGATCAACCCGGTCGCCGGCTTCACCGCCATGGTGGCGATCCTGTTCATCGTGGTGATCGCCCTCGCCGGGCTCGGCCTGGCGGTGGTCAACGCCCTGGAGCACTCCTCCTGGGGCACGTTCACCATCGCGGTCACCATCCCGCTCGCCCTGTTCATGGGGTTCTACATGTACCGCTGGCGGAAGGGGGCCTACACCAGCGGCACGATCATCGGCGTCGTCGGGCTGTTGCTGGCGGTCATCGTCGGGCGTTTCATCCCCGAGTCGTCGTTCGCCCCCTGGTTTACCTTTACGCGGGTCCAGCTCACCTGGCTGCTGGCGGCCTACGGCTTCTGCGCTTCGGTGCTGCCGGTGTGGATGCTTCTGGCGCCGCGCGACTACCTGTCGTCGTACATGAAGATCGGCACCATCGCCGCCCTCGCCCTGGGAGTCTTCCTGGTGCGGCCGGAGATCCGCATGCCGGCCCTCACCGAGTTCGTCGCCGGCGGCGGGCCGATCATCCCGGGGAAGATCTTCCCCTTCTGCTTCATCACCATCGCCTGCGGGGCGATCTCCGGCTTCCACGCCCTGGTTTCATCCGGCACGACGCCGAAGATGATCGATCGCGAGAGCGACTGCCGGCCGATCGGTTACGGGGCGATGCTGTGCGAGGGGTTCGTCGGCATCATGGCGTTCGTGGCCGTGCTGTCGCTGCAGCCGCCCGACTACTTCGCCATCAACGTGCCCAAGGACCAGTTCGCCGCCCTCGGGCAACAGGTCGTCGATCTTCCCGAGCTGTCACGCCAGGTCGGCGAGGACGTCGCCGGCCGCACCGGCGGCGCCGTGTCGCTGGCGGTCGGCATGGCGCACGTGTTCGCGAACATCCCCGGGCTCAGGGGCCTGATGGCCTACTGGTACCACTTCGCCATCATGTTCGAGGCCCTGTTCATCCTGACCACCATCGATGCGGGCACGCGGGTGGCGCGCTTCCTGGTGCAGGAATTCGCCGGGCGGTTCTGGAAGCGGGCGGGCCGGACCGACTGGATGCCGGGGACGATCGTCGCCTCGGCGCTGGTCGTCCTGGTGTGGGGCTCCTTCATCCATCACGGCACGGTGCGGACCATCTGGCCGATGTTCGGCATCGCCAACCAGCTGCTGGCGGCGATGGCGCTGTCGATCGGCACGACCATCATCATCAAATCGCGCCCCCGCTACGCCTGGGTCACCCTGCTGCCGCTGTCGTTCGTCGCCACCACGACGCTGACCGCGGGCATCCTGTCGATCACCGACATCTTCCTGCCGATGGCGACCGACGCGGCGAAGCCCGAGCAGCAGGTGCAGGGCTGGGTCAACACGGGGCTCACCGGGCTCATGATGATCTGCATCGTGCTGACCATCGGCAACTGCGTGCTCAAGTGGTTCGAGGTGCTGACGTCGGGCCGCGGCCCCGCTCGAGCGCCGGCGGCCGGGAGCACATCTCCTTCATGAACGGGATGGCGCGCGCCATCAGGCCGCCGGTGGCGGCCAGCATGGTGTAGTGCCCGCGGCTGAGCCAGCGCAGGCGGGGGCGGCCCCAGGCGCGGTGCAGCCGGCGCGCCGAGGCCGGCAGGATGATCCGGTCGTAGCGGCCGGCGATCATCAGCAGCCGCTCCTTCGGCACTCTGGGCGTGAAGGCGATCGGGGAGATCACCTTCCAGGCGCGCTCGACCTTGTGGCGGTCGAGCATGCCGCAGGCGGCCAGATCCTCGCGGATGTTCCGCCCGAGCGGCGTGTCGAAGATCGGCGACACCGGCGAGTCCCCCACCCCGCCCATGACGACGAACGCCCAGTCGTCCCGGATCGCCCCCATGATGCCGGCGAGATAGGCGCCCAGCGAATAGCCGAACACGCCGATGGTCCGGTGGCCGGTCGAGCGCAGCCAGGAGGCGGCGCCGAGCAGATCGATCACCCCCTGCCGGAACGACTCGACGGTCAGCACCACGTCGGCCGACACCACCAGCTCGCCGCTGTAAGCGCCGGGCGGGGTGCGCTCGAGATGCAGCGGATGGCTGACGAAGGCGACCGAGAAGCCGGCCCGGATGAACGGCCGGACGTACAGGTACTCGATCGTCTTGATGGTGCTGTGGGCCCAGCCGTGGCTGATCAGGACGACCGGGGCGTCGGGGACGCGCGTGTTGCGGTAGAAGCGACCGATGGCGACGTTGGTCTCCGGGAAGCACATCGGATGCAGGGTCGGGAAGGTGAAGCGCACCACCTCGGCACCGGCGATGCGCCGCACCACCTTGTGGGAGACGCGCGGCACCACCGCGTCGCTGTGATAGAACAGCCCCGGGTTCTTGAAGTACGCCGGGTTGTCGAGCGACTTCCACGCATCGCCGACGGTCGCCTGGATCTTGCCGCGCTTGTAGGTGATCTTGTACCAGACGCGGAAATCGTCGAAGCGGACATTGAGGGCGCGCCACAGTCGCGCGCCGCCCCGCAACGGTCCCCTGGACAGCTCGAGGTTCATTGCTTCATCCGATCCGGCCGCTGTAGAACGTCTCGACCGGCACCTCGGCCCGCGATCGGATGGTCCGCGCGATCGCCTCCACCTCGGCGTCGGCGAGCGGCTCGACCCAGGTCTCGGCCGGCCGGCGGGCGACGGTGTAGACCTGGATCAGGCTGATGCGGCCGCCGCCGTCCAGGATGTCGCGCACCCGTCCGCAGTAGGCGTCGATCTCCTCCGCCGGGGGGCCGGCGCCGCGGATCCTCATGAACAGGGATTGAAGGACGACCGGGCGCAGGCGCGCCGCCTCCAGGATGTTCGCCAGCACTTTCCGGAGCGGGATGGTGGTTCGATCGACCGTCCGATAATAGGCCTCGGTGCCGGCGTCGAGCTTGAGCCAGAACTCTCCGTGGTCCTGGTCCATCAACGCCATGGCCTCCCTCACCTGGGCGCGATCGATCAGGGTCGCGTTGGTCAGCAGGACGACTTTCAGGTCGGGGAACCCCTCGCGCTGCTTGATCGCCAGCACGTCGCGCACGACGCCGGCGAAGTTCGGGTAGGACGGCGGCTCGCCGTCGCCGGAGAACGTGATATCGCGGACCTCGCGCAATGCCGGCGGCACCTGGCCGAACTCGGGGCGGTCGTACAGAGCGCCGCTCCGCGCGTCGCGCAGGAGCGCCGCCAGCTCGTCGCGCAGCCGGCCCTCGTCGACCTCGCGCACGGCCGGCGGCGCCGTCCGGTCGACCTGGCAGTAGACGCAGTCGAAGTTGCAAATCTTGTCCGGGTTCAGGTTGATGCCGATGGAGATCCCCCGGGCCCGGCGCGACAGCACCGGATAGACGTACAGGTTCTCCCGGTAGTGCCGCGGGTGGTGGGTGATCTTCAGCGCGGTCGCCGCCCCCCCGGGAGGCGACGCGCCGCTGTCATCGCGCTCGTCCATGGCGCCATTATAATCGGCCGCATGCGAAGCGCCGCAGTGCCCACCCGCGCCGGTCTGATGCGCCCCCAGCAGGAGAGGTCGGCGGCGACCGGCGCACGCCGCATCGCCAAGAGCCTCGAAGGCTGGTATCGCCGGGCGAAGCGGGACCTCCCCTGGCGACGGAGTCGCGATCCGTACCGCGTCTGGATCTCCGAGATCATGCTGCAGCAGACGACCGTGCGCGCGGTCATCCCGTACTACGGTCGATTTCTCGGAGCTTTCCCGAACGTCCGGGCGCTGGCGCGCGCAGCGCTGCCGAGGGTGCTGGCGGCCTGGTCCGGTCTCGGCTATTACCGTCGCGCCCGCCACCTGCACGCCGCCGCCCGTCGGGTCGTCCGGATGTACGGCGGACATCTGCCGCGGGAAGATGCCGCTCTGCGGGACTTGCCCGGGATCGGCCGTTACACCGCCGGCGCGATCCGGAGCATCGCCTTCGGCGCCCCGGCGCCGATCCTCGACGGGAACGTGGCGCGGGTCCTGGCGCGCCTGCACGGGTTGCGCGGCCCCACCGCCTCGCACCAGCGGCGTCTCTGGGACGAAACGGCGCTGCTGGTGGCCGCGGCGGCCTCCCCCGGCGACCTGAACCAGGCGCTCATGGAGCTCGGAGCGCTGCTCTGCACGCCGGAGCGCCCAGCGTGCGGCGCCTGCCCGCTGCGCCGCCGCTGCGCGGCGCGGGCGGCGGGGGCGCAGGAGATCATCCCCGCGCCGCGCCGGCGCCGGGCGCCGGTCGAGGTGACGCAGGCCCTGGCGCTGGTCGAGCGGCGGGGCCGCTACCTCATGCACCGCCGCGACGGGGCCGCCCTGATGGAGGGTTTGTGGGAATTCCCGGGGCTCGGCGACGGCAGCGTCGATGGCCTGCGCCTGCGGCCTCTCGAGCTGGTCGCGAAGCTGCGCCACTCGATCACCTACCGCCACATCACCGTCGAAGTGCGGCGCGCCCGGCTGCTCGCCGAACCGTCCGGCGGCGCATATCGATGGGTGGCGCCGGACGGCCTGGCCCGGCTGCCGGTGTCGTCCCTGGTGACCAAGGTGCTCGGGCGCGTCATCATGAGCCGGACGGGGGTTCCCGTCCGGCAGACGACCCGGCCGGGCGTCCCCGGCCTTCGGATGACCCGGACGGGGGTTCCCGTCGGGCGGAAGCCCCGGCCGGGACATCGCGTCGGGCACGGCGTTTGACCGGTCCGGGTCGTTGTGTTAGCGTCTCGCCCATGTACCGCGTGACCGAAATCGTCGAGTTCTGCTACGGGCATCGTCTGCTGCGTTACCAGGGGAAATGCGCCCACCTGCACGGCCACAACGGCCGGGTGGAGATCGAGCTGGCGGCGCCGTCGCTCGACGACCAGTCGATGGTCGCCGACTTCTCCGACATCGGCCGCGTCGTCAAGGGCTTCATCGATCAGCATCTCGACCACCGGATGCTGCTGCACCGCGACGATCCGCTGGTGCCTGTCCTGAGGCAACACGACGAGCCGGTCTTCCTGATGGACAGCGATCCGACCGCCGAGGCGATCGCCCGCCTGATCTACGAGCAGGCCGCGGCGCACGGGTTGAAAGTGTCGGCCGTCCGCCTGTGGGAGACCCCCACCTCGGTCGCCGCCTACGCCCCGGCTCGCTGAGCCGGCGCCCGCCGCGACGCCGACATCCCCCGCCCCGAATGCCGCCGGTCGGCGTACGCCGTCGGGTCGGCGATGCCGGCCCGGCGGAACGCCTTGATCCTCTCGCCGCACTTCACGCACACGCCGCAGTGCCGGCCGCGCCGCGGCTCGCTGCAGGAGAGGGTCAGGTGCAGCGGCAGACCCCGGCCGCGGCGGATGACCCGGTCCTTGGACAGGCGCCGGAACGGGGCGCGCAGCCTGATCGGCGCGGCCAGCCCGCGGGCCAGGGCCCGCTCCATGGCCCGAAGGAAAGCCGGCGACCCGTCCGGAAACGGGTTGGCGCTCAGGATGCCGAGGAGCAGCACCGGCAGACGGCGCAGCGCGCAGAAGGCGGCCGCCTTGGTGAACAGCACGATGTTTCGTCCGGGAATGTAGACCGAGGCGTCGGTGGCGCGGAACCCCGGCACCCGGCCGGTGGTGCTCCAGTGATCGCCGTACAGGTCCCGCATCGGCAGCTCGAGGACCACCAGCGGACGCAACCGGGGCGAGCGGACGGCGCGCAGGAAGCGCCGCAGGGCGCGCAGCTCCGCCGATTCCCAGCGCAGCCCCGCCCGCACGTAGACCGGCTGGACCTTCCGGTACTTCCGCAGGGCCTCGCCCAGCAGAACCGCCGAGTCGAGCCCGCCGCTGGCAAGCACGCAGGCGGCCGGCCGGCGCGCAAAAGAAAAGGCCCCGCGCCGCGGGGCCCTCGTTGTCATGGATCTTTCGACCGGTCTCAGCGGAGCTTGTTGCCCGGTTTGCGCGGCGGATCGTTCGCGGCCCGCGGCGTGACCGGGGGATTGTTCTTGCACGCCGGCGTCATATCCTTGTTGATCACCGCCCACTCCGGCGACTCTTCCTCGGTCTCGACGATCGCCTCGATCGGGCACTCCGGGAGGCAGGCACCGCAGTCGATGCATTCCTCCGGGTCGATGATCATGAACTCTTCACCCTGGTAGTCGCCGGGATGAATGCAGTCCACGGGACACACCGCGACGCAGGTCGCGTAGCGCTCGCCCAGGCACTTGCCGGTGATGACGTAGGACACGTTGCGTTCTCCTCTCGAAGTGGCCTCTTTCGTACTGCAGAGGGCCGCATACTAGCACAGGGAATCCCGGGCATGTAAAGCGCCGGCGGGCGGGCGCTGCCGTCGTGGAGACGCCTCCGGGAGGGGCGTTGCCACCGGCCGGGCGGAACCTATATTGGCCGGCGTGCCACGCCGCCCGCCGTTTCGGATTCGTAAGCCCGGCGCCCGCTTCCCGGCGGTGCCTTCGACCACCGCCGCCGGCGCGAGGGCGCTCGGCGCGATCGTCCTGTCGCTCTTCGGCGCGACGGTTCCGGCCGCGGCGGCGTCGAAGCCGGCGCCGCCGCCGGTGCTGACGCTCGAATCGGGCGGCGACATCGTGGCCGCGCCGGGGGTGGCGAGGCGCGCCCTGCTTCTGGCCAGCGGCCGCACGGCGACCTTCGAGGTGACCTGGGAGGCACGACTCGGCGACACCGATATCGCCGGGGGCGCGGCCGAAGTGACCGTCCGGCCGGGTGTCACCGCGCGGCTGCCGATCGCCATTCCGCTGCCGGCCATCGAGCGGCCGTCCGGGTTGACGCTGCGCGTCTCGGCCCGCGGCCTGGCCTCACCCTCGGTCGGCAAGTCCTGGTCGTTCACCGCCTACGACGCCGATCTCGCCGCCCGCCTGATCGACCTGTTCGGCCGCGCCCGCGTCGCCCTCTACGACCCGTCCGGCTCCGCCCGGTCGGCGCTCCGGTCGCTCGGACTGGCAGTCGACGAGGTCACGTCCTTCGAAGGGCTCGCCGTGCACCGCGGCGACCTGATCATCATCGGTCCCGGCGGCTTTGGCCGCAGCGCCGAGAACCTCGGGCCGATCCTCGGGGCCCGGGCCCGCTCCGGCGCGCGGATCCTGGTCCTCGAGCAACCCGAGCTGCCGCCCACCCTCAGCGAGGATCTCCGGCTGTGGCCGGCGTTCCCGGCCGGCCGGGAAAGCGAGCTGATGCTCGACGCGTCGCACCCGATCGTCGCCGGCATCCCCGCCACCGACGCTGGAGCGTTCTTCGCCTCCGGCGGCGGCGTCCGCCCGCTGGTGCCGCCGTCGCGCGGCAACTTCCGCGTCGTCGCCGGCGTGCGGGCCCGGAACGGCGCCGCCTGGCGCGAGGGGATCGCCCTCCTCGAGATGCCGGTGGGGGCCGGGATGACGATCATCGCCCAGGCGCCGCTCGCTGCCGCCTATGCCCGCGAACCGCTGGCGCGGGTGCTGCTGGTCAACACACTGGCCTACCTCCTCGTGGATCCGCCGGCGCCGGTGAGAGTGGTGCTCTACGGCCACGGCGACCAGGATCTGCCGGTCTGCCTGGCACGTCTCAAGCCGATCCTGCCGACGACCGCCGCCCGCCTCGCCGGCGTCGATGTGCTGGTCGCCCCGGGCGACTGGCCGGCCTACCGCCTGCAGGCCGACGCGGCGCTGCCGCCAAAAGCCGAAGTCGCCCGCTTCCTGAGCGATGGCGGCACCGTCCTGCTGCTCAATCCGCAGCCGCTGGTCACCGAGTATCTTCAAGGATTGTCGGGGGGCGCGGTCTGGTTCGCGCGCCCGGCGTCGGGCCCGCTTCCCGATCCGGCCGGGGTCCCCTTGTTGCGCGGCATCGCCGGCGCCGACCTGGCGTTGCTGGGGCGTCCGGACGCCGATGACTTCCGCCTGCGCACCGCCGTCGGCCGGGCCGAAGTCGAGCCGCTGCTGATGGCGCCCGGCCTGTCGGTCTACCGCGTGGGTCGAGGCAGACTGGTGGCGCTCACCCTTCCGGAAGGAGACGCCTGCGCCTCGCCACGCACGGCCAGCCTGTTGTCGCGCCTGCTGACCAACCTCGGCATCCCGCTCGATCGATCGCCGGGCGCCGACCCCGAAGCGGTATCGCAGCTCGCCGACTGACGCACTGCCGGCCGGCTATAATCCCCTCCCCGGCTGAAGCTCCGTGACCGGGAGCCTGTCACCTTCGAGGAGTCATGCATGCCACAGACACACACGCGCCGGACCGCAGGGCTCCGACCGATTGCGACGTTCACCGGTCTGTTCATCCTGGCGGTTGCGGCGGCCGCGGGCGTCGCGCTGGCGAAGCAATCGTCGGCGGTGCGCGAGTTCGTCCTGAAGCAGATCAAGCTGCCGCACCACTACTACTACCGTGAGATGTACCTGCCGCAGGCGACCTCCGGCCCCGGGTCGGTCGCGTGGTCCCCCGACGGCCGGGAGCTGGTCTATTCCATGCAGGGGACGCTCTGGCGGCAGCAGCCGGGATCGACCGTCGCCGAGCAGCTCACCGCCGGCGACGGATACGACTACCAGCCGGACTGGTCGCCCGACGGCCGGTTCATCGTCTATGCCTCCTACATCCATGACTCGGTGGAGCTCTGGATCCTCGATGTGCAGGCGTCGCAGGCGCGGCCGCTCGTCGCCAACGGCGCGGTCAACGTCGAGCCGCGCTGGTCGCCGGACGGCCGGCGGATCGTCTTCGTGTCGACCCTGTACAACCGGCGCTTCCACGTCCACACCGTGGAGGTCGCCGACGGACGGGCCGATCGGGTGACCCGGCTGACCGAGGACAACGACGACGGCCTGCCCCGCTATTACTACAGCAACTACGACCACTACATTTCCCCCTCCTGGTCCCCCGACGGCCGCGAAATCGTCCTGGTGTCGAACCGGGGCCACGTCTGGGGAACCGGCGGCATCTTCCGGATGAAGGCCGAGCCCGGCGCGCCGCTGCGCCCGATCCACGACGAGGAGACGACCTGGAAGGCCCGTCCCGACTGGTCGCGCGACGGGCGGCGCATCGTCTACGCGTCATATCTCGGCGGGCAATGGCACCAGCTCTGGCTGATGACCGACGAGGGGGGCGACGTCCTGCCGCTCACCTATGGCGCATTCGACGCCACCTCGCCGCGCTGGTCGCCGGACGGCCGGCGGATCGCCTACATCTCGAATGAGGACGGCAACACGGCGCTGCGCGTCCTGACGCTGCCGGGCGGCGGGCGCGAGCCGGTGGCGATCGTGGAACGGCGCTACCGGGTTCCGGTCGGACGCGTGTCGATCAGCGTCGTCGATCCGGCCACGGGCGGACCGATGCCGGCGCGCGTCTCGGTGACCGCCGGACCGGCCGGCCTGTCGTATGCGCCCGACGACGCGTGGCGCCACGCCGATGAGGCGTTCGATCGCTCCGAGCGCAACTTCGAGTATGCCTACTTCCACACCCGGGGCCGCTCGACCGTCACCGTGCCGGCCGGCCGCGCGACCATCGAGGTGCTGCGCGGCCTCGAGTACCGGCCGGAGCGGCGCGAGGTCACGGTGGGAGCCGGCGGGACGGTGGCGGTGCGGATCGCGCCGCGGCGGCTGGTCGATCTGCCCGCCCGCGGCTGGTACAGCGGCGACATGCACGTCCACATGAACTACGGCGGCGCCTATCGCGCAACGCCAGCCCGGCTGCTGCAGCAGGCGGCGGCCGAAGACCTGCACGTCATCGAGAACCTGATCGTCAACAAGGAACAGCGGATGCCGGACATCGGGTGGTTCACCGGGAAGGTCGATCCGGTCTCGACGCGCGATCGGATCATCTTTCACAGCCAGGAATACCACACCTCCTTCTGGGGACACACCGCGCTCCTGGGGCTGCGCGACCACATCCTGGTGCCCGGCTACGCCGCCTACGCCAACACCCCGGTGCGCAGCCTGTTCCCCCAGAACACGGCGATCTTCGATCTGGCGCACGCGCAGGGGGCGATCACCGGCTACGTTCACCCGTTCGACGCCGTGCCGGACCCGGCGAAGGACGAGACCCTGACCAACGAGCTGCCGGTGAGCGCGGCCCTGGGGAAGGTGGACTACTTCGAGGTGGTCGGCTTCAGCGACCACCTGGCGACCGCCGCCGTCTGGTACCGGCTGCTCAACTGCGGCTTCCGCCTGCCGGCGGGCGCCGGCACCGATGCGATGGCCAATTTCGCCTCGCTGCGCGGCCCGGTCGGGGTCGACCGGGTGTTCGCCAAGACCGGCCCGCGCTTCGATCACGCTGCCTGGCTCGCCGCCATCCGCGCCGGCCGGACGTTTGCCACCAACGGCCCGCTCCTGGAGTTCACCCTCGACGGGCGGGAGATCGGCTCCCGGCTGACGCTGCCGGCCGGCCGTCGCAAGATGACGGCGCGCGTCGTCCTGCGGTCGATCGTGCCGGTCGACCATCTGCAAGTCGTCGGCAACGGACACGTCGTCGCCGAGCTGCCGCTGGCCGGCGACCGCGACACGGCGACGATCACGCGGGACTTCGAGGTGGAGCGCAGCGGCTGGTACACCGTCAGGGCCTGGGCCGAGCGGCCGTCGCACCCGGTCCTCGACATCTACCCGTTCGCCACCACCAGCCCGATCTACGTGACCGTCGGTGACACCGTGCCCGACGCCGGGGCCGATGCCGCCTACTTCCTCGCCTGGGTCGATCGCCTCGACGCCGCGGCCCGGGCCCACGGGGGCTGGAACGACGCCGCCGAGAAGGAGCAAGTTCTCGCCTCGATCGCCGCCGCCCGCGCCGTCTACGAGCGGCTGGCGCGCGGCTCCTCCCTGTTCTAGAATCCATCCGTGCGCCGCCCTGCGATTCGGATCGCCCTGACGGCCGGGGCGATCATGTATCTGGCTCTCATCGGTCTGTCCCCCTGGGGACTGTGGGAGCGCGACGAAGGACGCTACGCCGATGTCGCCCAGGGAATGCTCGACCGGGGCGACTTCGTCACTCCCCGCATCGATGGCGCCGTCTTCCTCGACAAGCCGCCGCTCGGCATGTGGGTAACCGCCGGCTCCCTGTTCCTGTGGGGGCGCAACGAGGCCGGCGCCCGCTTCGGGCAGACGGTGCTGGCGGTCGGCCTCCTGCTGGTCACCTGGCGGATCGGCGCCCTGCTGTTCGATCGGCGGCGCGCCGTGGCCGGGGCCATCGTCCTGGCATCGTCCTGCCTGTTCTTCGCTGCCGCCCACATTCTGACTCTCGATCTGACTCTGGCGTTCACGGTGGGGCTGACGCTGATGCTGTTCCTGGAGGGGTACCGCCGCCCGGAACGCGACGGCCGCTTCTACATCCTGATGGCCGGCGGCGCGGCGCTGGCGGTGCTCGCCAAGGGTCCGATCGGCCTGGTCCTGCCGGGGATGACCGTGGCGCTGTTCCTGACGCTGCGCCGGTCCTGGCCGCGCGTCGCCCGGATGCGCCTCGGGTGGGGCCTCCTGCTGTTCGCCGCCATCGTGGCGCCCTGGTACCTGATGGTGTCGCTCCGCCATCCGGAGTTCCCGGGCTACTTCTTCCTGCACGAGAACCTGGCCCGCTTCGCCACCCGCGCGCACAACCGCGCCGGCGCGTGGTACTACTACCTGCCGGTCGTCATCGCCGGGCTTCTCCCCTGGAGCGCCATCGCCGCCGCCAACCTGGTCGCCGCCGTCGTGGCCGCCCCCCGCGACTGGCTGCGCCAGCTGCGGCCGCCCGGCGAGGCCGGCACATTCCTGCTCGCCTGGTTCGTCCCCGGCCTGCTGTTCTTCAGCGTGGCGCAATCGAAGCTGCCCTTCTACATCCTGCCGCTGTTCCCGGCCGCAGCGATCGCCTGCGGCGCCTGGGTGGTCGGCAGGCTGGAAGCAGGCCCGGCCTTCGCCTGGTGGATCTCCCTGGCGCTCAGCTTCGCCGCGGCGATCGCCCTGGTCGCCGGCGGCTGGCTCGGCGGCGCGCACCTGCCGGAGGCCATGCGGGAGGACGGCGGCGCCTTCATGGCGATGGCCGCCCTGGCCCTGGTCGGGCTGATCGCCGGCGATCTGCTGGCGCGCCGTCGGCTGGCCCTGCCGGCGCTGGTCGCGACCGCCCTGCTCGCCTCGGTGGCCTGGTACGGGGCTCTGCTGGCCGCCGGCCGGAACGACGACCTGAACGAAACGCGCGCGTTCGCGCGGCTGCTGCAGCGCGAGGGGAACGGCGCCCCGGAAGTCTACGAATACCGCTGCCAGCTGCGCGGCCTGCCGTTCTACCTCGGCCGGACGGTCGGCCTGGTGTCGACGCACGACGACGACGTCGAGCTCGGCAAGACCCTCGCCCACGACCCGGGGAGCTACGTGTCGCTCGAGCGCCTGCTCGAGCGGCTGGGCGGCGGCGATCGCGTCTTCGTCGTCGTCCGCCACGAGCATTTGCCGTCCCTTCAGGAAATACTGGGGGCGCCGCTGGTCGTGCTGGCTCGCTCGTCCGATCACATCCTGGTCAGCAACCGCTGAATGCGGGCGGCATTCGCCGTCCGGCTGACGTCGCGTCATGATCATGGCAGTTGCGCCGGGTCGTCGCTCGCCGTACCTGTGAATTAGACACCCATGCACAGCAGAATCATCTCGGCACTCGATCGGCCCCAGATCTGGGCGATCGCCGGCGGCAAGGGGGGCACCGGCAAGTCGCTCCTGGCGGCCAGCCTCGGCATCCACCTGGCGCGGGAAGGCCGCCGGGTCGTGCTGGTCGACGCCGATCTGGGGGCCCCGAACCTGCACACCTCGCTCGGGATGGACCCGCCGGCGCTGTCGCTCGGCGACTTCATCCACCGGCGCGTACCGGGGCTCGTCGACGCCGCGGTGCAGACCGGTCTGCCGCGGCTCAGCCTGATCAGCGGCGCCCGCAACGCCCTCGATGCCGAGAACCTCAAGCACTTTCAGAAGACCCGGCTGCTGCGCGAACTGTTGCAGCTGCCGGCGGAGATCGTCGTGGTCGACCTGGGCGCCGGGACCTCCCTCGACGTCCTCGACGTGTTCTGCCTGGCCGACCGCGGCGTCATGGTGATCCTTCCCGAGCCGACGTCGGTGGAAAACTGCTACCGCTTCCTCAACGCCGCCTACATGCGCCGGCTGCAGCGGACCGCTCGGGCCCTCGGCTACGAGCCGATCGTCGACCTGGTGCTGGAGCTGCGCGAACGGTCCCGCCTCGGGCGGCCGGTGGAGGTCCTCGAGGAAATCCGGCGCGTCGATGCGTGCGCCGGCCGGGCGCTGAGCGATTTCATGGAGCCGTTCCTGCCGCACCTGGTGATCAATCAGGTGCGCGATCAGGATGACGTGCGGCTGGGCGACTCCATGCAGACGGTCACCGAGCGCTTCATCCGCATCCCGCTCGGCTACGCCGGCGCCATCCCCTACGAGCCGGCCATGGTGCAGACGGTCAAGAGCCGCCGGCCGTTCATGGTCGAGTATCCCCGCTCGCGGGCGGCCGAGCGGATCCGCGCCATCGCCGATGCCGTCGGCGGGGCGGCCGGCGAGCCGCGCGCCTGGCGCCCGGCGGAAGCCTCCGACGCCGCCGCCGCTGCCGATCCCTATTTCGCTCTCGACCTGCCGCCGTCGGCCCGCGCCGACGCCATCCTGGAGGGATATCTTCGGCTGCGCCGGACGTTCCGCTCCGGCTCGCCCGCTCTTACCTCGCTCGACTGCGAGAGCGAGCGCCGCGCCGCCGTGGAGCAGATCGAGCAGGCCTACCGCTCGCTGTCCCGGAATCTTTCCGTCCCCGCCCCGTCCTCTGGACGTTCCGGACCGCAGGCCTACATTGAAGGCGGCGCCCGCCGCGGCTCGATCACCGAACCGTAATCCCGCGGCGTCGCACGCGCCGCGACGATGGCCCAGAAGCCCGCCGACCGGACCATGGCGATCCCGCAACGGCTGCTCGACAGCGGCCGGCTGCGGAAGGACGTCGCCTCGCTCGTCGTCCTGCACGGCGCCGAGATCGGCCGCAATTTCCGGTTGCGGCGCGAGACCGTGCTGCTGGGACGCGATCCGCAGTCGACCATCCGCCTGCATGACGGGCTGGCGTCGCGCGAGCACGCCCGCATCGACTGCCGGCGCGACCCGGCCACCGGCGACAGGGCCTATGCCATCGTCGACCTCGGCAGCACCAACCACACCTACGTGAACTCGCGGCAGGTCGAGCGCGCCGACCTGCACGACGGCGACAAGATCCAGATCGGCGACACGGTATTCAAGTTCACTCTGCTCGACGACGTCGAGGCGTCATTCCACGAGAAGATCCGGCACCGCATCCGCTACGACCAGCTCACCGGCCTGCTCACCAAGGAGTCGCTCTACCTCGCCCTCGGCATGGAGCTGGAGCGCTGCCTGCTTCACGCCCTGCCGCTGGCTATCTTGATGATGGACCTCGACCGCTTCAAGTCGGTCAACGACACCCGCGGTCACCAGATGGGCAGCCACGTCCTGGCGGAGGTCGGGCGTCTGATAAGGCAGTCGATCCGGGTCGAGGACGTCTCGGCGCGTTACGGCGGCGAGGAGTTCGTCTCGTACCTGACGGAGGCCCCCGCCGCCGGCGCCATGCAGGCGGCGGAGCGCATCCGCCGCGCCATCGAGGAGCATCCGTTCACGCTCGACGACCGGACGATCCGGGTGACCATCAGCATCGGCATCGCCGTCTGCCCGGAACACGGGCGTGATCTCACCGCCCTCGTGGCGCGCGCCGACCGGGCCCTGTACCGGGCCAAGGAGACGGGGCGCAATCGGGTTTGCTGCGAGCCGCTCCCGGGGGAGACGCGGTGACGGGAGGTCCGGCGGGCCGCTGGGGCTGCCGCTCAGCCCGACTGGCGAACGGCCGGGCGGGCCAGCTGGAACAGCTCGTAGTCTTCGAGCAGGCGGTCGCTGCGCTTGGCCGCCTCGAGGATGCGGGCGACGGTCTCCTCGGCGGCCGGGATCCGCTGCTGCTCGAGCCAGAAAATCACGTTGGAGTGCCCGGACATCGGTCCGATCCGGACCCGCTGGCTGAAGCCGAAGTCGGTGGCCGGGACGCCCGAGTAGACCCGGTCGGCCAGCCACACATCGTCCTTCCGCAGCGCCTTGATGACCGCGGCGGCATGCACCCCGGTGGCGGTCTCGAAGGCGTCGCTGCCGACGACCGGGTAATTGGCCGGGATCGGCACCCGGCATCCTTCGGCGACCGTCCGGCAGTAGTCGCTGAGCCCGCGCAGGTCGCGCTCGATCCAGCCGAGGAGCCTGAGGTTCACCAGGAGCAGGTCCATCGGCGTGTTGCCGGCGCGCTCGCCGATGCCGAGCGCGCAGCCGTGCGCGCGGCTGGCGCCGGCGCCGATCGCCGCCAAGGTGCTGGCCAGGTCCAGCCCCCGGTCACGGTGTCCGTGCCAGTCGATGCCGATGTCGGCGCCGCTCTCGGCGACGATCGTGCCGATGAAGCGCACCAGCGCCGCCGCCCCCTGGGGCGTCGCGCAACCGACCGTGTCGGTGACGCAGACCCGCCGGGCGCCGCAGGCGATGGCGGTCGAGTACAGCCGTCGCAGCGTGGTCGGGTCGGCGCGCATGGTGTCCTCGGTCACGTACATCACCGTGAGTCCCTCGCGGACGGCGAACGACACCGACTCATCGGTCAGCCGCAGCAGGTGATCGACGTCCCAGCCTTCGACATAGCGGCGGATCGCCGACGAGCCGATGAACAGGCACGTCTCGATCGGCATGCCGGTCGCGCCGCTGATGCGGGCGATCGGCTCGATGTCCTTGACGGCCGTGCGGGCGGCGCAGTTCGGCCGGATCCGCAGCCGCTCGCCGGCGATGGCCCGGCACAGCGCCTCGACGTCCTCGGCGGCGCGCGGGCCGGCGCCCGGCAGGCCGACGTCGGCCGTATCGATCCCGAGGGCGTCCATGGCCCGCAGGATGCGCACCTTGGTGTCGATCGGCGGATCGGTGACGCTGGGCCCCTGCAGCCCGTCGCGCAGCGTCTCATCGTCGAGCATGACCGGTCCGCGCGGCACGGGGGCGGGGCCGACCTGGTTCCAGTCGTAGATCAGATCGGCCGGACGATCCCGGCTGTCGTCCATGCGGGAATGATAGGGGCCTGTGCTCCAAATGGCAACGTCCGGCGGAGTCGCACTCCGATCGATTCAACCATCACCGGCCACCGGGGCACGACCTCGTCGCGCCGCCGGTCGCCGGCCATCCGTGAGGAGGGTCCATGAAGACGATTCACTCGTTGCGTCGTTCCGTGCCGCGCTGGCTGTTGGCGGCGGCGTTGTGCGCCGGCCTGTCGCTGGCTCTGCCGTCGCCGGCCCTGGCGCTGGGCGACTGGATCAAGATCGAGGCGGCCTTCTGGGATCAATCGCTCGGCGGCAGCGCCGCCATCGATGACTCCATCGCCGGGACCGAGGTCGACTTCAACGACGACCTCGGCGTGGACGACACGGACGGCGTCGGCATGGCGCGCGTCCGCTTCCGCTTCGGGAGGAACGTCATCTTGCTCGACTACTTCGATTCGACGCACGAGGGGCGCTCGAGCGGGCAGAGCTTCACTTTCGCCGGCGTGACCTACGGCCCGGGCGAGACCATCCAGACCAGCGCCGACCTGACGAATTACGCGCTGCAGTACCGCTTCGATGTCCTCAAATTGAAGGTGTTCGAGATGGGGCTGGGACTGGGGGCGGCGAAATCGTCGATCCGCATGGATCTCAACGGCTCGACCAGCGGGGCGGCGAAGCTCAGCGAGGACGTGCCGTATCCGACCCTGAATGTCGGCTTCGCCGTCAAGCCGCTCCCCGGCTTCGCCATCCGCGCCGAGGCCAGCGGCGCCGCGGGGCACGTCTCCGGCACCTCGGTCGACATCCTCGATCTGCGCGCCCAGATCGAGTATTACTTCGCCCACGTCTTCGGGATTTACGGGGGCTACCGGTCTTACCGCTTCAACGTCGAGGACGACAGCTTCGGCGCCTACGACACGACCTACAAGGGACCGTACCTCGGCCTCGGACTGAAGTTCTAGGGGTCCCCTACTTCACCAGGCGCCGAGTCATCAACCGGATCCCCAGGAGGCAGAGCGGCACCGTGGCGACCATCAGATAGAGAAGATCCCAGGCGAGGTCGGCGGGGAGTCGCCCGAGAGCCGCCTCGCGCATCACGTTGGTGATGTGGGTCAGCGGCAGCGCCAGGGCGATCGCCTGCGCCCAGCGCGGCAGGACGTCGAGCGGGAAGAAGGTGCCCGAGAACAGGAACATCGGCATCACGAACAGGAAGGTCGGGAAGTTGAAGGCGTCGATCTGCGGCACCACGGCGGTGAAACACAGCCCGAGGGCGGCGAAGAACAGCCCGGCCAGGAGCGAGAACGGCACGATGATCAGCGCGTGGGGGTAGTCCAGCAGGCCGAAGCCGCCGATCGCCACCATCATGACGGCGCAGCCGATCGCCCCCTTGCTCGCCCCCCACAGCATCTCGCCGGCCATGATGTCCTCGAGCGTCAGCGGCGTGGTCACCAGCGCGTCGAACGTCTTCTGGTAGTACATGCGTACGAAGGTGTTGTAGGTCGTCTCGAAGAAGGCCTGGAACATCACCTGGGTCGCCAGCAGCCCCGGCGCGATGAATGCCGCGTAGCCGATGGTGCCGCCGCGGTACGGCACTTCCTTGACCAGGGCGCCGATGCCGGCCCCGAAGGCCAGCAGGTAGAGGATCGGCTCGAGCAGCGGGGGTAGCAGATTCGTCTTCCAGGTGACGAAGTAGACGTCGCGATTGCGCTGCCAGACGCGCAGCGCTCGCGGACTGATGTTGCGCAGGACGCCGATCACGTGCGCCTCCGGCGGCTCATTCGCGCAGCTCCCGCCCGGTGAGTTTCAGGAACAGATCCTCCAGACCGGCCATCCGCACGGTGCAACGCTCGGATGGGAAGCGGTGGGCGATCGCCTGGAGGATATCCTCACCGGACTCGGTGTAGACGAACAGGCGGTCGGCATCGATTTCGACGTTCCAGCCGGAGAGCCGGGCGTGGTCGAGGAGGGCGGGCGGGTAGCCCCAGACCTCGACAACCTCCCGGCCGACGCGGCTGCGAACCAGTTCAGCCGGCGGCCCCTCGACCAGGATACGGCCACGATCCATGATCACCAGCCGGTCGCACAGCGTCTGCGCCTCGTCCATGTAGTGGGTGGTCAACAGGATCGTCTTCCCCTGCCGGCGCAGGGTACGAACGCGATCCCACACCTGGTGGCGCGATTGCGGGTCGAGGCCGGTCGTCGGCTCGTCGAGAATCAGCAGATCGGGGTCGTTGATCAGCGCCCGGGCGATCACCAGCCGGCGCTTCAGACCCCCCGACAGATCGCGGATCCGGTCGTCGCGCCGTTCCCACAACCCCATGAATTCGAGGAGCTCGCGGGCCCGCTCGAGGGCGCCCGGGGCGGGGAGGCCGAAGTAGCGGGCGAACACCGTCAGGTTCTTGAGGACGGAAAAATCGGGATCGAGATTGTCCTCCTGCGAGCAGACGCCGATGCGCGCCTTGATCCGGCGCGGCTCGCGCCCGACGTCCAGACCGAACACCCGCAGGGTGCCGGAGGTCAGCGGCGAGGCGCAGTGAATCATCTTGACCGTCGTGGTCTTGCCGGCGCCGTTCGGTCCCAGGACGCCGAAACACTCGCCGGCCTGGATCGCGAAGTCGATGCCGTCGACGGCGGTGAAGTCGCCGTATCGCTTCCGGAGTTCCCGCGCCTCGATGACCTGCGAAGGGCCGCCCATCGGAGGCGGATCTTAGCAGACGGCCGCGCCGACGGCCGGCGGTCGCGAACGAGCCCTTACAGGTCCAGCCCCTCCGCCCGGTTCAGCTCCTCAGCGGCCTGCCGAAACGCCTCCTCCGATTGCCGCGCCGCGGTCTCGACGGCCCGACGGAGACCGTCGCGCCCCCTCCACCCGGCGTCGTGCCGCCCGCGCTCGTCCTCCCTGGGCGCGGCGACGGCGACCGTGTGCTCGCGGCGGTCGCGCACCAGCGTCAGGTTCATTCCCTTGCCGCGCCGCTGGCGCAGGGCGGCCCGGAAATCCGAGCTGTCGCCGATCGTCTCCTGGTCGACCTTGACGATCACGTCACCGGCCTTGAGACCCGCCTCGGCGGCCCGGCTGCCTTCCTGGACCGAGCGCACCAGCACGCCGCCGCCTCCCTTGACGCCGAAGTAGGCGGCGAGCTGGTCGCTCAGGTTCTCGATCGACACGCCGATGCGGACCGACTGGGGGATGCCGTCAAGCATCGGGATGTCCGGCATCTCGATGTCGGGGATCTCGATGTCGAGGTCGGGGATGTCCACGTCCGCGTCCGGGGCCATGTGCGGCACCACGATGCGGCGCTCGAAGACGCGCCGATCGTCTCCCTCCCGTTCCTGCAGCTTGACGCTGAACGGGCGGCTCGCTCCGTCCCGCCAGATCTTGAGCGCCACAGTCCGCCCGGAAGGGGTCTCCTGCACCAGGCGGGTCAGCTGCGCCGCCCCCTCGATGCGGTTTCCCTGATACTCGAGGACGACGTCACCGGGCTTGAGACCGGCCTTCGCGGCGGCGCCGTCGGGGCGGACCTCCTTGATCTCCGCCCCCGCCTCTTCCTTGAGCTTCAGCTCGCGGGCGCGCTCGGCGTCGACGTCGCTGATGCGCACGCCGAGCCTCGACCCGCCCCCCGGGAAGAAGGCGAAGTTGTGCCCCGGGCGCGGTGGTGGCGGGGGTGGCGCGGGGACCGGCGTCGCGGCCATGAGTATGACCGCCGCCAGCGCCGCGACGCCGATGACGATGCCAACCGTGATCGCTGTTCTCCAGTTCATCGAGGCCTCCTTGTCGTTTACGGTTTGCCTGCCGCTTTCAGGATGTCGATGCGGCCGCCCAGGGTGCGAATTCGCAGAACCGCACCGCCGCCCGCGACCGTGCCCTCGGCGACCTCGACCGGCCGGCCGGCGTCCTCCGCCGCGCGATCGATGCGCAGCGGAAAATCGCTCCTGATCCGCCGGCCCAGGGAGTTCTCCACCACCGCCCGGATGGTCAGGGGAAGCGATTCGGGCAGGGTGACGGTGACATCTCCCTGCCAGGTCTGGATGTCGGAGTCGAAGAAGGCTCCGCCCGCCGGCAGGAAGTCGGCGCGGATGCTGCCGGCGGAGGTGACGGCGCGCACCGGGCCGCCGATCCCGAGCAGGGTGATCGGCCCGGCGGCGGTTTCGCAGCGGACGCCGTTCCCCGCCCCGCCGACGCGGATACCGCCGCCGGCGCTGGCGGCGCTCACCTGCCCGGCGACCGTGCCCAGGACGATGGCGCCGCCGCCGGTCTGCACATCGACGTCGCCGCCCGCCGAGGCGACGGAGATGTTGCCGCCGCCGGTCTCGGCGCGCAGGTTGCCGGCCACGCGCGTCACGGCGACGTCGCCGCCGGATGTCTGCGCCACCAGGTCGCCACCGGCAGACGCGACGGTCACCGAGCCCCCGGCGGTCATCAGCCGGCCGGCGCCGGCGAGCGTCCCGACGGAGATGCTGCCGCCGCGCGTCCGGGCGAAGAGCGGCCCGCCGAGGTCCTCGGCCAGGATGTTGCCGGCCCGGGTGGCCAGCTCGATCCGCCCCGTCAGACCCTTAAGAAGCGCATCGCCCGCCCCGGTGGCGACTTCGATCGACTGGCGTCCCTGCGGCACCAGCAGGGTGAACTCGGCGTACAGGCCGTCGAGCTTCGCCCCCGGCACCGCGCGGCCGGTGAGCCGCCAGCCCTCGGGGCCGCGCGCCGCGCCGATGCGCAACCCCTCGAGGCGGGCGCGGGGCGTCTCGTCCCGTCCGCGGGCCCGGACCAGCACCCGGTAGTGGAGCTCCGGCGATTTCGACGGCTCGACCGAGACCACGCCGAGATCGGTCTCGACCCGGATGCCCGGTCCGGCGTCCGGCACGATTCCCTTGATCTCCCGTACCAGAAACGCGCCGTCCCGGAAGAACCGCTCGCCCTCCTCCCCGGCGAGGGCCGGCGCCGTCCCGCACACCAGCAACAGGGCCGGCGCCAGCGCGAGCATCAGCATGAAAAGACCGAGCGTCCGACTCATTGATGTTCCCCCCCCGCCGCCAGATCGCTGACCAGCGTCGCGGCCCGCAGGCGGACGTAATCGTTGCGATCGCCCGCCGCGAGGCGCCGCAGCACCGGCAGGACATCCGACCGCCGGATCGCGGCCGGCGGAGGGCTGCAGCGCCTCGAGGGCCTTGAGCCGGGCGCCGGCATTGTCGTCCTCCCCGACCGTCCTCAGCAGCGCTGCCCGGACGTCGGCGTCGTCCGCCTGGCCGCGAAGGGCATCGATCGCCTGCAGCCGCAGGCCGGCGTTCAGGCTGTCGCGCATGGTGCCGACCAGGAGCCTCCGGATCTCCGGGTCGCGGGCCGGTCCCTCGAGCGCGCTCTGCCGCAGCGTGTCGTAGGCCAGGCGCACCCGCGGCTGGCCCGGCTGGTCGGCCAGGACGCCGATCTCCCTGACCATCGCCGACTCGTGCTGGCTCGCAGGGGTCGGGACCGGGGCCGTCGTCAGGCGGCCAAGCAGGAAGCCGCCGGCGAGGATGCCGATGACGGCGACAGGCGCGGCGAAACGGAGCGCCGGCGCGCCGGCGAGCAGCGCGACGAAGGCGCGCCTCCATGACGCAGGCGCCAGCGCCGCGGCGAGATCGCGCCGGCATGCCGGCAGCAGCCTGTCCGTCTCCTCATCCAGGCGGTGTTCATCCAGGAGCTCCAGGAGGCGCTCCTCGGCCGCCCGGAAGGCGGCGCACTCGGCGCAGCCGGCGAGATGCGCCTCCAGCTCGGCGCGCGCCGGCGCGTCCAGCTCGCCGCAGAGCAGCAGCACGACCCGTTCCCGATCCCGTTCGCAGCTCATCGTCCAACCCGCAGCGCGGCGCCGCTGGCCGTGCGCAGATCGGCCAGCGCCATGCGCAGCTTCTGGTGAGCCCTGTACAGGCAATTGCGCGCCGTCTCTTCGCTGCTGTCGAGCATCGTGCCGATCTCAGCCATGCGCAGCCCCTCGAAATGTTTCAACTCGAATGCCAGTCGCTCCCGCGGCGGCAGCCGCCGGAGCGCCGCTTCGATCCGCTCGCCGATTTCGCGCGCCTCGAAGAAACGGACCGGGTCGGCGGCCGGGTCGCCATCGCGCACCCGCTCCAGCGATGATCCCGGATCGTCCCGCTGTTCGTCGACGCGCCCATCACGCCGGGGCGATGCCTCCGCCGGTCGCGCCGCCGAGCGCCGCAGGTGATCGCGACAGAGGTTGGTGGCGATCCGCAGCAACCAGGTCCGGAAGGCGCAGTCACCGCGGAAGTCGCCCATCGACGCCTGCGCCTTGAGGAACGTTTCCTGGTAGACATCGCGGGCCTCCTCCGCGGAGCGCAGCATCGCCAGCGCCAGGCGCAGGACGCTCCGGTCGTGCCGCCGCACCAGCCGCTCGAACGCTCCGGTGTCGCCGCACCGGGATGCCGCGATCAGCTCCTCTTCATCCGCCGTCGCCACGGTCCTCCCGTCGATCCGGCCGCGCCCCGCACTATCCTTAGACGCGGCGCCCGACCGGGCGTGAGCAGGATACAGGGGAAAAATCGTCCCGCCAGGCGCCGGCTATAATGAACGCTGGCGACGCGGCGCCGGTTCGGGCGACGCCGGTTCGGGGGTCGGGATGGAGACGACGCGGCGGAAGATCGAGACGATCCTGCGGGAGACTTTCGGGCCGGAGCGCCTGGTCGTCCGCGACGACAGCGCCCGGCACGCCGGTCACGCCGGGGCGGCGTCCGGCGGCGGGCATTTCGAGGTCGACATCGTCGCGGCGGCCTTCACAGGCCGGCCGCTCCTCGAGCAGCATCGCCTGGTCTACGCGGCGCTCGGTCCGCTGATCGGCAACGCGGTCCACGCCCTCGCCCTGCGAACCCGGCCGCCCTCCACCGCCGGCGGGCGGGAGCACTCGACGCCGGCGGGTGCGCGGATGGACCCCCTCGAGGCCCGCCTGCGGCGTGGCAACCCGGTCCTGCTTGACGGCGCCACCGGCACCGAGCTGGCCCGGCGCGGCATCCCGACACACCTCCCCCTGTGGTCGGCGCACGCCTTCACGACGCCCGAGCGCGTCCGCATCCTCACCGCGGTGCACGCCGACTACGTCGGAGCCGGCGCCGAGATCCTGGTGACCAATACGTTCCGAACGACGCGGCGCGCGCTCGACCGCGCCGGCGCGGGCGATCGCTGGCTGGAATACAACCGCCTGGCGGTGCAGGCGGCGCGCGAGGCGACCGCCGGCGCCGCCTGCCTGGTGGCCGGGGGGCTGGCGCCGCTCGAGGATTGTTATCGCCCCGACCTGGTGCCATCGCCGGCGGCGTGTCTGGACGAGCACCGGCGGCAGGTCGACATGCTCCTCGAGCTGGGCGTCGATCTGATCTTCATCGAGACCATGAATTGCGTTCGGGAGGCGCGCGCCGCGCTGCGCGCCGCGCGCCAGGCGGGCGCGCCGACGCTCCTGAGCCTCTGCCCTGGCGAACCCGGGAAACTGTTATCGGGCGAGCCGCTCTCGGAAGCGATGCCGGAGCTCCTCGCCGAGGGTGGAGGCGCGCTGCGGGGGGCGCTGCTCAACTGCGCCCCGCCGGAGGTTCTGGAACGTTGCTTCGCCCCGTTCGCGGCGCTCCTCGACGGGCTGCCTGCCGGCGTGTACGCCCATCTCGGGGAGCCGGACCCGATCACCGGCTGGCGTCTGCCGGCGGCACACGAGCCGCGGCGCTATGCTGAATGGATGGCCGGCCGGCTGGGCGAAGGGGCCCGGCTCGTGGGCGGCTGCTGCGGGACGGCGCCGGACCACATCGCGGCGCTGCGCGCTCTTCTGCTGGGGCAGGCCGCGGAACGATGAATCGGAGCGTCCGGTCCGGCCGGACGCCGCCTCAGGCAGCCTGCGTGATGTCGAGGGTCTCGCGCACCTTGCGCGCCAGCGCCTGGGGCGAGAACGGCTTCGCCAGGAAGGCGATCCCCTGCTCAAGGATGCCATGTTCGACGATGGCGTCTTCGGTATGCCCCGACATGTAGAGAACGCGCATGTCGGCGCGCAGCGACACGAGCGTCTCGGCCAGCTCGCGGCCGTTGGCCTCGGGCATGACGACGTCGGTCAGCAGGAGATCGATCGGGCCCTTGTGACGCTCGCAGATGCGCAGCGCGTCACCGCAGCCCTGCGCCTCGAGGACGGTATAGCCGCTGCGCGACAGCACGTCGCGCACGAGGGTCCGCACCATGGTGTCATCCTCCACCACCAGCACCGTCTCGGAACCGCCGCGCACCTCGCCGACGGTGGCCGTTCGCAGGGCTTGCGCGTCGCCGTCGACGATCGGCAGGTAGATCCGGAACGTGGTCCCCTGGTTCGGCGCCGTCTCCGCCCAGATGTAGCCACCGCTCTGCTTGACGATGCCATACACGGTCGGCAGACCGAGGCCGGTTCCCTTGCCGACCTCCTTGGTGGTGTAGAAGGGCTCGAACAGGTGGGCGCAGGTCTCCTCGTCCATGCCGCAGCCGGAGTCGGCGATCGACAGCAGGACGTAGCGGCCCGGCGGCGTCGGCGGGTGCTGGCGGGAGAATTCGGCGTCCAGGAAGACGTTGGTGGTCTCGAGGCTCAGCCGGCCGCCGGTCGGCATGGCGTCGCGGGCGTTGACCGCGATATTCAGGACCACCTGCTCGATCTGCCCCGGGTCGACCCTGACCCGCCCGATCCCCGGGTCGAGGCGGGTCGCGAGATCGATGTCCTCGCCGAGAACGCGCCGCAGCACCACCTGGATTTCCGACAGCACCTCGTTGAGGTCGAGGACCTTCGGCTGCAGGACCTGCTTGCGGCTGAAGGCCAGGAGCTGCCGCGTCAGCGACGCAGCCCGCTCCGCCGCCTTGCGGATCTCCTCGATCCCGTGCCGGCGGGCATCGCCGTCCTGGAGCTGCCGGGCCAGCAGGTCGCCGTGCCCGGCGATGACGGTCAGGAGGTTATTGAAGTCGTGGGCCACGCCGCCCGCCAGCCGCCCGACCGCCTCCAGCTTCTGCGACAGCCGGAGCTGCTCCTCCAGCGCCAGCCGCTGGGTGATATCGCGCCCGACGACCTGCACCGCCGGCCGGCCGTTGTGCACGAAGTACGAGCCGGCGATCTCCACGTCGACGACACCCCCGTCGAGCCGCAGCAGCTTCTGGCGGGCGAACTGGCTCGGCCGCCGGTCCGCCACCACCCGTCGCACCCGCTCCTCGACCGCCTCGCGGCAGTCGGGGTGGACGATGTCGAGGACCGGTACCCCGACCAGGTCCTCCGGCGCGCGCGCGGCCAGCAACCGGACCGTCGCCTGATTGGCGAACACCAGCCGGCCGCCGCTGTGGATGAAGATGGCGTCCGGTGACAGCTCCACCAGCCGGCGGTAGCGATCTTCGCTGCCGCGCAGCGCCTCCTCCGCCTTCTTCTGCTCGGTGATGTCCCGCTGGGTCCCCCAGGCACGCCGGATCATCCGGCCCTCGAGAACGGCGATCAGGTTGTTGAGGAAACACTTCGGGTTGCCGGACGCATCGACCTCGTGCGATTCGGCGTCGCGCAGGTTGTAGCCCGAGCGGATGAACGCCTTGAGGAAATCGATATTGCGGGGATCGGACGGCAACAGCACTTCGGCGACGCTCCTGCCGAGGAGCTGCGCGGCGTCCTGCAACCCGTACATCGCCGCCATCGCCGAGTTCACCTCGGTGAAGGCGGCGCGCTCGAACATCAGTCGGATCTGCTCGTCCTCCGGGAGGTCGATGGAGATCGGCTCCCCCACTTCGACGCACCAGATCCCCTCGCTGCTGTGCTCGATGAAGGCGCGGTACCGCTCGTCGTCCCGGCGTCGCGCCTCCTGGGACCCACGCCAGAATTTCCTCATCGTCACCCGCGCAGCCCGCGTCGCGGACACACCTCCGCGGTCGGAGCACCGGGCTCAACTTAGGGCCCGGCCAGTCGCATGTCAATCGAGGCGCGCCTGACCTCTTTCCGTTGTACGATTCGCCGTCATGGATGTGATCCGAGAGCAGGCCCGCCTGACCCTCCTGCTCGGCGTGCGCTCCCCGGCCGTGGCGATCGCCTTCCGGGAAGCGCCGCCGGCCGGCGTGCCGCGCGTCGCCGCGATGGCGCCCGCGGGCTGTGCCTACTGGCGGCTCGCGGCCGAAGGGCGGACCTTCTACACCGAGGCGGCCGACCATCTCGGCTGCCCCGTCGGGGCCCACACCCACGGCATCGATCTGCCGCCCGACGCATCGGCCGGTCTGCAGAGTCTGCTGACGATGATGATCGATCTGCAATACCTGAAGCAGGAGGAAATCCCATCGATCCCCCGCCGCCCGGGACGATTCGGAGTGGCGGTGTACGCGCCGCTCGACCGGATGCCGTGCGAGCCGGACGTCGTCCTGGTGTACGGCCACGCCCGGCAGATGATGCTGCTCGTCGAGGCGGCGGCGTCGGCCGGGGTCGCCGGCGAGGGGCCCGCGATGGGACGCCCGACCTGCGCCGTCCTGCCGGCGGCGATCGCCTCAGGCCGCACCGCCGCCAGCTTCGGCTGCGTCGGCAATCGCGTCTACACCGGCGCCGCGGACGACGAAGCCACCTTCGCCCTGCCGGGGAGCCGTCTGGGCCTGATCCTCGATCGACTGGAAGTCATCGTCAGCGCCAACCGCAGCCTCGAGCAGTTCCACCGGGAACGGCTCCAACCACCGCGCTGAACGGCGGCGCGGCGGCCACGCCGATCCGCTCCCGGGTCAGTGCGGCGGCCGCGGCCGGCTCTCCGACTGCAGCTTCTGCAGATGGTTGCGCACCGCCGGCACCGACTCGATGAGGGCGACGCGCGCCGCCAGCCGGTCGACGTCGGCGCGCAGCGCCGCCAGCGCCGCCTCCTGGGCGGCATCCGACGCCTGCAGACGGCCGGCGGCGGTCACCAGCGCCCGCACCGCTCCGCTCAGAGCCTCCAGGTCCGCCTGCAGCCCCCGCACATCCTCGGCCAGTGCCGCGATGGCCTGGAGCGGCAGAGCGGCGTAGAGCGCGTCGCAGCTGTCGCCGATGTCGTTGCGATCGTCGTCCTCCTGCGCCGGGTTCGCCAGCGCGGCGCAGTTGTCACAGGCGTCCCCGGCGCCATCATGATCCTGATCGCGCTGATCGTCGTTCGGGACGAAGACGCAGTCGTCCCGCTCGTCGGGCACGCCGTCACCGTCGACATCGACCGTCTGGTTGATCAGGACCGTGAGCGCGGCGCCGCCGGCGTCGGCGACCACCAGGTCCGCCCGCCCGTCGCCGTCGACATCGGCCGAGGCCACGAAGACGGGCCGTGAGCCGGCGCGCAGCCGATTCTCCGGGAAGAAGCCGCCGCGCCCGTCCCCCAGCGCGACCGAAACGTCGCCTGAGCCGGCGTTGGCAGTCGCCAGATCGGGCCGGCCATCACGATTGACGTCCAGCGCCACCACGGAAACCGGCCCGTTGCCGACCGCCACAACTCCCCCGGGGGCGAAGCGGCCGACGCCGTCGCCGAGCAGCAACTGCACGATGGCGGCGCCGGAATCCGCCACCGCCACGTCAAGGTCGCCGTCGCCGTCCGCGTCGAGGATCGCCAGCGCCGCCGGCGACGCCCCGGCCGGATAGTCGTGCGCGGTGCCGAACTTCCCGGCCGGATCGCCCGCCAGGATCGACACTTCGTCCGAGCCGCCGTCCGCGACCGCCAGGTCGAGCCGGCCATCGGCGTCGAAATCGGCCGCGTCGACGAAGCGCGGGCTATCGCCGACGGGGAAGGTCTTGGGGGGCGCGAACGCGCCGGTGCCGGCGCCCGCCAGCTTCACGACGTTATCCCCCGAGGCGTTCGCCACCACGACGTCGAGATGACCGTCGCGGTCGAAATCGCCGCCGACCACCCACGACGGTCGCTCACCGGCGAAGAACCGGTTGCCCCCGCCGAAGCGGCCAGCGCCGTCGCCGAGCAGCAGGCTGATGTCGTTGGAGCCGTAGTTGGCGACAACGACGTCGAGCCGGCCGTCCTGGTCGAAATCGCCCATCGCCACGGCGACGGGCGACGATCCCGCCTGGTAGCGCGATGGCGGTCCGAAGCCGCCGGCCCCGTCCCCGAGGAGGACCGCGACGCTCAGCGAAGCGGGCAGGGCGATCGCCACGTCCGGATGGCCGTCGCCGTTGAAGTCCGCGATCCGGAGGGCGGCGGGACCGCCCCCGGCGGGGTACGCCTTCGGAGTCGCGAACGAGACGGACTGGGCGCGGGCCGGTGACATCGACCACAGGCCGGCGACCAGCGGGAAAAACAGCGCGGTCAGGCGCGTCATCCTCATGAAACCTCCCATGAGACATCACGGCGCCCCGGCCGGGCCGGAGCCGGCGGCGTTCGCTCTCGTGTGCAGGCGCTCAGTCGACGATCAGCGTTCGGCTTTGCTCCCGCATGAACTGGGCGACGTAGTAGGGGCCGCCGCTCGCCTTGCCGGACGAGCCGCTCCCCTTCCAGCCGCCGAACGGGTTGATCCCGGGCCAGGCGCCGGTGGTGGCGCCGGCCCGGCGATTGACGTACACCACGCCGGCCTCGATGCGATCGAAGAAGGTTCGAACCTCCTTCTGGTCGCGGCTGAACAGGCCGGCGGTCAGACCGAACGGCGTGTCGTTCGCCAGCCGCAGACCCTCATCGAGCGAGTCGATCTCCCACAGACAGGTGATCGGCAGGAACATCTCCTCGCGCATCAGCGCGTGGTCCTTCGGCAGGCCGCCGATGATCGTCGGCCGGACGAAGAAGCCGTGGTGGAGCGGCTCCTTGGTGAGCTGCTCGCCGCCGGCCAGGATCTTGCCGTCCCGCCGGCCGATCTCGACGAAGCGCGCGTAGCTCTCCCAGGCCTTGCGATTGATCACCGGCCCGAGCCAGTTCTCCTTCAACACCGGGTCGCCGATGCTGATCGCCCTGGTCTTCTCGATCAGCCGGTCGGCGAACGCCTTGGCCACCGACGCGTGGACGTAGATGCGCGAGCAGGCGCTGCATTTCTGCCCCTGCAGGCCGAAGGCCGACTTCAGCACCCCGTCGCTGGCGGCGTCGAGATCGGCGCTCGACATGATGATCGCCGGGTTCTTGCCACCCATCTCGGCGATGCACGGCTTCGGATAGTCGCGCGCGAACTTCCTGTAGATGTCGAAGCCGACCTCGCGCGAGCCGGTGAACAGCACGCCGTCGACGCCCGGGTTGGTGACCAGCTCGTCGCCGACGGTCGAGCCGGAGCCGGTAAGGTAGTTGAAGACGCCGTCCGGCAGCCCGGCCTCGCGGTAGCATTGCGCCAGCTCCCAGCCGGTCATCGGGGTGTCGGTGGCCGGCTTGAAGACGACGGTATTGCCTCCGAGGAGCGCCCCGGAGCTCGGCCCGCCGGCGAGCGCCATCGGGAAATTGAACGGCGAGACGATGATCCAGACGCCGAAGGGGCGGAGCACGTCGCGGTTGTCTTCCTTCTCGGACAGCCGCTGCATCGGTTTCTCGTAGCCCGTGTGCTCTTCGACCTGGTCACAGTAGTAGTTCATCAGGTCGGCCGTCTCCTGGACATCGCCCATCGCCTCGAGGCGGTTCTTGCCGACCTCCATGCTCAGCAGCGCCGAGATGTCGAAGCGGCGGCGCTCGATGGCCGTCGCGGCCTTGCGGATGAATGCCACCCGCTCCTTCCACGGCAGATCGCGCCAGACGGTCTCGTAGGCGCGGCGCGCCGAGGCGATCGCCGCGCGCGCGTCCTCACGCGTGCCGCTGGTGAACTGTCCGAGCACGACGCGCGTGTCGGAGGGGCTGGTGTCCTTGAATGTCTCGCGGCCGGCGACGTCCCTGCCGCCGATCAGCAGCGGGTGGGTCTTGCCGAATCCCTTGCGGACCCGCTCCGCCGCGTCGTCATACGCTGCGTTGAACTCCGGCGTCTGACCGGCCGCGAGGGTCGCGTAGGTGACCTTCGGCCCGCCGGGTTTGAGATCAGCCATCGGTGCGACCTCCTGTAGGGGTGAGCGCATTCTACCTTACCTGTGCGAAGATGCGCCTCCTCCCCGGATGGGTCATGCGGCCGGGGTCGGTTCTCAAACGGTGAAGGGGGGCGGCATGAGGAAGACTGTTCCTTTCGGATTGCGCCTGCGGTGCCTGTGCGTCGTCGCGGCCGCGGCGTTCCTGTCGGCCTGCGGCGGCGCCGCGGAACCGGCGGCCGATCTGGTCCTCAAGGGGGGACGGATCTACACCGTCGATCCGGCCCGCCCCTGGGTCGAGGCGGTGGCTGTGCGCGGTGATCGGATCGTCAAGGTTGGCTCGGAAGCCGACGTGCACCCCCTCGAGGGGCCGCAGACCCGCATCGTCGACCTCAAGGAACGTCTCGCGCTGCCGGGGATCATCGACGGGCACACGCACTTTCTCGACGGCTCGATCGGGCTGGACCAGGTCGATCTGACCGGGGTCACCGCCCTGCCGGAAATCCAGGAGCGCGTCCGGACATACGCCAGGGAGCATCCGGACGAGCCGTGGATCCTCGGGTTCGGCTGGCTCTACTCGACCTTCCCCGGCGGGCTGCCGAACGCCTCCGACCTGGACGCGGCCGAGAAGAACCGGCCGGTGTTCCTGTACGCCTATGACGGTCACACGAGCTGGGCCAACAGTGCCGCGCTCCGGGCGGCCGGGATCGACGCCAGAACGCCGCCCCTGCCGGTCGCGCAGGGCGAGATCGTCAGGGATTCCAAGACCGGTGCGCCGACCGGAGCCCTCAAGGAGGGGGCGGCGGGGCCGATCGAGCGGCTCCTGCCGAAGCCATCGCGCGACAGGAAGCTGGCGGCCCTCGAGAAAGGGATGCGGCTCGCCGCCAGCCTCGGAGTCACCAGCGTGGTCAACTGCTCCGGCGGGGCGGACGAGATCGACCTGTACGACGAGCTGCGCCGGCGCGGCGCGGCGACGCTGCGCACCGCGACGGCGTTCCCGATGCCGGACAGCCCGGCCGAGCTGACCGACGCCACCATCGCGAAGATCGTCGCGGTGCGCGACGCGCACGTGGACGACCGCTTCGTGCGGGGCGGCATCGTCAAATTCTTCGCCGACGGAGTCGTCGAGTCCAACACCGCCGCGATGCTGGCACCCTACGCCAACAACCCGGCGGTGCGCGGCACGCCGCACTACGATGCCCGCCAGCTCGAAGCGATGGTTCGGAAAGTGGATCAGGCCGGCCTGCAGATCTTCATCCACGCCATCGGCGACGCCGCGGTGCGCATGTCGCTCGATGCCCTGGAGACCGCGATCCGCGAGCGTCCCGGCCGGCAGCGGCGCAATCGTCTGGAGCACATCGAGGTCATCGACCCGGCCGACGTTCCCCGCTTCGGCGCGCTCGGGATCATGGCGAGCATGCAGCCGCTGCATGCCTACCCGGAACCGAGCTTCAATGACGTCTGGTCCACCAACGTCGGGCCGGCGCGCGTCGCCTACGCCTTCGCCTGGAACAGCATCGCGACGGCCGGCGGACGGCTGGTGTTCGGCAGCGACTGGCCGGTCGTCACGCTCGATCCTCGCCCCGGGTTCCGCAACGCCGTCCTGCGGCAGGACACCGACGGCACCCCGCCCGGCGGCTGGATCCCCTCCCAGCGCGTAACGCTCGAGCAGACCATCGCCGCCTACACCATCGCCGGCGCCTTCTCGACCGGCGAGGAGGATGTCAAAGGCTCGATCACCGAGGGAAAGCTGGCGGACCTCGTCATCTTCTCGGATGATCTGTTCCGGATCAAGCCGGAGGACCTGCACGTCGCCAAGGTGGACCTGACGATCGTCGGCGGTCGCGAGGTCTACCGGCGCGGCGAATAGAGTCCCGACCGAATACTCGGACACGCTCCTAGCCGAACTCCGGCAGCGTCAGCCGACCCTCGTGGATCGCCACGAAGTCGGCGAGACATCCGTAGGCGGTCTGCATCAGCCCGGGGTCGACGTTGGAGATATTCACGGTCCCGGCCGGGTCAATCTGCAGCGTCAACCCGAGCGCCGTGCCCTGCAGCGACGCGAGAAACCCGCCCGGCTCCAGGCTGATCGGCTCGACGCCGACCCCGCCGCCGCGGTCGCCGTGTGCCGCCAGGCGGACGACCTTCCCGGCCCGGTGCTCGGCGCGGAGCCAGTCGACGTCGACCTCCGACAGCGGCACCCGCTGCACCCCGGTCGGCTTCAGTTCGCACCCCAGCAGCACGTTCGCGATGATCGTCGCCTTGACCGCCTGATCCCAGCCGTCCAGGTCATGCGCCGGGTCGGCTTCGGCGAATCCGCGCCGCTGCATCTCTGCCACCGCCGCATCCGCCGGCTCGCCGCGGGCGACCGCCTGCAGGACGAAGTTGCTGGTCGAGTTGAGGATGCCGCGGAACGACAGCACTCGTCCGACCGGGAACGCGCCCTCCACCAGGTTGAAGATCGGCAGGCAGTCGGCCACCGCCGACTCGAACCGGAAGCCGCATTCCCGCCGCCGCGCCAGGCCGCGCAGCGCCGCTCCGGACCAGGCGATCGGTCCCTTGTTGGCGCTGACCGCCGCCACGCCGCGGTCGAGCGCCGCACGGAGATGGGAGGCCGCCGGCTCGCCGGTGCGCGGCTCGAGCGGCGTCAGCTCGAAGATCAGGTCGAGCGGCGCCGTCCGGATCGCGTCGAGCGTCTCGACTCGCGACGACCAGGCGCCGGCGATCGCCCGCTCCAGGTCGAGGCCGTCCGGCTCGATCCAGGCTCCCCGGCGCGCGCCGGCCACCAGCGTGACCGAGAATCCGATCCCGTGCCGCGCCCGCAGCTCGTCCCCCCTGTCCAGGAGCAGCCGCGCCAGCGTCCGCCCGACGTTCCCGAGCCCGATGAATCCGATGCGCCACACCCGCTCCGCCATGGCCGCGCAACTCTCACGCGCTTCGCCTCTCCTGTCAAGCGGGTCGGCGTCCACTGCGCCGGGCACCGAGCGACCCGCTATGCGGGGGCGGCGGCCTGCGCCTCGCGGGGCACGCTGCGCGCCGCCCGGATCGGCTGGAGAACGCCGACGGTCGGTGCTCGCTCGCGCTCCGCACGGCGGGCTCGGCTACAAAGCGCTCGCTCCGCCGCGCT
>JAGYID010000228.1 GCA_018606725.1 Acidobacteriota bacterium
TCGGGGGTCCAGCGATAGATCTGGTTGGCGTTCGGGTCGCTGAACAGCAGGAAGCCGTCGCGCGTCCACACCGGCCCCTCGGTAAACAGGAAGCGGTCGGCCAGCTTCTCGATGCGCGCCCCCGACGGCACGATGGCGTCGAGCGCCGGCGACCGCCGGACGATCTCGCCGCCGGCGTCGCGGACGTTGCCGACCGCGCCCGCCCGGTGGAAATCGAGCGTGGCGCTGCGCACCCAGATGAAGTTGCCGGGCGGGTCCGACAGCGGACCGTTGGCTCCGAAGATCGCCAGCTGGATACGCTGGCCCGGCTTCACGTCGCGGCCGACGACCACCCGGTTCGGGGCGTTGTATCCCTTGACGAGGGCGCCGCCCGCCTGGCCGAGGACCGTCGGCAGGCGGCCGTCGACCCAGAGCTCGGCGTAGTCGTCGACGACGATCTCGAAGACCACCGTCGAGCCGGTCGGATCGAAGGCGCCGACCCTCTGCGGAATGGTGACGCGGATGCGGTACCAGTTGAACGACAACCGGCCCGTGCCGCGCCGCGCCAGCAGGCCGGCCGGCTCGATCGCCTCCCACTTCGAGTCATCGAAGTCGAGAACACCGGCGTGCGGAGCGATGTCGTGGGTGCGGTTCGGCGGGCCGCTCGGTTTGAGATCGGGGCCCGGCGCATGGTGATCGACCTCGACGATGCGGGCGTCGCTGTACCGCCACCGGCCGCCGACCAGGCGGGCACCTGCGGCAGTCATCAGATCGACGATGGCGTCCGGCCGCACCACCGGCACATCGCCGGTGACCTGGGCGACGGCGGGACCGCCGACCGGCCACAACAGCAGCCCCGCCATCGCCGGCCGGACCGCCACCGCGAGAACTCGCCGGAGCGCCGCGGCCGGCGCACGCCGGATGGAGAGTGCCCGGCGCCTCATCGCGCGGCTCCCCTCTGGTCGCGCACCTTGACGACGTAATACAGGAACGGCCCCGGGACGCTCTGGAACCAGTGCGGCACACCGTTCGGGACGACCATCACATCCCCCTTCGCCAGCTGGCGCCGCTCGCCGCCGTCGATCGAAGTACCGCGCAATTCATTCGGCGCCGTTGTCCTGCCGTCCACGACCGCGCCACCGGTCACGATGGTCGCCGTCCCCTGCAGGACGTAGATGACGTCGGTGTCGAGGGTGTGGACTTCCGCCTGCCCGGCGCCGTCGCGGCGGCTGGCGTGCACCATGAACGCGCCGGCGTCGAGCAGGACCGCCCCTTTCTCGAACCCGGCGCTGACCTGGGAGGCCGGGATGAAAGCCACCCGCGGCTCCGGGGACACCGCTGAGGCGCCGGGAGCGGCGCCGGCGAAAGCGGCGCAGACGACGAGGAGAGTGCCGGCCAGAGCCCGGGGTCTCACTGCGCCCTCCCGCCGGCGGCCGCCGCTGCCTTGGCGAACTCCTCGTCCTGCTGGGCGCTCGATGCGCCGGCGACGCCGACGGCTCCGACCACCTGCCCGTCGATCACCACCGGGACGCCGCCCTGCAGCGGCAGCAGTTCCTTGTTGGCAAGCAGCGAGAGCCGGCCGTTCTTGATGGCGTCCTCAAAGACGCTGGTCGGCCGCCGGAAGGTCGCCGCGGAGTGGGCCTTGGCGATGGCGATGTTGGCCGCCGCCGGGAAGGTGTCGTCCAGACGGACGAGCAGCAGCAGATTGCCGCCGTCGTCGACGACGGCGATCGCCCCACCGGCGTTGTTCTTCTTCGCCTCGGCCTCGGCGGCGGCGGCGACTTTCCTGGCCCCGACCAGGCTCAGCGTCTTCTTGTCGACCGTCTGCGCGCCGGCCCCGGCGATGCCGGTCAAGAGCGCCAGCGCGATGGCCGCGATCGCACCGCGGGAATGCTTCTTCATGATGTCTCCTCCTCGGTAGTGGCTCGTGGCGGGGGGCGCCTGCAACCGGCGCGTCGCGCCCACGACCGCCGTGCCTCCCTGACATGGCTTGGATGCAGCCCCGGCCGGCCGGGTTCAGCGCGCCTGGCTGGCCCGGGTCCATGCCGCGGCGACCCCGCACGTCGCGCTTCCGCCGGAATGCCTGCTGTGTGATACTGGGCGCCCATGCCGCACTTCCCAGACACCCCGACACCGGAGAACGCCGACCCATGCTCGAATCGATGCGCCGAACGCCGCGCCGCCGCCTTGCCCTGTTTCTCCCAGTCCTGCTCTGCGCCGGCGGCGCGCTGATGGCCGCCAAGCGCCCCGAGAGTCGCATTCCGGGCGGCATCCCCGAGGGTGCCGGACGCGCCGATCGGGCCTTCTACGCCATCGCCGATCGCTACCTGGAGGATTCGTTCCGTCTCAACCCGACGCTGGCGACCAGCGCCGGCTATCACCGCTTCGACGGCACGCTGGAAGATCTGTCCCCCGCGGGGCTGCGCGCCACCGCCGACATGGCGCGGCGCTACCGCAATGAGCTGGCGTCGATCGACGCCGGCGGGCTGTCGGCGAGCGCCCGCATCGACCTCGGCCTGGTCCGCAACGACATCGATTCGACCCTGTTCTCGCTCGACGAGCTGAAGACCTATGAGCGCGATCCGCAGGCGTACG
>JAGYID010000229.1 GCA_018606725.1 Acidobacteriota bacterium
GGGCGATGCCAAGATCGCCAGCCTGGGGGTTCACCTGTCGCGCTGGGTCACCACCCACGGCTTCGCGCTCAACGTCGCCACCGACCTGGCGCACTTCGATCTGATCGTGCCCTGCGGTCTCCGGACGCGGGGCGTCACCTCGATGGAGCGCCTGCTCGGTCGCGCACCGGATCTCGGCGAGGTCGCGGTGGCATTCGCAGGCGAATTCGGGGAGGTGTTCGAGCGCGACATGGTCCGCGCGCCGGAGGCGATGGGAGTGGCGGCGGCGGGCGCGGACTCGCCGGCGGTGGCGACCTCTTCCACGGCCGTCGCGGAGGCGCGCCGGTGAGCGAGGTGCGGCCGGCCGCCGGTCCCAAGCCTCCGTGGCTCAAGATCCGGCTGGCGACCGGCGACAACTACCAATTGGTGGGTCGCATGGTGCGCGGTCTGAAGCTCAACACCATCTGCCAGGAAGCGCGCTGTCCGAACATCTACGAGTGCTGGGGCGACCGCACGGCGACCTTCATGATCCTGGGCGATGTCTGCACCCGCCGCTGCGGTTTCTGCGCCGTGGCCGGCGGCCGGCCGCGCGGTCTCGATACGGAGGAGCCGGCGCGCGTCGCCGAGGCGGTGGACCATCTCGGTCTGGCGCATGCGGTCGTGACCTCGGTCGATCGCGACGACCTGCCGGACGGCGGCGCGGCACAATTCGGCGCCGTCATCCGCGCCGTGCGCCGGCGCCGCCTGGCCTGCGAGGTCGAGGTGCTCACCCCCGATTTCCGCGGCGTCGAGCGGCCGCTCGACGCCATACTGCCGGAGGGTCCGGTGGTGTTCAGCCACAACATCGAGACGGTGCCGTCGCTGTACGCGAGCGTGCGCCCCGGCTCGCGGTTCGAGCGCTCGGTGGCGCTGCTGGGCGAGGCGGTCGCCTGGCGCGGCCGCGAGACGCGGCCGCTGGTCAAGACCGGTCTGATGGTGGGATTGGGGGAGAGCCGGGACGAGTTGCGCTCGACCTTCGCCGTGCTGGCCGGGGCGGGGGTCGAGATCCTCACCCTCGGCCAGTACCTGCGCCCGACCCTGCAGCACCTGCCGGTCGTCCGCTACTATCCTCCTGAGGAATTCGCCGCCCTGCGAGCCGAAGCGGCCGAACTCGGCTTCAAGCACGTCGAGGCCGGGCCGCTGGTGCGCAGTTCCTACCACGCCCGCCGTCACACCGAAGGGGCGGTGGCGGCGGCCGGATCGGGCGAAGCCTGTGCTTGACAGGGACTTCGGCCGGCCCTAATATACGACCTTGTGAGTCCGACTTAAGACGGGCTTCGGGATCGGTCGATGATTCGCCTCTCCAAACAGACGGACTACGGTTTCATGGCGCTGGCGCACCTGGCGGTGCAGCCGACGGGGGCGACCTGCTGCGCCCGTGAGATCGCCACGGCGTACGGCATCCCTCCGGCGCTGATGGCCAAGCTGCTGCAGCGGCTGGCGCGCAAGGGGCTGTTGTGCGCGCAGCATGGCGCCCGGGGCGGTTACCAGATGGTCCGACCGGCGTCGGAGATCACCCTGCGGGAAGTCATCGAGGCGATCGAGGGCCCGATGGCGCTGACCGACTGCGCAACCCCCGGCGGCGGCGACTGCGCGCAGACGGAGTGCTGCAATGTCGCCCGCCCGCTGCGCTCGCTGCAGTCGAAGATCGTCGACCTGCTCGGACGCACGACCGTCGGCGAGCTGGTGACCGGGAACGCCGGCGTCGCCGTGGAGATCGTGCGATGAGCCGGCCGATCTACATGGATGCCCACTCCACCACGCCGATCGACCCGCGCGTGCTTGAAGCGATGCTGCCGTATTTCTCCGTCGAGTTCGGCAACGCCTCGTCGCGTACCCACGTCTTCGGCTGGAGGGCGGAGGAGGCGGTCAACCGGTCGCGGTTGCAGGTGGCCCGGGCGACCGGGGCCGACCCGAAGGAGATCGTCTTCACTTCGGGCGCCACCGAGTCGAACAATCTGGCGCTGCTGGGGGCGGCCGCCAGCCTGCGGGCGCGCGGCGATCACCTGGTCACCGCCGCGACCGAGCACCCGGCGGTGCTCGACCCGCTGCAGGAACTCGGGCGCCGCGGTTATCAGGTCACCACGCTGCCGGTCGATCGCCACGGGAGCGTCGACCCCGACGAAGTGCGGCGGGCGATCACGCCGCGCACCATCCTGGTATCGCTGATGTGCGCCAACAACGAAGTCGGGACGATCCACCCGCTCACGGCGATCGGCGCGATCTGCAAGGAGAGGGACGTCCTGCTGCACACCGACGCGGCCCAGGCGGCCGGGAAGATTCCGATCGACGTGCAGGCGCAACACATCGATCTGCTGTCGATCTCGGCCCACAAGGTCTACGGCCCGAAGGGGGTCGGGGCGCTGTACGTGCGGCGCAAGCACCCGCGCGTCATCCTCGAGCCGATCCAGTTCGGGGGTGGCCACGAGCGCGGCCTGCGTCCGGGCACCCTCAACGTCCCCGGCATCGTCGGGCTGGGGGCGGCGCTCGAGTTCGCCCGGGCCGGCATGGCGGAGGAGGCGCGACGCCTGGCGGCGCTGCGCGACCGTCTG
>JAGYID010000048.1 GCA_018606725.1 Acidobacteriota bacterium
ATTTCTCACCGGTCTTCTGCTGCGACCGCGGATCTGGCCGCCCTGACGGGCGTCCTCGCGGCTCGCACCCGTCAACGTATGTCGAATACGTTTCGGGTCATCGCCGCTGCGGGTGCCCGTCATGACGGCCATCTGCGCGGTCTCGCGACGAACCCCGGTGAGAAATCCGGGCTAGAAGCTCTGCTCGCCCAGGGAGAACCCGTTGAAGGTCTCGGAGACGACGACGTCCTTGGGCAGATCGATGTGGAATCGCTGCGCGGCGATTTCGGCGTTCAGGCGCATGTTCTGAAAGGCGAGCATCGTCCAGTCGCCGTCCGCCTCCTCATAGCGCAACTGGCGTGGCATGAAGGTCGTCTTGTCGACCCAGATCTTCATGTCGGTCATCTTGTCGCGGATCTTCTGCTTGCGCGGGGTGAGGAGGAGCAGCCAGGTATCGGGCAGGTCGCTGGCGTCGGCGAGCCTGAAGTCGTAGTACTTTCCCAGGTCGTCGATCGACTGTCCGAGTCCGATGAAGCGGAACAGCCGCTTGCCCACGAACTTCTTGATCGGCACTTCTTCGGCGCGCTTCAAGGTCGGGTAATAGGCGACGTACATCTCCTCGGTGATCACGAAGACCTTGTGATCGGGCTCGAGATACTCCCAGCGGACCTGGTTCGGGCGGTTGTAGTAGAGCTCCCCGCGGGAGACGACCGGGTGCGCCAGCAGCTTGAGTTGCTTCTTCTCGGTGAATTCGGCCACCAGCGATCCGGTTTCGCGCTGCGCGCGGTCGAACTCATGGAGGATCCGTGTCAACAACGGGTCCGATGGAGCGTGCGCCTTCCCCGACTTTTGTTCCTCCGGTTCCGGCGCGTCGGATCGAGCGACTCGCCAGCCGGATATCAGGGCCAGCGACAGAGCGAGAAGTGCGGCGAATGTGGAGAGTCGCTTCATCATCGTGTCTTGCGTCCTCATCGAAACTCCGGGAAAATCTAACAGACGGGTATCTCCCCGTCAAGGAAACGGCCCGATCGTTAGCTCCGGAGCAGGCCGAGGCGACCCGGGGGAGGGGGCTTTTGACCGGCTACCTGTTGCGACGAGGCGTTCTCGCCGTGCCACTCCTGCTGGGCGTCGCCACCCTAGTCTTCTCGCTCATCCACCTCACCCCCGGAGATCCGGTGGAGGTCATGCTCGGCCCGGGGGCGGGGGCCGGTGACGTCGCCGGGCTGCGCCATCGGCTCGGGCTCGATCGATCGCTCCTGGCTCAATACGCCGGGTTCCTGGGCGGCCTCGCCAGGGGCGACCTCGGCGAGTCGCTCCATTATCACGACCCGGTCGCTGGCTTGATCCGGGAGCGCTACCCCGCAACTCTCGCTCTGGCGCTCGCGAGCCTCTCCCTCGCGCTGCTCTTCGCCCTGCCTGCCGGCGTCGCCGCCGCGCTCCGACCGGGCCGCGCCGTCGATCAGGTGGGCCGTGCCGCTGCCATCGTGGCGCTGTCGATGCCCAGCTTCTGGCTCGGACCGCTGCTCATCATATGCTTTTCGATCTGGCTCGATCTGCTGCCGGTCTCCGGCATGGACTCCCCTGCCGCGGTCATCCTGCCCGCCGTCACACTGGCCGCCGCCACCGGCTCGCTCCTGGCCCGGCTCCTCCGCGTCACCCTGGCTGATGAGATCGGCGCGCTGTACGTCCGCGCCTGCCTGTCACGCGGCTGCTCCCGCATCGGGGTCACGGTCCGCCACGCCCTGCGCAACGCCCTGCCGCCCGTGATGACGGTGCTGGCGCTGCAGACGGGGTCGCTCCTGACCGGCGCCATCCTCACCGAGACGGTGTTCGCCTGGCCCGGGCTCGGTCGGCTGCTGGTGCAGGCGATCGCCTACCGCGATTATCCCCTCGTCCAGGGGTGCGTCCTCACCATCGCCCTGACCTATGTCGCGATCAACCTCGGCGCCGACCTGCTGCATGCCCTGCTCGAGCCCAGGACGGTGCGTTGATGCATCGCCCCAGCCACCGCCTCACACTCGCCGGCGCCGGACTTCTGACGGCACTGGCCTGCCTCGCGGCGGCCGCTCCCCTCCTGTCGCCCTGGCCACCCGACCAGCAGGATCTCGGCCACCGCCTGGAGGGACCGACGGCAACGCACCCGCTCGGGCGCGACGACCTCGGGCGTGATGTCCTGTCCCGCCTGCTCTGGGGAGCCCGCGCCTCGCTGTCCGTCGGCGTCATCGTCGTGGTGCTATCGGCGTCGATCGGCGTCGCGCTCGGCGCCACCGCCGCCTTCGCCGGGGGCGGGCTGGAGATCGCCCTCATGAGCCTCGCCGACGTCCTGCTCAGCTTCCCCGGGGTGCTGCTGGCAATCGCGCTCGTGTCGATTCTCGGACCCGGCCTGCCCCACCTCGTTCTCGCACTGACGGGGATCGGCTGGGTCGGGTACGCCCGGCTGGCGCGCAGCCAGGCGCTGCGTCTGCGGGCGATCGACTTCGTCCAGGCCGCGACGGCAGCCGGCAGCGGCACGGCCCGCATTCTGATGCGACACCTCCTGCCGAACCTGCTCGGGCCGGTCGCGGTGCAGGGCGCGCTCGGACTCGGTGGCATCATCCTCGCCGAGGCCGGGCTCTCCTTCCTCGGGCTCGGCCTGCCGCCGCCCGCCTCGAGCTGGGGAGCCATGCTGCGCAGTGGCACCCAGAACCTGCTGGACGCGCCGCATCTGACGCTGTCCCCGGGTTTCGCCATCCTCACCGCCGTTCTGGGGGCCAACCTCCTGGGCGAGGGGCTGGCGGGAATCACCGGGCGCCCGGGCCTTGCGGCGGCGGCCGAGGCCCTTCAGCCGCGGCCCTGATCCGGCGTCACCAGCTCGCGCATGACCCGCGCCTGGATGTGCAGCCAGTCGCCGCGCGTCATCTGCAGAAAGGCATCCACGACCCGCGGGTCGAACTGCGAGCCGCTGAACTTCTCGATTTCCGCACGGGCCGCCTCGTATGGCAGCGCCCTCCGGTAGGGTCGATCGGATGTCATCGCATCGAGGGTGTCGACCACGGCAAAGATCCGCGCCCCCAGCGGGATGGCCCCTCCGCGCAGGGCGTGAGGGTAGCCGGTGCCGTCGTAGCGCTCCTGGTGGCTCAGGACGATTCGGCGGGCGGTCTCGAGAAAGCCGATCCTCTGCAGCATCCGGTATCCGATCTCCGGATGCTTGCGCATCTCGACCCATTCCTCGGGCGTGAGCGTGCCGGGTTTGCGCAGGATGGCATCGGGCACGCCGATCTTCCCGACGTCGTGCAGCAGCGCCCCGCGATAAATGTCGGTCAACTCCGGCTCGCCGACTCCCATCCGGCGGGCGACGTCCACGGTGTAGGACGCGACGCGCTGCGAGTGCCCGAGGGTTTCGGTGTCGCGGGCATCGAGCGCCGTGGCGAGCGCTTCAAGGGTGGTCTCGTAGGCCCCCTTCAGCCGGTTGAACAGCTCTTCGATCTCGCGCGTCTTGCGGACGAGCTCGGCGGTGCGCTCCTGGACGCGCTGCTCCAGGGTCTTCTGATAGGCGCGGTTCTCGAGCACGAGGCGACGCTTCTCCAGGGCCCGCTCCACGGTGATCCGGACCTCGGCCAGCTTGAATGGCTTGGTGAGATAGTCGCACGCGCCCATCCGCATGGAGCGAACCGCGATCTCCGCGTCGACCATGCCGGTGAGCATGATGATCTCCGTGTCGGGTCGGAGTCGCTTGATCTCTTGAAGGAGGCGCACCCCGTCGACCTGCGGCATGTCGATGTCGCTGACCACGAGCTCGTAGGCGGCCTCGGAGATCCGGCGCAGCCCCTCGGCGCCGTCGCCGGCGGTTTCACAATGGTAACCGCTGTCGCCCAGCCCCTCGCTGAGCAGGTCGCGCACGGCGCGGTCGTCATCGACGATCAGGATGTGGATCGGTTCCCGCATCACTCCGGCCCGGGCTCCGGTGGGTTCGATTGGTCTCGACGCGTGGAATCTAGGTTCGGGTGGCGCGGCGTGCAACGTCGCGCGCGACCGGGCGGCGCGGTTTCAATCTTTGGACCGGGGGACCGGCTCCATGTCGAGCCAGTTCGGGCCGGCGCTGACATCGACGACGAGCGGAACGCGCAGGGGGTGGACGTCCTCCATCACCTCGCGCACGAGCGCCGCGATCGGCCCCGCCTGCGCCTCCGGGACCTCGAGGACCAGCTCGTCGTGCACCTGCAGGATCATGCGCGCTCCGTGACCCGACTCCGCCAGCCGATCGGCCAGGGTCACCATCGCCATCTTGATCAAATCGGCGGCCGTCCCCTGCAGCGCCGCGTTGACGCCGGCGCGGATGGCCTGCTGGCGGGCGTTGCGGTCCGTGCCGCGAACCTCCGGAAAGGAGCGGACCCTCCCGAACAGGGTGCGCGCCAGGCCATCGCGCTCGACCGCCGCCACGGCGGCGTCGAGGTAGGCCTTCACACCCGGCAGGCGCTCGAAATACCGGCCGATGAATTCCTGCGCCTCCTTCAGGGAGATTCCCTGGTCGCGCGCCAGGCGTTGCGGCCCCATGCCATAGATGATCCCGAAGTTGACCGCCTTGGCGCGCCGCCGCATTTCGTCGCTGACGAGATCGGGCATGACGCCGAAAACCTCCGCGGCGGTGCGCCGGTGAATGTCCTCCCCTGCCCGGAAGGCGTTGACCAGCGCCGGGTCGTCGCAGAAGTGCGCCAGGATGCGCAGCTCGATTTGCGAGTAGTCCGCCGACAGGAGGGTCCATCCCCTCTCGGTGATGAAGGCGCGGCGGATCTGCCGTCCCAGCTCCGTGCGCACCGGGATGTTCTGGAGATTGGGGTCGCTGCTGCTCAGCCGGCCGGTCGCCGCGACCGCCTGGTTGAACGAGGTGTGCACGCGGCCGGTGTCCGGATTGATCAGCTGCGGCAGGGCATCGACGTAGGTCGATTTCAGCTTCTGCAGGGCGCGGTGCTCGAGGATCAGGCGCGGCAGCGCGTGGCTCTGCGCCAGATCCTCGAGGATCTCGGAGTTGGTCGAATACGAGCGCGTTTTCTGGGTCCGGCGCCCCGGCTTCAGCTTGAGGTCCTCGAACAGAATTTCGCCGAGCTGTCGCGGTGAGTTGAGATTGAACTCCCGCCCGGCCATCGCCTGGATGTCGCGCGTCAGGCTCGCGAGGCGAGCCTCCCAATCCACGGCGCGTTCGGCGAGGAAGGCCGCGTCGATGCGCACGCCCGTCCGCTCCATGTCGGCGAGCACCGAGGTCAGGGGCATCTCCATGCCGCGATACAAGTCCATGAAGCCGTTGCGACGCAGTTCCTCCTCCAGCGGCACGCGCAGCGCGGCGATGGCGGCAACCCGCGCTCCCACGAGCGGCGCGGCCCGTCCTATCTCCATCTGGCCGAGGGGCACCCGCTTCGAACCGGTCCCCAGCAACGCATCGTAGGCCGGCGGCTCCGTCCCGGCGAGATCACGCGCCACCGCCTCCAGGGCATGACTGCCGCGGGAGGCGTTCAGCAGATAGCCGGCGATCATGCTGTCGAATGCGAACGCGGGGCAGCGGACCCCCAGCCGCCGGAGCAGGACCAGGTCGCTCTTGACGTTGTGCCCCAACCGCTCGATGGTCGGATCCTCCAGAAGCGGGCGAAGGACGTCCAACGCGTCCTGCTCGGGAACCTGCACCGGGGCGCCGAGATAACGGTGCGCCAGCGGCACATAGAACGACTCCCCGGGCGGGCCCGCGATCGCGAAGCCGACGGTTCGGGCGCGCATCGGCTCGGGGTGGTCCCGCTCGAGGTTGACCGTAAAGACGCCGGCGGCGCGCAGGCGAGCGGCGAGCCGCTCGAGATCGGGGCGCTCGGTGATCACGGCGCAGGCCGTCGGCGCTGCGTCGGCCTCCTGGGTCGCGAATTCCTTCGCCAGGGCGGAAAACTCCAGCTCCAGGAAAAGCTGGTGCGCCGCCCGGGCATCGACCGCCGCGGGACGAAGGGTTTCCGCGTCGAAGGGGACCGGCGCATCCCGCCGGATGGTCGCGAGATCGCGGCTGAGACGCGCCGAATCGGCGTGCTGCTGCAACCCTTCGCGTTGTCTCTTGTTCTGGACCTCGCCGGCGGATCGCAGAATCGACTCGACGTCCCCGTAGCGGCGCACCAGCTCCCGGGCCCCCTTGTCGCCGATGCCGGGGACGCCGGGAATGTTGTCGCTGGCGTCGCCGCTCAGCGCCAGCACATCGAGCACCCCTTCCGGCCGCACGCCGAAAACGCGCTCGACGCCGTCGGCATCGAGGAAGGTGTCGGTGACCGGGTTGTAGACCAGGATTCGGTCGCTCACCAGCTGAAGCAGATCCTTGTCGGTCGCGACGATGACGACGCTGAATCCGGATCGTTCCGCCCGGTCGGCGAGCGTGCCGATGATGTCGTCGGCCTCGAATCCCTCGAGCTCCAGAGTTGCGACGCCGAGGACTCGACAGACGTCCTTCACCAGCGGAATCTGCGCCACCAGTTCGGCGGCGGTCTCGGGACGATTGGCCTTGTACTCGGGGTAGGCCTTGTGGCGGAACGTCGGCTCCGCCCGGTCGAACGCCACCGCCAGGTAACGCGGCTGGTGCTCGCGCACCAGCTTGCGCAGCATGGAGGTGAAGCCGAACACGGCATTGGTCGGCTGTCCCTTGCTGGTGCTCAGGCCGCGGATCGCGAAGAAGGCGCGGTAGAGGTTGTTGGTGCCGTCGACCAGGTAAACGGTCCGGTCCGGATCCGGCTGGGTCGGCATGACGTCGCGCTCCCCTCGGGGCGGCTCAGTCAAGGCCGGCGGCGCGCCAGGCCGCGCGCCGGGCTCCCAGCCCGTCGCCGGCCCTCAGCAGTTTCAGGACCGGCGCCCGGAGGAGGCGCCGGAGCCGGCGCCGTCGCTCGGCGGCTTCCGGACAGGCCGACCGCAGCCGTCGCCGGGCAGCGCCGAGCAGGCGGACCCAGGCGGCGTACTCCCGCCCGACCGAGGACTTCAGTTCGTCACGAACGCGCCGGGACGCCGCCGGAACACCGCCGCCAGTCGAGACAGCGACCTGGAGCTCGCCGCGCCGGAGCACCGCCGGCCAGATCAGCGTGCAGAGATCCGCCTCATCCGCCACGCTGAGGAAGACGCCAGCGGAACGCGCCCGCATTGCCACCGCCCGGTTTACGGCGTCATCGGAGGCGCAGGCGAGGACCAGCCGCGCACCGCGCAGGCTCGCCGGCCGCCAGGTCGTGCGCCGCCAGTCCAGCCGGCCACGGCGCGACCAGGCGCGGATCGCCGGGGTCGCCACCGGCGCCACGACGCGCACCCGGGCGCCGCCTCGCAACAGGGTTCCGATTTTTCGCTCGGCGACCGGCCCCGCGCCGACGACGACGCACAGGACCCCTTCGAGATCGAGGACAACCGGCACCATGGACATGTGCCGCAGGCCGATCAGGACGGGCGGGCCGCGGCGGCCGGGCCCGTGCCGCGGCGGCCGAGCCAGGGGTCGATCGGGTGGGCGCGGCAGAGCGCCACGACCCGCTCGCGCAGGGCCGCCTCCCGCCGGGCCTCCGGCTCGGCCTCGAGGGTCTCCAGCACGAGCTTGGCGATGTCGCGCATCTGCGGGAGGCGCATGCCGCGCGTGGTCACCGCCGGCGTGCCGATCCGGACGCCGCTGCAGATCATCGGCTTCTCCGGGTCGAAGGGAATGGTGTTCTTGTTGAGCGCGATGCCGACGCGGTCGAGCCGCTGTTCGGTCGTCCGGCCAGTCAGGCGCCGCGGCCGCAGGTCGACCAGGAACAGGTGAGTGTCGGTCCCGCCGGAGACGATTCGCAGCCCGCCCGCAGCCAGAGCCTGCGCCAGAGCCGCAGCGTTCTCGATGGTGCGCTTCTGGTCATCGCGGAAGGCGTCGCTCATCGCCTCGCGGAAGGCGACGGCCTTGGCGGCGATCGCGTGCATCAGCGGGCCGCCCTGCATGCCGGGGAACACGGCGCTGTCGATCGCCTTGGCGTACCGCTCGCGGCACAGGATGATCGCCCCGCGCGGCCCCCGCAGGGTCTTGTGAGTCGTGGTGGTCACGAAGTCGGCGAAGGCAGTGGGATTGGGGTGGACTCCGGCGGCGATCAGCCCGGCCACGTGGGCGATATCGGCCATCACCAAGGCGCCGACTTCGTCGGCGATGCGGCGGATGCGCGGATAATCGATGATCCGGGCGTAGGCGCTGGCGCCGGCCACGATCAGTTTCGGGCGGTGTTGTCGCGCCAGCCTGTCGAGCTGGTCGTAGTCGAGCAACTCGGTCTCGCGGTGCACCCCGTAGGGGATCACCTTGAAGAATCGTCCCGAAAAATTGAGCGGGTGACCGTGCGTCAGGTGACCGCCGTGCGACAGGTCCATTCCCAGGATCGTGTCGCCCGGGGTGAGCATTGCCATGTAGACCGCGGTGTTCGCCTGGGAACCGGAGTGCGGCTGCACGTTCGCATGTTCCGCCCCGAAGATTTTCTTCGCCCGCTCGATCGCCAGTCGCTCGACCGTGTCGGAGTTCTCACACCCTCCGTAGTACCTCCGACCCGGATACCCCTCCGCGTACTTGTTCGTGAACACCGAGCCGGTCGCCTCAAGAACGGCGCGCGAGGCGTAGTTCTCCGAGGCGATCAGGACGAGCGTGTCGGATTGACGCGTGACCTCGGCCTCCAGCGCGGCGGCGACCTCGGGATCGGTCTGACTGAGGGCTTCCGGCACCATGCTGTCACCACCCGTGCACGCTGGTCGAGGGGGAATTTCATCTGGCGCGACGCGCGCGCCGTCGAGCCGTGATGATAAGTCGGCCGCCGCCGCGAAATCAAGCGCGTCGCGCCGTGCTATCATTCGCGGCCCGTACCTGCTCGCTGCATCCCCCGGGAGTCGACCGGCCGCGAAATCATGCGACGACCCGCACCCCTCCATTCGGTCGAGCTCGGCTCGACGGAGCGACAAGCGATCCTGTTCCTGCACGGGATCACCGGCTCGCGGCGTTACTGGCAGAAGCGGGTCCGCCCGCTGTCGCTGCGCTACCGCCTGGTCCTGCCCGATCTGCTGGGGTTCGGACTCTCTCCGAAGCCGGAAATCGATTACACCATGGACGTCTTCCGGGACAGCGTGCGGAACCTGGTCGAGGAGATCGGGCTGGCCGGTCGGCCGCTCACCATCGTCGGCCATTCGCTCGGCAGCCTGATTGCGCTGGAATATGCGGCCCGCTATGGCGCTCACGTGCGCCGGATGGTGCTGTTCAGCGTGCCCCGCTTCTCCGACCCGCAAACGGCCCACGCTCGCTTCTGGAGGGGCTCACCTCACTACCGCCGACTGTTCAATGAGCACTCGCTCCGCGAAACCCTGGCGCAGATGAAGCGGAGCGGCCTGGAAATCACGCTGCGCTATCTGTTTCGATTCCCCTGGTCGGTGATCGTCGACGCCCACAAGTTCACATTCCGCTCGTTGACCTCGACGTTGGAGCATTGCCTGCTGAATTACCCGGTTGACCGGATCCTTCCGGCTGTCCCCCCGATCCCGATCCTGCTGGTCCATGGAGAGAGGGATACTGTGGCCCCGTTCGAGTCGATTCGCTCGCTCCCGGCCGTCTATCCCCGCATGCGACTCGAGTCCATCCGCGGTACCGGGCACCACCTGTTCTTGACTCACACGCGGCGATGCCTCGAGATGATCGACAAGTTCCTCGCCGAGGATGAACAGCCTGTGCCCGCCGGCCCGTCGACGCCCGTCGGGTCGGATATCCACGGTACCGGCGCCTGAGTCTCCATACCATTCAGCCGGTGGCGGCCGCCTGTCGTGTAACCCACGCATAAGAACTGTATTGACATATCTAAGTACTTGTTTATATTAATCTTATCTGATCAGTGAAAATACTTGACAACGATAGACTCAATCTTTATAGTGTTCTTCGTATCAATACTAATCGACGGTCACGATAGGGCCTGATCGCAATGAATCTCGAAAAACTGACGATCAAGTCTCAGGAAGCGCTGCAAGCCGCGCAAGCGGCTGCACTTCAGCACGGTCACCCGGAGATCGCCCCCGAGCACCTCCTGCAGGCGTTGCTGACACAGGAGGGTGGCCTGGCGCCGATTCTTCTGCAGCGGATCGGCACCGACGTCGAGAAGCTGCGCGCTCGTCTCCGAGAGCATCTCGAAAGCCGCCCGAGCGTCCAGGGCGGCAGTGCGCCTGTGCTGGGCGACCGTCTGCGGTTGATCATCGAGGATGCCGAGAAACGTGCGGAGCAGATCCGCGACGCGTTCGTCTCGGTCGAGCACCTGCTGCTGGCGCTCATCGAATCCCGCTCCCCTGCCGCCGAGCTGCTGCGCGATGCGGGGGTCGCCTCCGGGAAGGTACTGGAGGCGCTGCGCACCGTCCGTGGCAGCCAGCGGGTGACCACGCAAAACCCCGAGGATACCTTCCAGACGATCGAAAAGTTCGCTCGAAACCTGACCGACCTGGCCCGCCGCGGCAAACTTGACCCGGTCATCGGCCGGGACGAGGAGATCCGACGGGTCGTGCAGGTCCTGTCGCGCCGCACCAAGAACAATCCGGTCCTCATCGGGGAGCCGGGCGTCGGCAAGACCGCGATCGTCGAGGGCCTGGCGCGAAGAATTGTCGACGGCGATGTGCCGGAGGGGCTGAAGAGCAAGGAGGTCATTTCCCTCGATCTCGGCTCCCTGATCGCCGGGACGAAATACCGCGGCGAGTTCGAAGACCGCCTCAAGGCGCTGCTCCGCGAGGTCGAGCAGGGCGAAGGCCGCTACATCCTGTTCATCGACGAGCTGCACACTCTCGTCGGCGCCGGTGCCGCGGAAGGCGCCATCGACGCCTCGAACATGCTCAAGCCCGCGCTGGCGCGCGGCGAGCTGCGCTGCGTCGGGGCGACGACGCTGACCGAGTACCGCAAGCACATTGAGAAGGACGCCGCCCTGGAGCGACGCTTTCAGCCGATTCTCGTCGGCGAACCGAGCGTCGAGGACACCATCGCGATCCTGCGCGGGCTCAAGGAACGCTACGAGGTGCACCACGGCGTGCGCATCAAGGACGCGGCCCTGATTGCCGCAGCCACCCTGTCGAACCGCTACATCACCGATCGCTTCCTGCCCGACAAGGCAATCGACCTGGTGGACGAGGCCGCCTCGCGTTTGCGCATCGAGATTGACTCGCTGCCGCACGATATCGACGCTCTCGATCGTCGCGCCGTGCAGCTGGCGATTGAACAGAAGGCCCTGGAGAAGGAGACTGACCCCGGCAGCCGGGCGCGGCTGGAGGACATCGGCCGCGACCTCGCACGGCTGCGCGAGGAGAGCGATGCCCTCAAGGCCCGCTGGAAGACCGAGAAGGAGGCGATCCAGGAGATCCGCGGGGTGAAGGAGGCGATCGAACGGACCCGCACCCGCGCCGAGCAGGCCGAGAAGCAGGGCGACCTCACTCAGGCCGCCGAGCTTCGCTATGGCCAGTTGACGGGTCTCGAGAAGAAGCTCGCCGAAGCCAATCGCCGGCTGGTGACCCTGCAGGCCGGTCGCCCGATGCTGAAGGAGGAGGTCGACGAAGAAGACGTGGCGGCGATCGTGTCGCGCTGGACCCGGATTCCGGTCAGCAAGATGCTGGAAGGGGAAGTCCAGAGGCTTCTGCACATGGAAGAGCGGTTGCGCGAGCGCGTCGTCGGACAGGAAGAGGCGATCGCCGCGGTCAGCCAAGCGGTCCGGCGCGCCCGCGCGGGGTTATCGGACCCCAACCGGCCGACCGGCTCGTTCCTGTTCATGGGCCCGACCGGCGTCGGCAAGACCGAGCTGGCGCGCGCGCTTGCCGAATTCCTGTTCGACGATGAGCGGGCGATGATCCGCCTGGACATGTCGGAATACATGGAGAAGCACGCCGTCGCCCGCCTGATCGGCGCGCCTCCCGGCTATGTCGGCTACGAGGAAGGCGGCCAGCTCACGGAGGCCGTGCGTCGGCGGCCCTATGCGGTCGTGCTCTTTGATGAGATCGAGAAGGCCCATGCCGATGTCTTCAACGTCCTGCTGCAGATCCTCGACGATGGCCGGCTGACCGACGGCAAGGGCCGCGCCGTCGACTTCAAGAACGTTCTCATCGTCATGACCTCCAATCTCGCCGGGGGCCTGATCCAGGAATGGGGCGACCGCGATCGAGCCGGCCTCCGGCGGCGCGTGGAAGAGGAGCTCAAGCGTCAGTTCCGGCCGGAATTCCTCAACCGCATCGACGAGGTCGTCCTGTTCAACAATCTCGGGAAGACGGACCTGGCGAGGATTGTGGAGATTCAGATCGCCCGGCTCAACCAGGTGCTGCGAGGCCGGCAGGTGAGCCTCGGGGTGACGCCAGCCCTCAAGGCGCACCTCGCCGAGGCGGGGTACGACCCGCAGTACGGTGCCAGGCCTTTGAAGCGGACGCTGCAACGCCAGGTCATGGACCCGCTGGCGCGCCGGATGCTCGAAGGGGCGTTCGCGCCGGGCGACGTGATTCGCGCCGACTGGTCGTCCGCCCGGAGTGAGATGACCCTTGAGAAGGCGCAGGCGCCGGAGCCGATCACGCAGGGGGGGCGCCGGCGCGGTCGATGACCGTGCCGGGCAGTCGATATCATCACGATCGACAGGGAGGACGACGATGACCGTGACCCGATGGGACCCATTTCGCGAGTTGTTGACGATTCAGGACCGCATGAACCGCTTGTTTCAGGACGGGCTGGCGAGGCACCCCGGTCAGGAGAACATCGAGGCCGGGCAGTGGTCGCCGCCGGTCGATATCGTCGAAACCCGCGAGCGGATCCTCCTGCGCGCCGATCTGCCGGGCATGGAGCAGAACGAGATCGAGTTGAAGGTGGACGACCACGTCCTCGTCCTGCGGGGCGAGCGCCGGTTTCCGGCTGACGTCCGGCCGGAGGATTACCACCGGGCCGAGCGCCCCCACGGCCTGTTCGTCCGCTCCTTCAGCCTGCCCGTCAACATCGACCAGTCCGCCATCAAGGCCACCCACAAGAACGGCGTCCTGGAAGTGACCCTGCCGAAGAAGCAGGAGACGCAGGCCAAGGCGATCCGCGTCGAGGTGAAGTGAGCGGCGCAAGCCGTTATTCGACCCGCTCCGCATGCGATAGAATGGCGACGCCTTCGTTCCCCCTGCCGCTGTGGCACGGCGCTCCGGAGGCTCGAACCGAGAGGAGACAACGATTTCCATGAACACGCTCAAGACCGCCTTTTTCCTGGGGCTTCTGTCGGCCCTGATCATCGTGCTCGGCCAGGCGGTAGCCGGCCGGCAGGGCATGATCGTGGCCCTCGGGATCGCGGCCTGCATGAACCTTCTTTCCTACTGGTTCTCGGACAAGATCGTCCTGGCGATGTACCGGGCCCAGCCGGTCACGCGCGATCAGGCGCCGCAGTTGTTCGACATCGTCGAACGCCTCGCGGGGCGCACCGGCATGCCGGTGCCCCGCGTCTATGTCATCCCCGAGGATGCGCCGAACGCTTTCGCAACCGGCCGCGATCCGAAGCATGCCGCCGTGGCGGTCACGCACGGCATCCTCAGGCTGCTCAACGCCGAGGAGCTGGAGGGCGTCCTCGCCCACGAGCTGTCGCACGTCCGCAATCGCGACATTCTGATCGGCTCGGTCGCAGCGACGCTGGCCGCAGCAATCATGGTCGTCGCCCGCATGGCCCAGTTCGCCGCCATCTTCGGGGGCGGTCAGCGCGACCAGCGCGAGGGCGGCGGCAACCCGCTGGCGCTGCTCGCCACCATCATCGTGGCCCCGATCGCGGCCATGCTGATCCAGATGGCGGTGTCCCGATCGAGGGAATACCAGGCGGACGCCAGCGGCGCCGAGATGACCCACAATCCCTATGGCCTGGCCAACGCCCTGCAGAAGCTCGAGGACTACAACAAACGGATCCCGATGACGAGCGCCGGGCCGGCCTCGAGTCACCTGTTCATCGTCAAGCCATTCTCGGGTCAGGCGCTGCTCAACCTGTTCAGCACGCATCCGCCGATCCGCGAGCGGATTCGACGGCTGACCGGCCGCTGATCCATGGTCGGCGCTGTCCGCACCCCCCGGGCGAGGATGTCGTGAAAGACAAGGAAACCGACTCCAGCGATCGCCCGTTCGCCGTCATCGACCGGCGGCCGGAGTTCCGCGACGACTCCGTGGAGGCCGCTGTGCCGCGGCTGCCAACCGTCGTCGAGGAGCTGAAGACGCGTGCCGAGGAAGCCGAGCGCCGCACCCGGGAGATCTCGTCGGCCTACGTCCGGCTCGAGCAGGACCGGGAGGCATTTCGCGATCGATTGCAGCGGGATCTCGAGCGGCGGGTTGACATCGCCCGCGCCGGAATCATGCGCGGCGTGCTCGGGGTGCTCGACGACCTCGACCGGGCGATCGCGGCTGTGCCGACGGCTCCTGAGACCCCGTCCCTTCTCCAGGGAGTCACCATCACCCGCGACCACCTGCTCCAGGTTCTCTCCTCCGAAGGGGCCGAGCGGATTCAGGTGGTCGGCCAGCCGTTCGATCCGGCGTTCGCTGAAGCGGTCGAGACCGAGCCGACGGACGACCCCGAACGAGACGGGCTCGTGACCGCCGAGCTGACAGGCGGCTTCACCCTCCGCGGCGCGCTCCTCCGGCCGGCGCGCGTCCGCGTTGCCCGCCGGGCTGCCGCTCCTTCAACCGACTGAGCCTCCGGCGCCATTGCTGGCTGTCACCCGTCCGCGCCGCCCAGGCGAGCCTCGCGGCTTAAACCAAGTAGGCGACTGCGAAACCGATCTGCGCCAGCATCATCATCAGGTACATGTGGGTCCAGGAGGGGTGGTTCTCGTGGCTGGCGAGCGACGCCGGATCGCGCAAAATCAGGCGCGCCGTCCACGCGCCCCAGGCGGCCAGCACGGCTCCGAGAAGCGTGAGCGCCGGGGCGTTGCCGGTCAGGATCGGCCCGCTCCCACGGAACGGCTCCGGCAAGATCGCCCCGAGGGGTATCAGCAGCCACGGCAGGACGAAGAACGGGGCGATGAAGCGCGCCGCCGCCTTCACGCCGTAGCGGATCGGCAGGGTGCGGCAGCCGTGCGCGGCGTCCCCTTCCATATCGGAGAAATCCTTGCTGGTCGTCGCCCCGAGCAGGAACAGCAGAAAGATCGAGCCGATGTACCAGGGCTCCAGGTACAAAGCGCTCCCGACCATCGACCATCCGGCCACCTTCAGCAGGCAGCCGCGTGGCACCGCGATCGTCAGGTTCGCCCAGGCCCCGAACCGCTTGGTGCGCCCCCAGTCCGGGTCGGAGTAGACGAAGGTCAGGATCATGCCGGCGAGGAAAACGAAGAAGCAGTGGTGCTCGACGAGCGGCGCCCCCACCCGGTCGATGAACGTCGAGCGCGGGTAAGGCACGATCAGCCAGGTCGGACCGATCGCCAGGACATAGAGGACGGCGGCATACCAGAGAGCGGCGCCTGGCGCGATCGCACCGGATGGCAGCGGTCGCTGCGGCTTGTTTCTCCGATCGATTTCCACGTCGTGGTACTGGTTGATGACATTGCTCGCGGCGTTCAGGAGCGCGGCGCAGCAGCAGCCGAGGACGATGCTCGCCAGCACCGGCAGAGAGAAGCGGCGAGCCGGGTCGGGGTTGTGGGCGGAGCCGAAAGCGGTCAAGGCCCCGGAAACCACCCCGAACGTCGGCGGCAGAAGCGTGAACGGGCGGGTGAAGGTGAAATAGACGCGGGCTCGCGCCGCGAATCCCTGGAGCCGCCCGACCGCCGCCTCAACCACCCGCATCCCCCTACCCCGCCGCCGCGACCAGCGTCGCGAAGGCGGTGCCGGCCAAGGCGCCCACCAGAGTGTTGGAGAAATTCACCGCGTCATTGTCCATCAGGCCGCGCGCCTCGAGCGTTGCGCCCAGGAACGAGTCGGCGGTCGAGCCGATGAAGGCCGCGACCAGCAGCGGGCCCAGCATCAGCGGCCCGATCAGGCCCCCGGCCCAGGCCACCAGCCCGACCGCCGCCGCCGCCAGGAAGCCGGCCCCGGTCCCGACCCAGGAAACCGCCCCGTTGGTGCCGGGAGGAACCCGGCGCAGGGTGGTCACCATGACCGGCCGGCCGCCGTACGCCTGACCCACTTCGCTGCTCACCGTGTCGAATGCTGCGGTGGCGTAGGCACAGGCAAACGCCACCAGGTAGAAGGCGCCCCGCGTCGCACCGATCACAAGCAGCCCGAGATAGACCGCCACGCCGCAGTTGGCCAGCGCGTGGCGGGCCGAGCGGGCGCCCTTCTTCTCCTGCGCGATGCCGAGGCGCGCCTTGCGACGGTAGCCGAGACGCGTCGCCCCCGAGCCGAGCACGAAGAATGACAGCAGCACCGCATACCCCGCCCAGCCGGTGAACCCGAAGGTCAGGGTGCCGATCGCTGCACCGCCGAACATCCCCGAGACATCGACCGCTCCGGCCCGCAGCGCCAACGCCGCGATCATCCCGTTGATCGCCAGTCCAAGGACCAGATTGCGCTGCACCTCTGGGGCGGCGTCCGCGAGTCGCCCCGGATCGATCGCCAGGAGGCCACAGGCGAACAGACCGGAGAGGAGCGGCACCGTCAGGTTGTCGTCCAACCGCCATGGCAGAGATTCCACGAACGCGCCAAACAGAGCCACCGGAATGGCGATCAGGGCCGCTGCCGCGGGGGAGCGTCCCATCCAGACGAGCGTTCCGAACACCGCCAGCGCCGCTGCCAGGGAGAACGAGGCCGTTCCTTCGATGGTCTTGGTCCTGTTCCATGGCAGCCGCCGGCGGCCATGTCTGCGCCCCACGAGCCCCGCCGTTCCGTCACCCGCGGCCAGCACCACCCAGCCGGCGGCGGCCGCGTCCAACCGATGATGAAACAGCACGATCAGGAGCAGGACCGCGATCGGGTACAGGACGATTCCCGAGCCCCAGAGGCGGCGTCGCTCGTCCGCCCGGAACAACTGCGGCGCCAGCAGCGGCAATCCATAACGGTTGAACAGGACCGCCGCCGCCGCGACGGCCGCGGCCTCCGGCGCGCTCAGGTCGCGCAGGAGCAGCGCAAACGCGCCGGTCCCGGCGTGCACCGCCTTCCGAAGGGCTTCGCTCTGCGTCCCCATCAGGCGCCGGCCTCCGGCCGACTCCCCGGCTTCGGGGGTTCCCCGGCCGTCGCGGGGCGCCCCATCTCCCGGCGCAACGCCTCGATGGTGCGCGTCAACCCGTCGCGCAGGGGCGTCGGACGGTAGCCGAGCTCACGCCGGGCCCGCTCGCTGCTGTAGGCCCACTCGTGGCGGAACGTCGCCACGACCCCGTCGGTGATGACGGGCGGGATCCCGGTCAGCCGGGCGCGGGCCCGCAGCAACCGGCCGATCGTCTCCGCCACCCAGTACGGGACCACGCGTCGAGGCGGCTCGATGCCGGTGATCGCCTCGAGATGGGCGAACAACTCCTGCAGGGTGGCGTTGTCGCCGCCCAGCACATACCCCGGTCCCGGCGCGCCGCGTTCCAGGGCGAGCCGATGCCCCTCGGCGACGTCTTCGACGTACGCATAGCAGATCCGGAGATCGCTGCGGCCCAGGCGAGTGCGCAGCCTCCCGGCCAGATAGTCGCGCAGGGTGCCGTCGAGCAGGTTTCCTTCCGTGCCGGCCCCATGGCCATAGACCACGCCAGGGTAGACGAACACGATCGGCTGCCCGGCGGCGGCCCGGTCGCGCGCCACCCTGTCGGCGATCCACTTGCTCCGCTCGTAGTCCGTGTGGAAGGCGAAGTCGGCGCGCTCGAAGGCCTCGTCCCGGATGGCGCCGTCGGTGGGCCCGAGCACCACGATGGAGGAGGTGTAGACGACCCGCCGCACCGCGGCCTCCTCCGCCGCGCGCAGCGTCGCCACGAGTCCCTCGACGTTCACCCGGTCGAACTCGCGCGCATCGCGGGTCCAGACTCTCACCAGGGCAGCGAGATGAACCAGCGCCTCGCAGCCGCGGAGCGCTCGACGCAGCGATCCTGGATCGCGCACGTCACCCAGGGCGGCTGCGCACCCCGGGGGCAGGGCCGCCTCCCGACCGGGACGCGCCATTCCGATCACCTCGTGACCGGAGGCCATCAAGCGCGCCACCACCCGCGTGCCGAGATAGCCGGTCGCTCCGGTGACCAGGACCCTCATGCGCCTCCCGTCCGATCCGCGCCCTGGGTGAGATACTGGCGCAGCGCCTCCGGCCAGGCACGCGGTCGCTCGCCGGTCAGCCGTGTGTAGAGCGCCGTGTCGAGCGCCGAGCTGGCGGGTCGCGCCGCCAGCCGCCCGGCCTCCGAGGTGGTGATCGCCTCGATCGGCGGCGGCGCCGGACAGACGACGCGGGCGATCTCGACCGCCAGCTCGTGACGGGAGCAGCTCCCGGCATTGGCGAAGTGCACGACGCCCCGGTGCCGGGTCGCGAGGAGCGCCAGAATCGCCCGCGCCAGATCGACCACCCAGGTCGGTGAACCGGACTGATCGCGGACCACCCGCACGCGTTCCCCGGCAAGCACCCGGCGCCGTATCAGATCGACGAAATTGCCTCGTCCGGCTCCGTACAGCCACGATGAGCGCACGATGAGATGATCGTCGAGAACCGCCGCGATCCTGGTCTCCCCCTCCAGCTTGGTGCGACCGTAGACCGACAGCGGGGCCGGCGGGTCGGTCTCCAGATAGGGCACCCGGCGGGCGCCATCGAACACGAAGTCGGTGCTGATATGCACCAGCCGGCAGCCGGCCGCGGCGGCGGCACGGGCGGCGTTCTCCGCCCCTTCGGCATTGACGCGGCGGGCGCCGTCCGGATCGGTCTCGCAGCCGTCCACATCGGTGAAGGCGGCGCAATTGATGATGGCGTCCGGCGCCAGACGTTCGACCTCGGCCTCGAGCCTGAAGCGATCGGTGATGTCGGCCTCGGCGCGGGTCGCCGAGACCGCCCCGGGGCAGCGCTCCTCGATGAGAGCGGCGAGCGCGCGCCCGAGCATGCCGCCGGCTCCCAGGACCAGTGGCGACCTCAGAGCCTGGTTCACTGGAAATACCCCGTGTAGGAGGGCGGATAGGTGCCGGGCAGCGAGCCGCCATTTCCGGACTGCAGATCGAGGACGTTGCCGATTCCCTTCAGGTTGATCAGGAAACGGAACTCCTGCTGGTTGCTGTCCTGGTAGTTGCGGCTCAACCACTCGAACTGAAAGCCGCAGCACTGGGTGTTGTAGCCCAGCCGGTACCGCTGGTCCCGGAGCCTGGGTTCGCCGGCGGCAACATCGCCCAGCTCGTAGTTCAACTGCGCGCCGACCAGGAACCGCCGGCCCAGCAGGCTGGTCTCTCCCAGAACCCCGATCTGGTTGCGAAGCAGGAGGGCGTTATCGGCGGCCGCGCTTCCGAGAAAGGCCTCGGTTTCCAGGTCGCGCTGCATCGACCAGGTGAAATCAAGAAATCCATAACGCGGGTGCCGCAGGTTCGCGCTCAGGCTGGCATCACGCACCTTGTCAAAGAGCACGTCATAGTTGGCGCGCATATCGAAACTCGTCCGCAGGGTGGGGTTGATTCGCAGGGCGGCCCTGATCGCCGACAGCCGGCTCTCGGATTGGAGGGCTGCCGATTGGCTGAGCGGGCCCAGGAAGGAATAGTCCTGGCTGATCTCCAGTGAGGCGATTTCCACCGTGCTCATGGCCTGCTTCGCCTCCGCGCCCGGCGCGCCTGTGCCATCCCCCGTTTCGGCACCGACCAATGACCGATCGCGTTGGTCGCGTCGTATCGCTTCCCGCATCTGGGAGTACTGGTCCTGGCCGCTCCCGACGAACGAAGCGCTCGGCAGCGACCCGCCGCCATAGGCGCCCGACAGCTCTTCCAGACCCGCAGCCGGCCGCTTGGCGTACAGTCGCGACACCAGGGCGAACGTCAGATTGTTGCCACGACCGCCGAGGGTGTCGATCTGATCGAAGTTGATGATCTGGCTGGTGTTGTCGACATGCACCGACTGGTAGATGTAGCGGATCTGGGGTTCGATGGTGTTCTTGTATTGCGGGGAGAACGACGAGTCCGGGGTCATGAAGACGCGGTTCAGTTTTGGCCCGATCACCGTCAGCCCGGCGGTCTGAATCCGGCGATTGAGCGGGTCCTCCACGACTGTCAGCCGCTCTTCGTCGAAGGCCCCGTTTCCGTCGCCGAAGTCCCCCGTGCCGGGAAGCTGATCGCAGCCGACGTCTTCACCCGCGTCGAAAATGCCGTTGAGGTTGGCATCCTCCGTGTCCCGCCGGCCGTTGCCTTCGCCGAAGTCACCGGTATCGGGCTCGTGGTCGCAGCCGATGTCGATCCGCTGGCTGCGGGTGTAGAAGGTGTCGCGCAGGCCGGCCGAGATGTTCAAATCCAGCCACGGCACCGGCGACAGCTGCGACGACAGGACCGGGCTGAGATCGACCCGCCCGTACACGGCGTTCTCCGCCCCGGTGCTCAGATAGTCGCCCGACGCCTCGACCCCGAAGAACAGCGGCGAGCTGCCCAGCCGCTGCCGCCGGCCGCGCAGCTCGACTTCCGGGAGGACCCAGCGCACCACGCTCTCCTCGCGGGTGGAGAACACCGGCTCACCGACCGTGATCGGCTCGGCCCGGACGCTCAGCAGCTGCTCGCGGCGCTCGGCGAGGAGGTTCAACGAGTAGAAACCCCAGTTGTGCGTCACGAACACGTTGCTGAGCGCCTGCGGGTTGGTCGACAACCTCAGATCGCGCTCGAAGTCGCGGTAGTAGTCGAAGTCGCTGATGAAGTTGGCGTTGGCGATCATCCGCCAGTCGTCGCCGAAGCTCTGAGTGTGGGTATAGTTGATCACCCAGCGATCGACCGGAACGCCAGGGCGATTTTCCTCCTTGGCCACCTGGTCGCGGATGTAATAGCCGCTGAAATAGCCGCGCCCGTGCTCGGTCGGCACGTAGCGATATTCCAGACCGGTGCCGTAACCGGCCAGCGACATGTAGTCGAGGAAGAAGGTCGAGTCCATGTTGCGTCGCATCGCCCAGTAGTAGGCGTTGCTGATGATCGTGCCGCTGCGCTGCGAATAACCGAAGTTCGGGAACAGCAGGCCCGAGGCCCGATCGCTCTTGATCGGCCAGACGAGGTAGGGGCTGTAGAAGATCGGCACGCGGCCGAGCTTGAAACGCAGGTCGTGCATGTAGGCGTAATCGTCCGCCCTGATCAGCCCGCGGCCGATCTTGAAGCTCCAGTAGGGGATCGGCTGGGTGCAGGCGGTGAAGGTCGCCTGGTGCAGCACCATCTCGTTCTCCGAGATCTTGTCGACCCGCTCCGCCTCGAAGTAGTACGACGGCTCGGCGTAACCACGCGCCCTGGTGAAGGTCCCGGTCCCGGTCTCGATGTTGTACACCAGGCTCTCGGCGGTGACACGGGCCGGGCCCTGATCGAGGATGACGTTGCCCTCGGCGTAGGCCTCCTTGGTCGCCGTCAGGTAGCGCACGTAGTCGGCCTGCAGGCGCATGTTGCCGTAGCGCAGATCGACGTAGTCCCTGAGGATCAGCTCGTCCTTGCCGAACACCGAGCCCGGGCCGGCGGCGATCTCGAGGTTCTTGCCGCCGGTGCCGGGACTGACGAGCCGGCGCGTCCCCTGGGCGTCCGCCGCCGGTGCTCCGGACGGCTGCTCCTCCGGCGGGGCTCCACCCGTCTGCGCCGCGAGCGGCGAGCCGGCGAGCATCAGGGTCATCAAGAGGAGACACCGTGTGCGTCGCACGTCGTCCCGATCAGGGGAGATTCTCGCCACTCAGACCACGACGACTCCGGCGTACGCCACCACCGAGCTGAAATCGCCGGTGGTCTCGCCGGAATTCGAGTAGGCGACCAGCCGCGCCGAGCGTGCCCCGAGGAGCCGCGCCGCCTGCAGGCCGGCGGTCGCCGGCGCGATGCCGCACATGCTGATGTCCTCGTCGAGGACGATCCGGTGGAGCCCCTCGGGGTCGAGCGCCAGCAGCCGGTCGAGAGCCCGGCGGTCCCGCTTTTCCGCAACATCCGCAGGCAGGTAGTGCGACATGTCGCTGCTGATGATCACCATCGTCTCCGCCGGCGCCGCGGCGAGCGCCGCGGCCACGGCGCGCCCGAGATCGAGAAGCACCGGCAGGCGCAGCGTCCCGATGCAGATCGGCACGAAGGAGAACCTTCCGAGGAGATGTTGCAGGAACGGCAGCTGGACTTCCAGCGCGTGCTCGCCGCGGTGCGCCGCAGCGTCGACGCGGGCCGCACCACATCCCTCGAGGATGGCGCGGGCCAGCGGGGCATCGACCGGCACCGCCCCCAGGGGTGTGTCCCAGGCTCCCTCGTCGTAAAGGGCAATCGGCTCGCCCACCCCGGTATGATTGGGACAGAGGATGACGATTCGCGACGCCAGCCGGGCCGCCGTGTAGGTGACCCCCGCCACGCGTCCGGAATACATGTAGCCGGCATGCGGCACCATCAGCGCGACAGCGCGCGGCTCCTGGGGCGGCGTTCCCCCGCCCGTCAGGAGCTGCAGATCGTTTTTGAGAGCGGCCGGGTCGCCGGGGTAGAACTGCCCGGCGACGGCGGGCCTGCGGTTGGTCATCGGTCGCTCGCTCCGGCCGGATGCCGCTTGTGGCGCGGGCCATGCTAGCAGAGGGCATGGGCAAAGTAAAGAAAACCGGGCACTTGCGTGGCCATGCGCCCGCTTTCCTGTGGTACGATCGCGGCCCTTTACAAGCGATACGCACCCTATGGCGGAGACCTCATCCAACCCACGCGCGGGCAGCGCATCCCTGCGCGTCGCCCTGGCGCAGGTGGAGCCCGTGCTGGGCAACGTCGTGGCGAACGTCGCGCTGCACCGGCGCCTGGGGCTCGAAGCCGTGCGACGTGGCGCCGACCTGCTGGTCTTCCCCGAACTGAGTCTGACCGGTTATCTCCTGCAGGATCTGGTCACCCATGTGGCGCTCCGGCTCGATCGACCGCCGCCCGTCCTCAAGCCGCTGTTCGATCTGAGCCGCCGCATCGCCCTCGTCGTCGGCCTGGTCGAGGAATCGGAGGGCCACCGGTTCTACAACGCCGCCGCCTACCTCGAGGGTGGCCGGATCCGCCACGTACACCGAAAGGTCTACCTGCCGACCTATGGAATGTTCGACGAAGGACGCTACTTCGCCGCGGGCGAAAGGCTGCAGGCGTTCCGCACCCGGCTCGGCCGCTTCGGAATCCTGATCTGCGAGGATTTCTGGCATCCGTCCACCTCCCTCGTACTGGCGCAGGATGGGGCGGACTACCTGCTCGTTCTGTCGGCGGGTCCGACCGAGGGGATCGACCGCCGGCAGGGACTCTTGAGCCACGCGCTGTGGAAGGATCTGATCAAAGTGACGGCGCAGATCCAGACCGCGTTCGTGCTCTACGCCAACCGGGTCGGCTTCGAAGATGGAGTGAATTTCAGCGGCGGCTCGTGCGTCTTCGACCCCGCGGGGGAAGCGGTGGCGCAGGCTCCGGTCATCGAGGAGGCCCTCCTGGTGTGCGATCTCGAGCGTTCCGCCCT
>JAGYID010000131.1 GCA_018606725.1 Acidobacteriota bacterium
TCGGCGGCGAGGCAGGGGCCCGGGACGGACGCCGTGTCACCCGACAGACCGGAGGGGATGTCGACGGCGACCACGGTCGCCCCCGAGGCGTTCACGTCGGCGAACACGGCCGCGAGCAGCCCTCCGGCCGGCCGGGACAGGCCGGTCCCGAGGATGCCGTCGACGATGATGTCGGATCGACGCAGCCGCCGCCGCTCGCGCGACCAGTCGCGCCGGCGGGTGACCGGGCGCGGCCCGCCGGCGGCGCGGCGCAGCGCCACCAGGTTGATCGCCGCGCTGCCCCGGAGCGCGCCGGGGCGGGCAAACAGCAGGGCCTCGAAGGGGATGCCGGCGTTGGCGAGATGGCGCGCCAGGACCAGAGCGTCGCCGCCGTTGTTCCCCGGTCCGATCAGCAGCAGCAGGCGCCGATCGCCGAGCGGCGCGAAGGTGGCGCGCAGAAACGTGAACAACGCCCGGCCGGCGTTTTCCATCAGCACGATCTCCGGCACCTTGAAGGTCGTGATGGCGCGCCGGTCGATGGCCCGCATCTGCTGTGCCGTCAGGATCTTCACGCCCGCCCCGTCGTTTGGAAAAGCGCCCCAATCTACACGTCCGGGAGGGCCGGATCAAGCGCGCGCCGCGCGGCGTTGACAGTGCCGCGAGCGCTCCGCCATAATCGGCGCCCATGCTGCGCTTTCTCACCGCCGGCGAATCGCACGGCCCGGCCCTGATCGCCGTCCTGGACGGGCTCCCGGCGGGGCTGCCCCTCGTCCGCGACGACATCGACCGGGAGCTGAAGCGCCGTCAGCACGGCTACGGCCGCGGCGGGCGGATGAAGATCGAGCAGGACCGGGTCGAGATCCTCTCGGGCGTGCGGCATGGCCGGACGCTCGGCAGCCCGATTTCCATGATGATCGCCAACCGTGACTGGCCGAACTGGCAGCAGGCGATGGCGATCGACCCGATCGAGCTGACCGACGCGGAGAAGAAGCGGCTGACGCGGCCGCGGCCGGGACACGCCGATTTGCCGGGGGCGCTGAAATACGACGTCGACGATGCGCGCGACATCCTGGAGCGCGCCTCGGCGCGCGAGACCACGGCCCGCGTCGCGGTCGGGGCGGTCTGCAAGGCGTTCCTGGCGCAGATCGACATCGCCATCGCCAGCCACACGCTGTCCGTCGGCGCGAGCGGGCTGCCTCCCGGCACCGAGAAGACCTGGGAGGAGATCCGTGCGGCGGAGGGCTCGCCGCTGCGCTGCGCCGATCCGGATGTCGAGAAGCGGATGATCGAGGAGATCAACCGCGCCATGGGCTCGCGCGACTCGGTGGGGGGGTCGTTCCAGGTCGTGGCCCGCGGCGTGCCGCCCGGGCTCGGCAGCCACCGTCACTGGGACATGCGGTTGAACGCCCGCCTGGCGGCCGCCATCTGCTCCATCCAATCGATCAAGGCGTTCTCCTGCGGCTCCGGCGTCGAATCGGCCGCGGCGAGCGGCTCGGAGTTCCATGACGAGATCTTCTACGACCAGGCCGCCCGCCGGTTCACCCGGCGGACCAACCACGCGGGCGGCATCGAGGGCGGCATGACCAACGGCGAGGAGATCCGGCTGCGCGCCTACGTCAAGCCGCTGTCGACCCTGCCGAAGGCGCTGCACAGCGTCGACCTCAAGTCGAAAGAGGCATTCGATGCCCAGGTCGAACGAACCGACGTGACCGCCATCGCCGCCGCCGGCGTCGTCGGCGAGGCGATGACCGCGATCGTCCTGAGCGAGGCGTTTCTGGACAAGTTCGGCGGCGACTCCCTCGGCGAGACCCGGCGCAATCACCAGGCCTACCTCGAGCAGTTGCGCCGCTACTGATGCGTCGGATCGCGCCCGGCCGGCCGGCGGCGGGCGGAGGGCCCGGGGGCGGGCTGTTCGGACGCATCTGGGCGATCGTCGCCCGCATCCCGCGTGGCCGGGTGGCGACCTACTCGCAGGTCGCGCGCCTGGCCGGCCTTCCGAACGGGGCACGCACCGTCGGCTGGGCGATGGCGGCCCTGCCGGACCGCCTGGCGGTCGCCGGCCGGCCCGTGCCGTGGCACCGCGTCGTCAACGTCCAGGGGCGGATCAGCCTCGGGGGCGATGCCGCTCTGGAACAGCGGGCCCGGCTGCGGCTGGAGGGGATACGGGTCTCGCTCACCGGGCGGCTCAGGCTGGCTCTCCATCGGTGGCGACCCGCGGCTCCGCGAACAGCGGTTCCTCCGGCCCGGCGCCCGCGTCGGCCGCGCCTGCGGCGGCGGCGCGCGCCCCGCGGGCATTGAGCTCCTCCTCCCAGCCGAACTGCAGCGCGCACAGCCGGGCATAGATGCCGCCGCGCGCCAGGAGCGCGCGGTGGGTGCCCTGCTCCGCCAGCCGGCCGTGGTGCATGACCAGGATCCGGTCGGCTCCCGCGATGGTCGACAGGCGGTGCGCGATCAGGATGGCGGTGCGCCCGCGCAGGAGGGCCCGCAGGGCGTCCTGCTCGAGCAGCGGCTCGCCGTAACCGCCCGGCAGCCGGCGGATGAACTCGTCGGCGTGCACCAGGCGGGCCGCGGCCTCGATTCGTTCCGAAGCCAGGGGACCGCAGCCGAAGGCGATGTTGTCGGCGACCGTGCCGGTGAACAGGAAGTGATCCTGCAGCACGATGCCGATCTGCCGCCGCAGCCACGGCAGCGGCAGGTCACGGAGCTCGCGGCCATCGAGGCGTATTGTTCCGCTGGTGGGGTCATACAGCCGGATGAGGAGCTTCACCAGGGTCGTCTTGCCGGAGCCCGTCGCCCCGACGAGGGCGATCTTTTCGCCCGGTTCGATCGTCAGGCTGATGTCCCGCAGAACCTCGCGGCCCGGCGCGTAGGCGAAGCGCACCGCGTCGAATTCGACGCGCCCGGACGCCGCGGCCGCAGGCTGAGCGACCGCCGGGGAGACGATCGCCGGCCGATCGTCGAGAAGCGCGAAGATCCTCTCCAGCGACGCCATCGCCGCCTGCAGCACGGCGTAGAAGCCGGACAGATCGCGGATCGGCGCGAAGAACCGGCCGGTGTACTCGAGGAACGCCACCAGCGTCCCCAGGGTGAGCGCCCCGCGCAGGAAGCGCCCGCCCCCGTACCAGAGGATGGCCGCCGTCGCCAATGCGCCGATCAGCTCGATGATCGCCGAGAACGACGACTCGAAGACGACCGAGCGCAGCTCGGCGTCGCGGTGCTCCCGATTGATCGAATCGAACAGCCGTCGGTCCTCGGCCTCGCGGCGGAACAGCTGGATCAGCAGCATGCCGCTGATGGCTTCCTGGAGGTAGGCGTTGATTCGGGCGATCCGCCGGCGCACGTCGCGGTAGGCCTGCCGGATGCGGCCGCGGAAGAAGACCGACAGCAGGAACAGGGCCGGCACGATGGTGAAGGTCACCAGCGCCAGGCGGGCATCGAGCCACAGCAGGATGACGACGATGGCGGCGAGCTTGAGGCTGTCGCCGAGGAGCGACACCACGCCGGAGGAGAACAGGTCGGCGAGCGACTCGACGTCGGTGGTGACGCGCGTCATCAGCCGGCCGACCGGGTAACGGTCGAAGAAGGCCAGGTCGCAGCGCTGCAGGTGGGCGAACACCCGATCGCGCAGCGTCCGGATGATGTTCTGACCGGTCCGCTCCATCGTGTAGAGCTGGAGATAGCGGGTGACCTGCTCCACCAGGAAGACCGCGAGATAGAGCAGGGCGATCGACCCCGCGCCCGCCAACCGCCGGGTGACGATGTGCTCGTCGATGAGGCGCTTGATCAGCCACGGTTGGACGAGCCCCGCGGCGGTGACGGCGAACATCAGGGCGAGCGAGGCCGCGATCAGGCGGGTCTGCGGCCGGACGTACTCCAGCAGGCGGCGCACCAGGCGGGCGTCGTAGACGCGCCCCAGCACCTCGTCGTCGGCCGCTGCGGGGCTCACAGGATCTCCAGCTCGCGCTCGATCTGCTGCCGCCGGACCATGGCGGCGAACGCGCCGCCGGCGGCCAGCAGGTCGGCGGGGCGTCCCGCCTCGGCGACCCGCCCGTCGTTGAGGGCGACCACCAGGTCGGCGTCGAGGAGGGTGGAGACCCGGTGCGCGATCACGAAGGTGGTCCGGTCGCGCAGGAAGCCGCGCAGGCCCTTGAGGATCGCCTCCTCGGTCTCGGCGTCGACGCTGCTCAGCGCGTCGTCGAGGATCAGCAGGGCCGGGTCCATGAGCAGAGCGCGGGCCAGAGCCACCCGCTGGCGCTGGCCGCCCGACAGGGTCACCCCCCGCTCGCCGACGAGGCTGTCGAGGCCCTGCGGCAGATCGGGCAGGTCGCCGGTGAGCTGCGCCAGCGCGGCGACCCGCTCGATGTCGGCACGTTCCACCCCGGGCCGGCCGAGGGCGATGTTCTCGGCGACGGAGCGGGAGAACAGGAAGGTCTCCTGCGGCACATATCCCAGGCGGGCGCGCAGCTGCGCCGTAGGAATGGTCGTGAGGTCGCGCCCGCCGAGGATGATCATCCCGGGCGCGATCGGATGGATGCCGGCCAGGAGCCGTACCAGGGTCGACTTGCCCGCTCCGACGCGGCCGACGACGCCGACGACGCTGCCGGCCGGCACCTCCAGGCGGATATCGCGCAGGGCCGGCCGGTCCGCCCCGGCGTACGCGAACGTCAGGCCGCGCAGGCTCACGGCGCCGGCGGGCGGCGGGCCGTCCCCGGCCACCCGGTCGCCCGGCAGATCGCTGCGCTCCGCGAGGATCGCCTCGACGCGCTGCAACGCGCCGAGACCGCGCTGGAACACTCCGAGCACCCAGCCCATCATGATGGTCGGTCCGGTCAGCAGCGCCAGGTAGGACATCTCCGCCACCAGGCCGCCGAGGGTCAGCCGGCCGTCGATGATGTGGCGGGTTCCGAGCCACAGCACGATGATCGTGCTCAGGCCGCCGAGGCCGCCCATCAAGGTGACGATCAACCCCCGGCTGCGCGCCAGACGCAGCGACAGGCGGCGGTACTCGTTGCTGAGCTCGCCGAAGGCGGCGATCTCCTCGTCCTCCCGGACGAAGGCCTTGACCACGGCGACGCCGCTGAGATTCTCCTGCGCCTTGTTGCTGATCGCCGCGAGCTGGTCCTGGGTCGCGTTGCTGCGCTCGTGGATGACCCGGCTGACGCGGAACACGCCGTAGAGCATCAGCGGGTAGGGGAGGACCGCCAGCAGCGTGAGCCGCGGGTCGATGAGGGCCATCATGGTCAGCCCGATCGAGTAGAGGACGACGATGTTGAGGATGTTGAGGATGCCGGGACCGCACAGCGAGCGGATCAACTGAAGGTCGTTGACCGCGCGGGACATGATCTCGCCGGTCCGGCGGGTGGCATAGAACGACGCCGGCAGCGACTGGAGGTGCGCGAACAACTCGTTGCGGATGTCGTAGACGACGCGCCGGGAGGCCCCGAGGATCAGCAGCCGCGATGCGGTGCGGATGGCCGCCAGCAGCAATGAGATCGTGGCGATCGCCCCCGCCAGGCCCGCCACCGTCCGCATCGTCGTGCCCTGCCGTAAGGCGTCGGTGACCCGCTTCAGGAGCCACGGGACGGTCAGGGCCAGGGCATTGGTGATCAGCAGGCATCCGAATCCGAGCAGGATGTCCCGGCGGTAGGGTCGGAGGTGACGGCGCAGGAGCGACACGGGGTCTACGAATGCGGCGCGGCGGCGGGGACCAGACCGAGCAGGAAGTCCTCCACCAGCAGCTGGCGGTTGCCCTTGTGGCGGATTCCCTCGAGCGTCCCTTCGAGCGTCTCGACGGCGCGCTCGTATCCCGGCGCGCCGCCCGGTGCCGACGCCAGCCGGGCGATCCGCTCGGCACGATCGACGTTCACCAGCCGGGCGGCCGCCCCGGGGACCGCCTGCAGGATGGCGGCGTCGCGCACCAGGCCCATGACGATTTCGAGGTCCGCATCCAGGGTCTTGCCGGCTCGCGCCAGGGTCTCCGCCCTGGTCACGGCGATGCCCGGGTCGCCGCGTTCGACGAGATCGGCCAGCAGGGCCAGCAGCTCGTCGCGCCGGGCCCGGAATTCATCGACATCGAGGTCGAGCGCCGCGCCGATCCGCCCGCCCGACAGGCCGGCGCGCAGCACCGCCTCCTCGGCGCCGAGGCGCCGGCGCTCGACCAGAAAGTCGACGATCGCCCGCTGCGCCACGAGCTGGAACGGCACCGCCTGGCAGCGCGAGCGGATGGTCGGCAGCAGCGCGTGCAGCGACGGCGTGAGCAGGATGATGACGGCGTGAGCCGGCGGCTCCTCGAGCGTCTTCAGCAGCGCGTTGGCCGATTCCGCGCTCATCCGGTGAGCCTGGTCGACGATCAGGACGAGGAGGCGGCCTTCGGCGGGGCCGCGCTGCACGAAGCCGATCGCCTGGCGGACCCGATCGATCAGGATGGTCCAGACCGGGTTGGCGATCGCCTCCGCCTGGGCGCCCTGGGCGTCCAGCCCGGCGGCGCCCTCGACCGCCACCCCCTTCTCGAAGTCGGACAGCTTCTCCGGCAGGACGATCCGGACATCGGGGTGCACCAGCGCCTGTCCGTCGATGCGGCGGCAGTCACGGCAGCGGCCGCACGGGCGATCGACGGCGCGGCAGAGAAGCCCCCGGCACAGGGCCAGGGCGGTGGACAGCTTGCCGACACCGGGGGGGCCGTGGAAGACGAGAGACGGGAACAGCCGGCCCTCGCGGACGGCGTGCTGCAGCGGCCCGGTGGCGCGCGGCTGGCCGACGATGTCGGGGAACAGCGGCGCCGCCGGGGCTGCGTCCGTCATCATGCCGGGGCGCCGCGCGTCTCGAGATAGCGCTGCACTTCGGTGACGACCCGCTGGTGGACCTCGGCGACGCTGCCGCGCGCGTCGATCACCAGGAAGCGATCCGGCTCGGACCCGGCGATCTCGAGATACCCCGTCCGCACCCGCTGGTGGAACTCGAGCCCCTCCAGCTCGAAGCGATTCTCATCGCTCGACTTGGCGGTGTCGCGCTGGCGCGCCCGGCCGAGCGCCAAGCGCGCATCGATGTCGAACAACAGGGTCAGGTCCGGCTTCAGCGACAGGACGTCGAACTCGTGGAGGCCGAGCACCAGGTCGAGCGGCAGGCCGCGGCCGAAACCCTGGTAGGCGATGGTCGCGTCCTTGAACCGGTCGCACAGGACCAGCTTGCCGTCTTCGAGCGCCGGGCGGATCACCTGCTCGATGTGCTGGGCGCGCGCCGCCGCGTACAGCAGCAGCTCGCAGCTGGGGGTGATGCCGCTGTGGATGGGGTCGAGGACGAGCCGGCGGATCATGTCGCCGATCGGCGTGCCGCCCGGCTCGCGGGTCAGCAGGTGCTCGACACCGCGTTCCTCGAGCCAGTTCGACAGCATCTGGATCTGCGTCGTCTTGCCCGAGCCCTCGATGCCTTCGAAGGTGATGAAGCGCGCCATGTGGGCGGCGATGATAGCACAGCCGCGCGGCGGCTCAGGCGGTCGGGCCGGGCTCGCCGGCGCGGTGGCGGAAGAAGTCGCGCGCCCGGCTGACGTCCCGGTGGATCTGCTCGATGAGCGCCTGCGGCGAGGCGAACTTCAGCTCCTGGCGCAGCCGGGCCAGGAAGCGGATTTCGAGCTCGCGGCCGTACAGATCGCCGGGGGCGTCGAGGACGTGCGTCTCGACGGCGTAGGTGCCGGCTTCGAAGGTGGGGCGGGTGCCGATGTTGGTGACCGACGGCAGGACATCCCCCCCGAGGACCGCCTCGGTGACGTAGACGCCGTCCTGCGGCACCATCTCGTTCTGCGCCTCCAGGTTGGCGGTCGGAAAGCCGAGGCTGGCGCCGCGCGTCGCGCCATGCACCACCGATCCTTCGATGCTGTAGGGCCTGCCGAGCAGCTCGCGCGCCAGCTCGACCTCGCCCGACAGGATGGCCCGCCGGATCCGGCTGCTGCTGATCGGGCTGTCGAGGCTGCGGACCTCCTCGACCTGGGCGGCCCGGATGCCAAGCTCCTCGCAGAGCCGCACCAGCAGATCAGCGTTGCCCTCGCGGCCGCGGCCGAAATTGAAGTTGGCGCCGACATAGACCTCGCGCGCGCCGAGCCCTTCGGAAAGGTAGCGCCGCACGAACTCGCCGGCGGGCAGGGTCGCCAGCTCCATGGTGAACGGCAGGATGAGCAGGAAGTCGACGCCGGTCGCGTCGAGCAACGCCAGCTTCTGCCGGCGGGTCGTCAGCATGCGCGGGGCCCGCTCGGGGGCGACGACCCGCAGCGGGTGCGGATCGAAGGTGATCACCAGGCTCTGGCCGCCCACCGCCCGGCTGCGCTCGATCACCCGGTCGATGATCGCCCGGTGACCGCGGTGCAGGCCGTCGAAATTGCCGACCGTGGCCACCGGCCCCTTGAGGTGGGCGCGCAGGGTCGCGAGGTCGTCGAAGACCTTCACCCGATCCACCTCGCGGCGGCCAGGAGCCCGGCGCGCAGGACCAGGTTCGCATACAGGCCGGCGACGATGTCGTCGGCGACGATCCCGAGACCGCCGGGCCACGCCTCGACGCGCCGCGCCGGGTACGGCTTGACGACGTCGGCGAGGCGGAACAGAAAGAAGGCGGCCGCCAGAACCAGCGCGGTCGGCGGCAGGAACAGCAGCGTCACGAAGTAACCGGCTACCTCGTCGATGACCACCGGGCGCGGATCCTTGGCACCGAGGATCGGCGCCGCCGCATGCGCCGACCAGACGGCGACCAGGGTCAGGACGGCGGTCACGGCGGCGAACGCGGCGGGCGACAGGAGCCGGGCGGCGAGGAGGGCCGGCGGCACGGCCACCAGCGTCCCGGCCGTACCGGGCGCGATCGGCGACCAGCCCGCCCCGAACCCGGTGGCGACCAGCAGGGCGATCGGGCGGTTCGGCGCGGCGTTGCTCACGAGGCCCGCCCGGCCGGCGCGTCGCCGGTCGCCGCGCCGATCAGGTCGTAGGTCTCGGCGCGCTCGATGCGGACCCGGACGAATTCGCCGGCGCGCAGCGGCCGTGGCGCGTCGGTCAGGATGACCCGGCCGTCGATCTCCGGCGCCTGGAATTCGGTCCGCCCCGACAACAGCAGATCGCTCTCCTCGTGCGTTCCGTCCACCAGCACATCGAGGCTCCGTCCGATCAGGGCCCGGTTGCGCCGCGTCGCGAAGACCGCCTGGATCTCCATCAGGCGGGCGCGCCGCGCCTCCTTGACCGCCGCCGGCACGTCGTCCGGAAGCGCCGCCGCCGGCGTCCCTTTCTCCTCCGAGTAGGTGAAGACGCCGACGTGATCGAAGGCGGCGTCCCGCACGAAGCGGCACAGCGTCTCGAACTGCGCTTCGGACTCGCCCGGGAAGCCGACGATGAACGTGGTGCGCAGGGCGATGCCGGGGACGCGGCGGCGCAGCGTCTCCACCAGCTTCAGGTGCGTGGCGGCGGTGCCGCCGCGACGCATGGCACGCAGCAGGTCGGCATCGGCGTGCTGCAGCGGAATGTCGAGGTAACGGGCGATGCGGCGGGAGGAGGACAGCGCCTCGATGAATGCCTCGGTGATCCGGTTCGGATAGGCGTACAGGACGCGGATCCAGCGCAGCCCGTCGACGTCATCCAGGGCGCGCAGCAGACCGGCGGCGTCGGTGCCGTCGCCCCGGTCGGAGCCGTAGTCGGTCGTGTCCTGGGCGATCAGGTTCAGCTCGACCACGCCTCGCCCTGCCAGAGTGCGGGCTTCCTCGACGACGGAGTCGATCGGGCGCGATCGCTGCGCGCCGCGGAAGGAGGGGATGGCGCAGAAGGCGCAGGTATGGTCGCACCCCTCGGAGATCTTCAGATACGCGCTGTGTCCCGGCGTGGCCAGGATCCGGGGCGAGTCGTGCGTGTAGAGGTAGCGCGCCATCTCCCGGCTGGCCTCGAAGCGGGCGCCCGCCTCCAGCGAGCAGGCCTCCGCGATTTGTTCGATGTCGTTGAGCCCGACCAGGGCATCGATCTCCGGGACCTCGGCCCGGAGCGCGTCATGATTCTGCTGCACCATGCAGCCGGCCACCACCAGCTTGCGGCAGCGGCCGGTCTTCTTCAACTCGGCCATCTCCAGGATGGTCTCCACCGACTCCTGGCGGGCCGGGCCGATGAAGGTGCAGGTGTTGACGACGATCACATCGGCCTCGGACGGGTCGGCGGTCAGATCGAAGCCGCGGCCGCGCAGCGTGCCGAGCATCACCTCGCTGTCCACGAGGTTCTTCGGGCAGCCGAGGCTG
>JAGYID010000230.1 GCA_018606725.1 Acidobacteriota bacterium
CTGCGCCTCGCGGGGTCATCTCGGACCGCGCCCGCAAACCGCCGTTCTCTGGCGGTCGGGCGCGGGAGAGAGAGCGGCGTTGCGCCTGTACGGCGTTCTGTGCCGTAACCGGGCGCAACGACCGCGTGCCCCGCGAGGCGCAGCGCGCCGCCCCTGATCCGTGGGGCAGGTCGGGACCGGTCGCTATGGGTGGACTACTCGTCCCAGACGATCTCGGCGCGGATGGTGCCGACGGTGCCGGTGTAATCGATCGGCAGGTCGAAGTCGGCGGTCACCTCGGGGGGGATGACCGACGGCGAGAGCGGTGTCTCGGCCTGGGCGGCGAGAGCGCCGCCTTCGTTGGTGATCTGGATCCTGATGCGGGCGTGGGTGGCGACGGAGCCGCCGACGTTCTTCACCCGTCCGTAGTACTGCAGCCGACCGTCGGGCAGTACCTGATGGTCCTTGGCGACGATCGTCAGGTTGGCGCGGCCGCGCCGCGCGAAGCGTTGACGGAGGCGATCCTCCAGCGGCGTTCCGGGGCCGCCATCCGGGGCCGCCCCGGGCAGCGCCGGACGGGTCGTGAAGGTCCGCTGCGACTCGCTCGGCCGCGTGGTGAAGCTTCCCTCCATCTCGATCCCGCCGGACGATCCGGTGGAGCCGCCGCCCGCCGCCGGCGTCGCGACCCGGGGGGCGGCGACGGCGCCCGGCTGGTCGGCCTGGCGCTGCATCAGGAAGAGCGCCACCGCCAGGCCGACGCCGCCGAACAGGAGGTAAGGAAAGATCGAGCGTCCACCGGCGTCCGGTCCGGCGGCGGGCGCCGCGGTGCTGGCCGGCGTCCGGCTGCGCGCCGGCCGCGCCTCGATGCCGGTCATGCCCGACCAGGTCCGGCCGCCGGACGCCACGACCGCACCGGGGCTCGGGGCCGGCGCAGTGGCCGGCGCCTGGGCCATCGCCCTTTCGATCTCGCGGACCAGGGCGTCGTAGTCCTGGAAGCGCTCGCTCGGGCGCTTCGCCATCATCTTCTGGATACAGGCGGCGATCGGGTAGGGGATCGACGCGTTGAGCGCGCGCGGCGAGCGCAGCGGCTCGCTCATGTGCTTGATGATCATCGCCACCGGAGTCGGGGCATCGAACGGCAGCCGCCCGGTCACCAGGTGATAGAAGGTGGCGCCGAGGGAATAGATGTCCGAGCGCGCATCGAGCGATCCGCCCTGCGCCTGCTCGGGCGAGATGTAACCGGGCGAACCGAGGATCTCACCGGTGGCGGTCAGCTGTGTGTCGGCGCGTGCCGCCTTGGCCAGGCCGAAGTCGGTGATCTTGACGGTTCCGTCCTCGGCCAGCATGAGATTGCTCGGCTTGATATCGCGGTGGATCAGCTGCTTCTGGGCGGCGTGGCGCAGCCCCATGGCGGCCTGCAGGACGTAGCCGGCGGCCTGGTGCGCGTCCAGCGGTCCTCGCTCCTTGAGCAGTCCCTCAAGCGACGGACCGCGCAGCAGCTCCATGGCGAAGAAGGGGATGGTCCCCTCCTGGCCGATGGCGTAGATCTGCGTGATGTTGGGGTGGTTGAGGGCGGCGGCCGACTGCGCCTCCCGCTTGAAGCGGGCGACGAACTCGGGATCGGCGGCCAGCGCCGGCAGCAACGTCTTCAAGGCGACCTGCCGCTGCAGCGCCTCGTCGTGGGCGCGGTACACCACGCCCATGCCGCCCGCGCCTATCACCGCTTCGACGCGGTAGGCGCCGAAGCGCGCCGGAGTCTCGGGAGGGCCGCCGCTCATTTCTTGAACATCCCCAGGAGCCCCTTCTTGCCGCCCTGCTCGGCCTCCAGCCCGTCGAGGGCCTTCTGATTGGCGGGGTCCCATTCGAGGGCCTTCTTGAACATGTCGCGCGCCTTCGAGTGCAGGCCGCCCTTGGCGTACAGGGCGCCGAGCTCGACATAGACCTTGGCGCTGGTCGGGTCGATCTTCAGGGCCTTGAAGAAGCTCTCCTCGGCGTCCTTCTTCCAGCGCGGGTTGTGGCTCTGGGCCAGGCCGAGGTAATAGGGGTAGTCGGCCTTCGAGGGATCCTGCTCGCAGGCATTCTGGAAGAACCCCACCGCCTCGCCGAAGCGTCCCTTCTCGAACATGTCGCGGCCGTGCCGGTAGTTCATCCGCGCCATGTCGTGGGTGTCGGCCGCCTTCTCATGAGTCGGCGCCTTGCGCGATGCCTGGTCCTCGTCGTACTTCTTCCGGGTCTCCTCGTGGCTCAGCGTGGAGTACGCCTCGGTGATGTGGCCGAAGACTTTCTCCGCCTTGGTCTTGAAGTCTTCCTGGGTGAACTTGTCCGGGTGGAACTTCTTGGCCAGTCCGTAGTAGGCGCGGCGGATGTCGTCGACCGCAGCGCCCGACATCACGCCGAGAACCTGGTACAGGTCCTGCGAGCGCAACGAGTCGTAGCGCTGCAGCATCTCCTGCTCGAGCTCGGCGCTGGTCGCCGGACGGCGGCGCTCGGGGGCCGGCGCGGCCTTGCGCGGCGTCGCGGCACGCGGCCGTGGCGCCGGGGCCGCGGCGTCGCGCGCGGCCGGCGCGCCGACC
>JAGYID010000231.1 GCA_018606725.1 Acidobacteriota bacterium
ATCGTCCCTGTGCGGGTCGTCCTTGGGCTCGCTCTGGAGGCAGGCGACCGCATCTTCGTCGATCTCCCGCCTCCAGGCGGACCAGGGCTCGGACACCGCTAGGTCCTTGACTTGACTGAGCGCTTCGATCGCCTGTCGGGTCGCGGAACGCCACCTCCCCCAGGCCATTTCGTGCGCTTCGAGGAGCGCCGTTGAGACCGGCGGCCGCCGGGCTCGAATTTCCCGGCGCAGCCGCTCCAAGTCGGGGTTCGGGAGCCGCGCCTGGCTCCAGAGCTCGTCCCGCTGGACGACCTCGAGGAGGCGGGCAAGATCGACGAAGAAACCTCCAAGCGGCTCCCCGCCGGCCTCCCTGCTGCGGACGCTCTCCGGGACGGCGAGAGTACTCTTCAAGAAGGCGAGGAGTTCGGGGGGAAGCTGGGCGGGCAGCCCCGGGGGAAGCCCCCGTGTCATGCGACGGCGGACTGCGAATCTCTCCTCGTGCTCGAAGCCCGTCGGGTCACCGCCGAAGGCCGGCCGACCGGCGACGAGCTCGAACAGGATGGCAGCCACGGACCAGGCGTCGGCCTCGGGCCCCGGCGGACTGGCGCAGCGGAGGCCATACGGATCCAGGTAGGGAACCGCCTCGCGGTCGGGTAAAGCCTCCTGCTCCTTCGGAGCGGCCGCCCACCCAAGCGATCGGAGCCGTAGACGCGGCCAGGTCCCGGCGTCAGGATGGCCCGTCTCCTCGAGAGCCAGACACTTCGGGTGGATGAGCCCGTGGGCCAATCCGAGGCGATGCAGAACGCGAAGACCGTCGCACAACGAGGCGAACGCGTGCAGCGTCTCCGTCAACGTCCAGCCGCTCTCGGACGGAATCTGTCCATCCGGCCCCAGGGGGAATCGATCTCTGAGCGTCGAGCCCTGGAGGTATTCGATCGCTATCCAGGGGAACTCCCCCTCGACCGCGGTCTCGAGAAGCGCCGGGAAGGTGCTGCCGCCCGGAGTCTGCCCAAGGCGCGCCAGCGCCTCGGCCTCCCGCCGGAGAGCTTCGAGGGCATGGTGACGCTCGGCCGCATGCCACCAGATTGCGGGCCTGATCTCTCGCACCACGACCTGCGACCCGCTCTGTCGATCGCGGCAGAGCAGGCTGCGGGTCCAGTACTCCGTCCCCAACTGCCGGAGTGGCTCGTAGCGCTCGAGCCAATCTCGGTCCGGTGCGGAGTCCGGGCCCGCCGGCTGGCCGGTTGGCTGGGTCATCGGATGTCCTCAAAGCTCGATGGAGCGGGATCTTCTCACGAACCCGGACAAACTCCAACGCCCCCGGGGCTTCCATCGGCGGGGCCTCAACTCTTGCGCGGGGAACGCCGGTGGTGCTAGGGTGTCCCCACCGAGTCCCGAATTTCCAGGAGAAGCTCGATGCCGGAGACCTCGGCGCGCGCGGGCGATGCGTTGTCGTGGCCGGTGCGCCTCTTCGCCTCCCCTGCCCATGAGGTGACGTGATGGCAGCCATCCCCTCGGATACCAGCCACCCCTTCCTCTTGACCATCGTCGCGGATCTCGGGGCCACGGTCCGGCGGCCGTCCGAGCCCTTGAAGATCTCGCCCGGGGGGTTGCAGGACCTGTTCGCGGCGCTCCAGCCGCGCCTTGAGCTTCACACGCCGGACGGACTGACGGGCGCGACGCGCGAGGTGGCCTGGGCGCCGCTGTTCACCTCGGTGCGGGACTTCGACCCCGTGTCGCTTCTCGATCGCTTCCCGCCGGCGCTTCCCCTGATGACCTGGCGAAAACGCCTCAGCGAGGCGGCCCGAACGGGCACCGGCTTCGAAGGACTCCTGCATGCCCTGGACTCCCTCTGGCCCGAGGTCCCGGCGGCGCGTCCCTCGACCGCGCGTCCTGCGGGCGGCGTTCCCGGGTCGCGACCATCGGGCGCGGTTCAGGTGGATGCCTTCCTCGACCTGCTTGAAGGACACGGGACGCGGCCCGAAACCGCGGCGGACGCGGCGGTCGCTCTCGGCTTGCGTGAGCGGCTGAATTTCCTCCTCGGAATGTCCGGTACCCCCTGGGAGGCGAGGTTGCGGCAGGCCCTCACGGCGGTTGACGAGGCCCTGGGACGGCAGATTGAAACGATCCTGCGCGACCCGACCGTGCGCGACCTCGAGGCCGCGTGGCGTTCGATCGGCGCGATCGTCGAGACCGCGGACCTCCGGCGCGGCGACTTCCGCCTCTACGCCCTGCCGGCGACTCGCGCCGAGACCCCGGATGCCCTGGCAGCACTGCAAGAGTGGCATGAAGCCGGGTTCGCTCCGGCGAGCGCCGGAGGTGCCGTCATCGTCGATCAGCCGATCGGGACCGACGAGACGTCCACCGGAATCCTCGGCGCGGCGGTCCTGCTGGCATCGGCTGTCCACAGCCGCGTGATCCTCCCCCTCCATCCCGAATTCCTAGGCGACAGCGCGGACCACGCGGCGGCCCGTCCGGGGCCGGTGGCCAGTCTGGCGGGATCCGAAGCGCTGGCGGCGCTGCGGGATCTCACGGCGGCGGTGGGCGGACGCCGGATCGTCCTGACCTGCAA
>JAGYID010000009.1 GCA_018606725.1 Acidobacteriota bacterium
GAGCGCTTTGTAGCCGAGCCCGCCGTGCGGAGCGCGAGCGAGCACCGCCCGTCGGCGTTCTCCAGCCGATCCGGGCGGCGCGCAGCGTGCCCCGCGAGGTGCAGGCCGCCGCCCCTTGGGCGACGGGAAGATCACAGGGCGCCAGCCGCCTTGCGTGGCGTCGCGGACTTGGGCTAGGCTGCCGCCCACTTATGGCGTCTGCGCGGGCAGCCGCGGTCGAAGACAAAGCCACGGGGTTCATCCGGGGACTCGGCCTGCTCGACTCGACAATGCTGGTCGCCGGGTCGATGATCGGCTCGGGCATCTTCATCGTCTCCGCCGACATCGCGCGGCAGGTCGGCTCGGCCGGCTGGCTGCTGCTGGTGTGGGTCGTCACCGGGCTGCTGACCGTCGCCGCGGCGTTGTCATACGGCGAGCTGGCGGCGATGATGCCGGCGGCCGGCGGGCAGTACGTCTACCTCCGCGAGGCGTACTCGCCGCTGTGGGGCTTCCTTTACGGCTGGACGCTGATCCTGGTGATCCAGAGCGGCACGATCGCCGCGGTCGGCGTCGGGTTCGCGCGCTATCTCGGCGTGCTGGTGCCGTCGATCGCCCCGACGACGTTCCTCCTCGGGCCGTGGAACCTGTCGCGCAGCTACGCCATCAGCCTGTCGGTGCAGCAGGCGGTCGCCATGGCGATGATCCTGTTCCTGACCTGGATCAACACGCGCGGCCTGCGCCTCGGGAAACTCATCCAGAACATCTTCACGTCGGCGAAGACGCTGTCGCTGTTGATGTTGATCGTCCTCGGAATCGCCGCCGCCCGGAGCACCGGCGCCCTGGCCGAGAACTTCGCCGAAGCCTGGACGCCGCATGCGCCCGCCGCGATCGCGCCCGACTTCTCGTTCGCGCCGGCCGTCTCGGCCGCCTCCGGGTGGCTGGGGCTCTTGATCGCCTTCTGCGTCGCCCAGGTCGGGTCGCTGTTCTCGGCCGACGCCTGGAACAACATCACCTTCACCGCCGGCGAGGTGAAGGACCCCAGACGGAATGTGCCATTGTCTCTGGCCCTCGGCACCGGGCTGGTCATCACGCTGTACGTCCTGGCCAACGTCGCCTACCTGTCGGTGCTGCCGATCGAAAAGATCCAGGGCGCACCCGACGACCGCGTCGCCACCGCGGCGCTGTCGGTGATCTTCGGCGGCGCCGGGGCGGCGATCATGGCGGCGGCGATCATCGTCTCGACGTTCGGCTGCAACAACGGCCTGATCCTGGCGGGCGCGCGCGTGGTCTACGCGATGGCGAAGGACGGCCTGTTCTTCCGGGCCACCGGCCGTCTCAACGAGAAACATGTGCCGGCCACCGCCCTGGTCGTGCAGGGGGTCTGGACGGCGCTCCTGGTGCTGCCGCGCGTCCGGCTGCGCGATGCCGCCGGAGCGCCGCTGCTCGACCCGGCGACCGGGATGGAGCGCTACGGTAACCTGTACAGCAACCTGCTTGACTACGTGGTGTTCTCGGTGCTGGTGTTCTACGTCCTGACCATCGCCGGCATCTTCGTGCTGCGCCGCACCCGTCCCGACGCCGAGCGGCCGTACCGGGCGTTCGGCTATCCCTGGATCCCGATCGCCTACATCGCCGCCGCCGTCCTCATCATGGTCGTCCTGCTCGTCTACCGCACCCAGACGACCTGGCCGGGGATCGTGATCATCCTGACCGGCATCCCGGTCTACTTCCGGTGGCGCTGGTCGAACGGCCGTCGGGCCGCGACGCCGGCGCCCCCGTCCGCCCCGGCTTCGTTGTAAATCCTTAGAAACCCCGGATTTCCAATTTGAACTCTACCGACTAAACCTTCGGATGTGCGCCGTCATCTCTGTTTATGCGCGTTTTACTGCGATGAGATCGCTCTGGAGGTGCACATCCCGTGGGTCAGAAACAAAATCAGCCCTTTCAGCTCTGTTCAATGCTTCCTTAAGAAGGTTGACTCCCAGGCGTCGCGAGTGACTACCGATGGCGGCCTGATTCTAGTTCGTGAGTTGGATGAGCGACTGGGTCTGGAGAAGCTCATCGAGGAACACTTGAGCGACTCACGACAAGGCTTGAACAAGCAATTCACGCTGGCCGATCTGCTGCGGCAGTCGGGAAGAGGTACTCGACGTGCATCTCTTCGACAGCCTGAACCGGGTCCGCGAGCTGACCTATGGGTGGCTGCACATCTACAACGAAACCCGGCCCCGCGATGTCCTGGGTCGGGTCCCTCCGGCCGTCTTCCGCAGACGGCTCGAGGATCTGAGAAACTCTACATTCGAGTTGTCTGCTTGACGGGGAAGCTTATGGATCGAGCGGAATTAGCCGCGTGAGAGGACATCAAGCGGCCTTGCCGACAACCTCCGCACAGACCGTGGTCGACTTCCCGGCTTACTCTCGAACGGCCGGGCCAAAGACCGTCGAGAGCCCGTTCTTGTGGAGGATCTCGATGTAGACGTTGCGGCCGCTCTTGTGCTTCGGGATGAAATACGCATAACTAGCCCCCAAGCCGGTGATGCATTCCTCGCACGGGATGCGCACATGGTTCAACAGTGTCCGGGCTCCCTGCGCATTGAGAGTGAACAGGTTGAACCCGATGAGGTTGAACTCGGACGCGGTGGTCCAGGTTGCCGTCCCTGACCCACGGCTCAGTTGCGACCCGAATGAAGTCGTGAATGCGACGATCTCGGGAGTGTTGTCACAGACATCGCCCAAGAGGTCGCCATCAATGTTCTCCTGACCCGGGTTGGGAACCGTCGGACAGTTGTCGCTCGCGTCGCACACACCGTCGCCGTCAGCATCCGCGTTTCCAGGACAGCTTTGATTGACAAGCACCACAATCGTGCTGGCGCTCCCCAGAGAGCTCGCGACCAGGAGGTCGGGGCGCCCGTCCTTGGTGACATCCTCCGCGATCAGACCCACGGGATCCGGCCACGCGGCGAAGTGCTGCGCAGGCGTGAGTCTGGACCCATCGTTCAGGAAGATCGCAACGCTACCGGTTCTGAGGTACGCGACGCCCAGATCCATCCGGCCGTCCACGTTGAAGTCCTTCGCGACGACCGGGGAGGGCCCATCGACGGCAGCGAGGACGATGGGAGCGCCGAAGGTCCCGTCCCCTGCGCCGAGGAGGAGAGACACGCCGTCGGGAAACAGGGCGCTTGTGCCGAAGGGGAGATCGTTGGACACCGCCAGATCTTCCATCCCGTCGGCATTGAAATCACCGATCGCCACGGAGGTCGGATAGCTACCGGCGCCGAAGGTGACCTGCGGCTGGAAGGTCCCATCGCCCCTGCCGATCAAGATGGATACATCGTGCGAGTTGAAATTTGCGACGACCAGATCGGTTCGACCGTCGGTATCGAGATCCCCGACGGAGATGAATCTCGGACTTGTGCCCACCGGCAGGAAGGATGCGCTCGCGAAGGAGCCATCGCCGTTCCCCAACAGAACGGAGAGAGCATTGGATCCTTCATCGGCGATCGCAACGTCGGCTCGCTGGTCGCCGTTGAAGTCGCCGACCACCACATGGACAGGGGCCGTACCTACAGGAACCCGGGTCGGTGATGAAAAAGTTCCGTCACCCGACCCGAGAAGAACGAGAGCATCGTAAATCGTCGTGAAAGGTCGCGGACTGTGATCGACCGCGATCAGGTCCTGTCGGCCGTCGCGATTGAAATCCCCGACGGCGACTGACCGGACATCGCCTCGGGCGGGGAATGAAGTCTCGGCGCCGAAGAGGCCACCACCGGTCCCCAGGACCACTGAGACCGAGGCCCCACTTCCCCAGGCAAGGTCGATTTCACCATCCGAGTTGAAATCGCCGGCCACCGTGGTAGGCGTGGCCGAGGCGAATGAGCGTGGCGGCACGATGAAAGTCCCATCCCCTTTGCCGATGTAGACGGTGTTGGTGTGTCCGACGGCAACGTCGAGGTGCCCATCGGCGTTGAAGTCGGCCGCTGCGGTCGGGCTGCCGCCTCCCCTCCCGCTGTACAAGGTTTGCGGCAGTGAGCGAAAGGTTCCGTCACCGTTGCCGAGAAACATCGCCAGCCCCTCGGCGACGTCGGGCCATCCATCGCCGTCAAAATCTCCTGTCGCGGGAGTCGAGACGCAGCAGGATGGAAGGCTCCCTGCCGGGGTGATCGTCCCGCTCGCGCTTCCCAGATAGATCGTGCCCCCGACCGGCAGGACGAGGTCGAAGATTCCATCCCTGTTGAAATCGGCCACGGCGGGCTTGAAGCTGCAAAAGGGGACAGAGAAGAAAGGGCCCGCCGTAAAGTTTCCGTCACCCCTATTGAAAAAGAACGCCAGATAGGTGTTCGGAGGATCGAAGCTCTGCCCTCCCGTGATCGCCAGGTCCACCTTCTGATCGCCGTTGAAATCACCGACCGCGACCGCCTGTGGGTTGGGTCCGACCAGTAGCGTCCGGGCCGTGAAGGTGCCGTCACCGTTGCTGATGAGGACGGCAGCGCTGCCGTCACTGCTGAAGGAGTTCGGGACGATGATGTCGTCCATCCCGTCTCCGTTCAGGTCGGCCGCCGCAAGTGCGCGAGGGCCATACCCGATTGGAAAGCGCACCGGCGGCGCGAAGGTTCCGTCGCCGCCCCCCATCAGGATCGAGATATCGCTGGGGTACGGAAAGCTTCCTCCGGAATCGAAATTGGAGACCGCGATATCGAATGCTCTATCCCCGTTGAAATCACCCACCGCGATATAGACGGAGAAACCTGCCGGACCGTTCCCGACGGGAAGGCGGACCCCGGTCGCGAAAGCGCCGCCACCAAGACCGAGGAACACGGATACGTAGCCTGTGCCTGGAGTCGGGAGCGCCAGGTCGGCTTTGCCGTCGTGATCGAAGTCGGCGACTTCGATCTGGTAGTACGTCGTTGGGTCTACGACGAACTGCGGGTTGGGGAAGAGCGGTGCCGCCACGATCGGGCCCACAACAACGATGGCCAGCGCCGGCAATAAGATGCCGATATGCTTCACGCGGGTACCGAGAGTGCGCTTCGTCATCATGACCTCCTCCCTTCCCTTGCGGAACAGGATTCGAGAGAAAAGTATGAAAGGTCGTGACCGGATAGCTGAGTCAACCGGTAGTGTACCGTGAAGCGACAGGCGATGCGAAGTCAATCCGGTTGTTGCCCCGTGAACTTCGGTTCAGCAGCGTCCGCGGCGCAAGCTGCAGACGGTTCTCTGCTGATCGAAGCGGTCTCGGGATCGATGACCTCGTAAGAGAGATTCACTGCCAGGGTCGCATTTGCCGCGAGGGGGGCTCGGGGTTCTCTGGTCAACGGGTTGAACGAGGGCGTGGAGGCCACCCTCAAGAGAGGCCGGAACCGGGACGCTGTCTGGAAGAATGGAAGGAGCCCCGGCCGCTGTCTCGACAGGGGGCCCTTGCTGGCGACCCGAGCGACTCGGATCTTATGATGTCTGGATCCCCAAGCGACAGTTTCTTCGGGCCCGCGGTTACCTATCAGATTACTCGGCTCAGCTCTTTTTCCAGCAATAGGCCAAGCCCAGAGGACCAAGTGCCGTTCTACGGAACAGGGGAGGGTCAGCTTCGCGCAGGATGAGAGCGCCGACATCCTTAAATATGACCGTGTCCCAGTTTTCTAATGGCAGAGCGCGAACGGGCGCTGCTGAGGCCAAGCATACGGCGCGACAGCACGGCGTGTCGTAGCCAGCTTCCATCGGTTTCAGCGATCCCGGATGCCCCCACATCTCACACCGCGTCGCTGATCCCCTTCGTCCCGTCAGCCAACCGGGCTGTTGCGGTGGAACGCCGGGTGTGATCGGATCAGATCCGAATCTCCTTCGAGGAGCGCCCGGTCTCGCGCCACAGTACGATCCGATCCGCCAGGGCGAACGGTTCCTCTCGGTCGTGCGTCACGTAAAGCAACGAGAATCCAAACTCCCCCCGGAGGTGGAGAATTTCGCCACGCAGCCTGGGATTGAGTTCCTCGTCGAGCGTAAAAGCCCGGCCCGCGGCCCCCTCTCACGCTCGCCGCCGGCTGCCTTGAAGGACTTGCGCGGCGAGCCGTACTAGAATGTCCGGCCTATGTCACTGATGCGCCTGCCGCTGGCGATCGCAACCATCGCGCTGCTTCTCGCGGCGTCCCCGCCGCCCGCCTCCGCGGCGACCAACCATCTCGCCGGCCAGACCAGCCCGTATCTCCTGGAGCACCTGGGCAATCCGGTCGACTGGTACCCGTGGGGCGACGAGGCGCTGCGGCGCGCCAGGGTGGAGGACCGGCCGATCTTCCTGTCGATCGGCTACTCGGCCTGCCACTGGTGCCACGTCATGGAGCGGGAGTCGTTCGAGGACGCGGGGATCGCCGCCGTCCTCAACGCCCGCTTCGTGCCGATCAAAGTCGATCGCGAGGAGCGCCCGGATCTCGATCGGATCTACATGGCCGCGGTCGTGGCGCTGACCGGCGGCGGCGGGTGGCCGATGTCGGTGTTCCTGGCCCCGAACCTGCAGCCGTTCTTCGGCGCCACCTACCTGCCGCGCGACCGCTTTCTGGAGATCCTGAATGGCGTCGCCCGGACCTGGGCCGAGCGGCGCGACCAGGTGATCGCGACCGCCGCGAAGGTGCAGGCGATGGTCGAGCAGGAGCTGGCCGCCGGACCGGCGGCCGAGGCCCCGGTGCCGGCGCCGGAGTTGCGGGCGGCGGCGATCGACAGCCTGCGCGCCGGTTTCGATCGACGGGATGGCGGCTTCGGGGCGGCGCCCAAGTTCCCGCCGTACGGAGCGCTGGCCATCCTGCTGCGGTCGCACGCCGCGACCGGCGACGCGGAGGCGCTCGACATGGCGGTCCGGACCCTGGATGCCATGGCGCGCGGCGGCCTGCACGACCAGATCGGCGGCGGCTTCCACCGCTACTCCACCGACGCCCGCTGGTTCGCGCCCCACTTCGAGAAGATGCTGTACGACAACGCCCTGCTCGCGCCGCTGTACCTGGAGGCCTGGAAGCAAACCGGCCGGGTCGATTTCCGCCGGGTGGCGGAGGGGGCGCTCGCCTGGGCCGGGCGCGAGATGACCGATCCGGCCGGCGCCTTCTATGCCACGCTCGACGCCGACAGTGAGGGTGAGGAAGGGCGTTTCTATCTCTGGACGACGGCCGAGGTGCGCCGGGTCCTGGGCGATGACGAAGCGCGCCTGGTCATCGACTATTACGGCATGACGGAAGCCGGCAATTTCCGGGCCGGGCAGAACATCCTGTACGTGCCGGTGCCGGTGCCGCTGCCGGATTTCGCCCGCCGGAAGCAGCTGGACGGCACCGGCCTGCGCGCCAGGCTCGACGCGGACCGCGCCATCCTGCTCGCCGTCCGGGATCGCCGGCCGCGGCCGCACCGCGACGGGAAGATCCTGACGGCCTGGAACGGCCTGATGATCTCGACCCTGGCGCGCGCCGCGCAGATCACCGGCGATGATGCGTGGCGGGCGTCCGCCGAGCGCGCCGCGACGGCCATCGCCGCCCGGGTCCAGTCGGGCGACGGCCGGCTGCGGGCGTCGTGGACTTCCGGACGTGCCGGACCGCCCGGCTATCTGGACGATTATGCGTTTCTGGCGCGCGCCTACCTCGACCTGCACGCAACGACCGGCCGGCGGAGCTGGCTCGACCGGGCGGCGTCGACCGTCAGGGCCGCCGCGCCGTTCCGCGACCCGGGCGGCGGCTTCTTCTTCACGTCGGAGGAGCATCGCGACCTGATCGCGCGCGCCATGGACTTTCAAGATACGTCGCTGCCGTCGGGCAACGCGATCATGGCGGAGTGCCTGGTCCGGCTGGCCGACGCCCTCGGCGAGACCGGCTGGCGCGACGAGGCGGCGCGCACCATCCGCCGCGCGGCGCCCGGCATGCGCCGGTCGCCGGTCGCCTATGCGTCGATGATCCTGGCGGCCGAATCGCTCGAGAGTCCACCGGCGCCGGCGGTGGAACCGGCCGCCGCCGGCCCGGGAGCCGCCGCGGGCGAACCGGCTGCCGGCGTCGCGGCCGGAGGCGTGGCGCGCGGCACGGTCGTGGGCCGCGCCAATGCCGAGCGGGTGGTCGAGGGGACGATCGCCACCCCGGCGCTGACCATCCGCCCCGGCCAGGCGGTGACCCTGTCGCTCGAGCTGTCGATCAAGGACGGCTGGCACGTCAATTCGCACGCTCCGACGCTCGAGTACCTGATCCCGACCAAGGTGACGCTGCCGTCACCCGGGCAGGCGATGGTCGACTCGATCGACTATCCGGCGGGCAAGCTGGTCACGCTCGAGTTCGCCAAGGAGAAGCTGTCGGTCTACGAGGGCAGGACGACGATCCGCGTCAATCTCCGCCCGTCGCCGGATGGGCCGGATGGCCCGCAGGGGGCGCGCGCCATCGTCCTGCGGGTCGGCTACCAGGCGTGCAGCCACAAGGTCTGCCTGGCGCCGGAGACGCTGGAGTTCTCGGTGCTGCTGACGGTCGAGGGGGAGCCGGTGGCCCTGTCGCCGGCGCCGGCGGACGCGGCCGGCGCCGTTCCCGGCGACGCGCCGGGCGCGACCGACGGCGCCGGCGGGATGGGGGCGGTCCTCGCCGAGCGCGGCCTGCTGGGGTTCCTCGTGCTGATCTTCCTGGCCGGCCTGGCCCTCGACCTGACGCCGTGCGTCTACCCGCTGGTGCCGGTGACGATCTCCTTTTTCGCCGGCCAGGCGTCCGGTTCCTGGGGCCGGCGCATCGCCCTGCCATCGCTGTATGTCCTCGGGATGGCGCTGACCTATTCGCTGCTCGGGGTGGCGGCCGGCCTGTCGGGAGGCCTGTTCGGCGCCACCCTGCAGAACCCCTGGATCGTCGGCGTCCTGGTGCTGCTGTTCGTCGGGATGGCCCTGTCGATGTTCGGCCTCTTCGAGTTCCGGCTGCCGGGGTTCCTGACGCGCTTCGGGGGCGGCCGGCGGGGGCCGATCGGGGCGCTGATCATGGGACTGACGATGGGGATCGTCGCGGCACCCTGCATCGGTCCGTTCGTGGTCGGTCTGCTGGCGTTCGTCGGGGCGTCCGGCAAGCCGATCCTCGGCTTCTGGTTGTTCTTCGTCATGGCCCTCGGCATGGGGCTGCCGTTCCTGGTCCTGGGGGTGTTCTCCGGCGCGCTCGCCAACCTGCCGCGCTCGGGCGGCTGGCTGATCTACGCCAAGAAGGTCATGGGGATCGGTCTCCTGGCGGTGGCTCTGTATTTTCTGCAGCCGTTCCTGAGCGACCGGGTGCTTGGCTGGGCGGCGCTCGGCTTCGGCGTCGGCGCCGGGCTCTATCTTGCGTTCCTGGAGCGCACCCGCATGGCGGCGCGCTCGTTCCCGGTCGTCAAGTCGGCGATCGGCGCCGCCGTGGTGGTGGTGACGTTGTGGCTGGCGCTGCCGCTGGTGCAGACCCGGCCCGGTCCCGCCTGGCGGCCATACAGCCACGAGGCCTATGCAGCGGCGCTCTCCTCGGGCCAGCCGGTGATCATCGACTTCTTCGCCGACTGGTGCCTGCCGTGCAAGGAGCTCGACCGCTTCACGTTCTCGAATCCGCTGGTCCTCGATGAAACCCGCCGCTTCGTCCTCCTGAAGGCCGATCTGACGCAGTTCGAGTCGAGTCAGGTCCGCGACATCCGCGATCGATTCGCGGTCATCGGCGTGCCGACCATCGTGTTCGTCGACAGCCGCGGACAGGAGCCGAAGGACCTGCGCCTGTATGGATTCGAGGAAGTCCCCGCCTTCGTGGCGCGCCTGCAGAAGGTGCGCTAGGAGCCTGTCCGGGTATTCGGCCGGGCCGCGCGCATGGGGCTTGCGCGTCGCAGACAAGGAGCGAGGAGGACAATGACCCTGGTCGGTCATCGACGACGAGCGACGCGGAACGCGGTCCAGCCCAATACTCGGACAGGCTCCTAGACCTTGCCGGCCGCGGCCAGCGCCTTCGATCGGCTCGAGTGCCCGCGCTGCGGCGGTCGTCGTCCCGCGACGGGGCCGCCGGCGTCGCGGTGCGATTGCGGCGGGCCGCTGCTGGCCCGCTACCGTCTCGACGAAGCGCGCGCCAGCTTGAGGCTCGACCGCCTCGCCGATCGGCCGCGAACGTCCTGGCGCTACGCGGAAGTCCTGCCGGGCGTCGAGCCGATCACCCTCGGGGAGGGGGGCACACCGCTCCTTCCGGCCGAGCGGCTTGGAGGCGATCTCGGCCTGCCCCGGCTGCACATCAAGGATGAGGCGATCAATCCGACCGGCTCGTTCAAGGCCCGCGGCATGGCGGTGGCGGTGTCGGTCCTGGCGGCGGCGGGCGTGCGGCGCGTCGCCGCTCCGTCGGCCGGCAACGCCGGTTCGGCTCTGGCGGCGTACGGGGCGCGCGCCGGCATGGCGGTCCATCTGTTCCTGCCCGCCGCCACACCGGAGCCGTTCGTCCTGGAGGCGCGGCGGCTCGGTGCGCGCGTCACCCTGGTGCCGGGCTCAATCGCCGACGCCGGCTCGGAGATGCGTCGTGTCATGGGGCCGCCCGGTGACAGCCGCCGCGACGGCTGGTTCGACGTCTCGACCCTGCGCGAGCCGTTCCGCGTCGAGGGGAAAAAGCTCATGGCCTACGAGATCGTCGAGCAGCTGGGTGGCATCCCGGATGCGATCGTCTATCCTGCCGGCGGCGGCACCGGGCTGATCGGCATGTGGAAGGCGTTTGACGAGATGGAGGAGCTCGGCTGGATCGGCCCGGCCCGGCCGCGGCTGATCGCGGTCCAGGCCTCGGGGTGCGCGCCGATCGTCCGCGCCTTCGAAGCGGGGGAGGAGGCGGCCGCGCCGTGGGCCGGCCCCCGGACCATCGCCGCGGGTCTGCGGGTGCCGGCCAGCCTGGGGGACTTTCTCATGCTGCGCGCCCTGCGCGCCTCCCGGGGCACCGCGGTGGCCGTCGAGGATCATGAGATGATCGCCGGGGCACGCGCCCTCGCGAGCCGCGAGGGGGTCGATGCCTGTCCGGAAGGGGGTGCGGCGCTGGCGGCCATCGTCCGGCTGCGGCGCGCCGGTCACATCCGGCCGGATGAATGCGTCGTGTTGTTCAACACCGGGACCGGGCTCAAGTACGCCGGCTCCGGACTTCAATGCGAATCGCAGGTGGAAGGAGGTCTGTGATGCATCCCGCGCGCAGTCGAACCGCCGTCGCCGTCCTGCTGCTAGTCGGAGCCGGCCTCGCCGCCGGACTCGTGGCGCGCGCCGCCACCGAGGCGCCGCCCGCGGCACCGGCCGCATCCCCCGGCGCGACGCCGGCCGCGTCCCCGAGCCCGACGCCGGAGCTGCCGCGCATCGTCCGGACGGTCTGCACCGACCACATCTGCGGCGGCTGCGACGGCAAATGCTCGCGCAACGGCGGACACGTCGCGGTCGACAAGCGGGGACACTGCGCCTGCACGCCGACCGAGGGCAGCCCGCTCGATCGCGCCACCCGCCAGGCCTATGAGAAGAAGCAGCCGCAGTAGCGCGGCGGCGCGCCCCGACCGGCGCCGCCTGCTGGCCGCGGCGCGGCTGTTCCTGGAGGCGATCGGCGAGACCGGGCTGCGCCCCGACACCCGCCGGACGCCGGAACGGGTCGCCGATGCCTGGAGCCGCGAGTTGCTCGCCGGCTACGGCGCCGACCCGGACGCGCTGCTGGCGACGACGTTTGCCGGCGCGCCCCGCGACATGGTGATCCTGCGCGATCTCCCGTTCACCTCGGTCTGCGCCCACCACCTGCTGCCGTTTCACGGCACCGCGCACGTCGCCTACCTGCCTGCCGGGCGGCTCGTCGGCCTGTCGAAGATCGCCCGCGCGCTCGATGCGCTGGGGCGTCGGCTGCAGCTTCAGGAGAGACTGACGCGGCAGGTGGTGACCGCGCTCGACCGGGCGCTGCGGCCGCGGGGCTCCGCCTGCTGGATGGAGGCCGAGCACCTGTGCATGACGGTGCGCGGCGCCGGCGCGCGTGGCAGCCGCGTCGTGACCGCCGCGTACAGCGGCCAATTCGAGCGGAATGCAGCGCTGCGTTCCGAGTTCTTGCGCGCCGCCGGCGTCGGCCGGACGACCGGGCGACGCGTCCCCTCCGGGCGCCGACGGCGGCGCTGAACGTCCGTGATAGACTGCCCGCCCGCATGGTGATCCCGATCCGCACTCACGTCGCCATCGTTGCGCTCGTCCTCCTGTCGGGGGGCCACGGCAACGCCGCCGGGCCGCAGACCGCCGCGCCGACACCGGCGCCCGCGCCAACCGCGGCCGCGTCCTCCGGTCCGACGCTGCAGGCGCCGCCGGCGCGCAAGGTGCGGATCGGCCTGACCAACGATCCGCTCAAGGTGCGGATCTCGGCCGACGGCGGCATCGTCGTGCGCGAGTCCGGCCGCCGGCAGACCATCTGGCGGCCGCGCTTCGACAGCCTCACCCTGGTGAGCGACGTGTCGGGTGGCGCCGAGAGCGGCCTGGTGTACCGGGTCCAGGTCGCCACCTTCGCGGCGCAGGACCAGGCGGAGGCGAAGAAACGCGAGCTCGAGACGCTGCTGCCGGGCCAGAAGGTCGTGGTGACCTATCACCCCGACCGGCGCGCCTGGCGCGTGCGGGTGGGCGAGTTCCTCACCCGCGATGACGCGGCGCTGCTGGTGCAGCGGCTCAACGAGGAGGGCTACAACGAGCTGTGGATCGCCGAGGAGGGACGCGCCGTCGGCGGCCGGCGCCGCATCCGCCTGGTCGACGACCGCTGGCGGGATTTCCTGACCGGCTTCGATCGGGTCCGCATCGAGCCGGCGCGCCCCGGCCAGCCGCTGCGCGTCGACCAGAGCGCCTACCGCGGCACGCTCGAGGCCCGCGTCGACCGCGCCGGCAATCTTCAAATGATTAACGAAGTGGACATGGAGGAGTACCTGCGCGGCGTGGTGCCGAACGAGATGGGGCCCGGCGTCTACCCGGAGTTGCAGGCCCTCATGGCCCAGGCGGTCGCCGCCCGCACCTACATCGTCGCCAACCTGGGGCAGTTCTCCGAGGACGGTTACGACGTCTGCGACAGCCCGCAATGCCAGGTCTACCGCGGCTTCGGCTCGGAGCATCCGCTCACCGACCAGGCGGTCGAGGAGACCCGCGGGCTGGTGCTGACCTTCGCCGGCAAGCCGATCAACGCTCTGTACACCTCGACATGCGGCGGGCACACGGAGGACGGCAACCTGATCTTCACCGAGGAGAAGATGCCGTACCTGAAGGGGGTGCCGTGCTACCCCGAGGCGGAGGCGGAGAGCCGCGCCATCACCGGCCGCGCCTCGGTGGATGCGCTGGTGCTCGAGGACGGCGCGCCGGCGAACGAGGAGCTCGCCCTGATGAAGCGGCTGGGCATTGCGCCTTCCGAAGCGATGCAGCGCGCCTGGCTCGCCGGGCAGGCCAGCGCCGAGGAGGTCGAGCGCTGGGCGGCGTTCGCCCTGGGGATGGTCGGAAAGACTCCCGCGCCGGACGGGTTGCCCGAAGCCCCGCAGATGCACGACCTGGCGTCCTACTACAGCCGCTCGCTCGGCTGGTCCGAGAAACAGAAGCTGGCGCTGCACGACAAGGATCTCCCGTACCTGCTGGCGTTCCGGGATCGCGACGCCATCCCGAAGGAGGCGCAGCGGTCGTACGCCGTCCTGATCCTCGAGGGGATCCTGACACCGTTCCCCGACAACACCCTGCGCCCGCACCTCCGCCCGTCGCGGGGCCTGGTGCTGCGCTCGCTGTACCGGATCCTCGACTACTACGGCGCGCTCGGCCTGGTCCGCGGCACCTACCGCGGCAGCGACGGCGAGGCGGTGCTGGTGGAGGAGAAGAAGGATCTGCGGACGCTGTCGCTTCAGGACGATATCGCGCTGTTCCGATCGTTCCGCGATGTGTCGTACCCGAGCCAGAGCATCCCGCTGGTGCTGGGCGACCGGGTCGTCTACCACCTCGCGGTCGACGGCAAGGTCGACTATCTCAAAGTCATCGCCAACCAGCGCGGCGTGTCGGACGACCGTTACTCGTCCGCCTATCGCTGGGAGCAGCGCTACACCCGCGCCGAGCTGGAGGCCCTGATCGCCAAGCGCCTGGACGCCGGCCGGCTGACCGACATCGAGCCGACCCGGCGCGGCGTCTCGGGACGCGTCGTCGAGATCAAGATCACCGGCAGCCGGGGGACCTTCTACATCCGCGGCTTCAAGATCCGCACCGCCCTCGGGATCCGCGAGAACCTGTTCACGGTCGATCGGACGTTCGGGGCGGGCGGCGAGGTCGAGTCGTTCATCTTCAGCGGCAAAGGATGGGGGCACGGCGTCGGACTGTGCCAGGTGGGCGCCTACGGCATGGCGATCCGCGGCAAGACCTACGAGGAGATCCTGCGTCATTACTATTCGGGAGTCGACCTCGTCCGCCAGCGTTGACACCCGCCGGACGTGGAACGATAATCGCGCCGGCGATGCGCACCCGGGCACCTCTCCCATGACGCTGATGAGCTTTCACGGCCGGCTGCGCGCCCTGAGCCTCGTTGACATCCTGGAGTTCCTGCGCGTTCTCAACCGGCCCGGCCTGCTGTCGGTGACCACCGGCGGCGCCGCCGTCGGCCTCTATCTGCGGGACGCGGCCCTGGTCGGATCGACCTCGACGCGGCCGGGCGACCGCCTCGTCGATCGGCTGCTGGGTTGGGGGCGGATCACCCCGGAGCAGCACGAGGCCCTGCTGCTGCGCGTGGCGGGGGGCGAGCCGATGTTCAAGGCGCTGCAGGCGGCTTCGGGACTGGCGCCGCGCGAGCTCATCGAGGCCCGCGCCCGGCGCGCCAGGGAGATCGCCCTCGAGACATTCGAATGGAATACCGGTTCGTTCGCGTTCATCGAGGGAGAAGCGCCCGCGGAGGAGGCGGCCGGAGTCAGCCTGCCGCTCCTCGACCTGATCACCGACGGCATCCGGCGGATCGCCAACGTGGCGCTGTTCGGCGAGCGGATCGCCTCGCCGGACTGGATCTTCGAGGCGCTTCCGGAGGACGACGGACGCGCCCGGTCGCGGCTCGAGCCGCACGAGGACTATGTGCGCGGGCTGGTCGACGGCGTCCGCACGGTGGGCGCGATCGTCCGCCTGTCGGAGTTCACCGAGCCGGAGACGCTGCGGACCCTGTTCCTGCTCCAGTCCACCGGCTGGCTGGTGGTGAAGCCCGGTCCGGCCCCGGAGGACGACGCGGAGGCGGATCTCGAAGGCATCATCGCGCGCTACAACGGCATGTTCGGCCGCGTCCACGCCGTCATGATGCGGGAGGTGGGGCCGATCTCCGAGCCGTTGCTGGAGAAGGCGTTGCGCTCGCTGCAGCCGGCCCACCCGGAACTGTTCGCCGCCGCGGCCCTCGGCGGCGACGGGACGATCGACCCGGACCTGCTGCATCGCAGCCTGCGCGGACCCGTCGCGCAGCGGCGCGCCGATCTCGTGCAGGGGCTCAACGAGCTGCTCTACGCCGAGCTCCTGGTGCTGCGCCGCACCCTCGGACCGGAGCACGAGACCCGGCTGCTCCGGGAGATGCGCCTCGACCCGGCGCGCGGCTTGGCGACGGAACGCTGATGGCCAGGCTGCTGGTCCGTCTCGGCGGCCTGCTGCTGTTGGCCTCGGTGCTCTACCTGGCGATCGCCCAGTGGGCTTTCGGCGCCGTCGACAATGCGCTGTTCCTCAAGATTCTCCTCGGCGGGGGGGTCTCCGTGGCGGCCGGCGTCGTCCTGTGGATCCTCGGTCGGGGCGCCGCCGGGCTCGCGGCCCGCTCCTGCCGGCGCTGCGGGCGGCGGGTGAAGCCGGGGCGGACCTACTGCGAGGATCACCTCAAGGAGGCGATCGACGAGTACCGGGACCAGCAGCGGGAGCAGAAGAGGTGAGTCGGTGGGGCCGCCGGGTGGGCCGGCAGCCGGGCCCGGACGGGGACCGGACCTGGTCGCCATCCTCGGCCCCACCGCGGTCGGCAAGAGCGACCTGGCGCTGCTGGCCTGCGAGCGCTTCGGCGGCGAGATCGTCAGCGTCGATTCCATGCAGGTCTATCGCGGCCTCGACGTCGCCACCAGCAAGCCGGGCCTCGAAGAGCGGCGGCGCGTGCCGCACCACGGCATCGATCTCGTCGAGCCGGGGGAGGATTTCTCGGCGGGCGATTTCGTCCGCCATGCGGCGCCGACCGTCGAGGCGATCCGCCGGCGCGGCAGGCTGCCGATCCTGGTCGGCGGCACGGGGCTGTACTTGAGGGCGCTTCTCAAGGGACTCGTCGACGCGCCGCGCCGCGACGAGGCGTTGCGCGCCCGGCTGCGCGCCATCGGCGAGAGACGCGGAGCGGTCTTCCTGCACGGGATGCTCCGGCGCGTCGATCCGAAGGCGGCGGAGCCGCTGCGGCCGGGCGATCGTCAGCGGATCGTGCGGGCGCTGGAAGTGTCGTTCTCGGGGCCCCGGTCCCTGTCGGAGCGGATCCGGTCGGCGCCGTTCGGGCCCGACCGCTACCGCGCGCTCAAGATCGGCCTGAGCATGGACCGCGCGGCGCTGTACCGTCGGATCGACGAGCGGGTGGTGCGCTTCTTCGCGGCCGGGTTGCTCGACGAGGTGCGCGGGCTGCTGGCGCGCGGCGTGCCACGCTCCGCCAACGCCCTCAAGGCGATCGGCTACCGCGAGGCGCTCGCCTGCCTGGACGGCGCGATCGACCCCGGGGAGGCGACGGCGCTGGCGCAACGCGGCACGCGACGCTACGCCAAGCGCCAATGGACCTGGTTCCGTCGCGAGGAAGGCGTCGTCTGGTTCGACATCGACCCGGATCGACCGGATCGGTTCGAGCCTCCGCTGGCCCACATCGGCCGCGCCCTCGGGCGGCAGTGAGCGGGAGAGACTCATGCTGACAGTGGCGAACCAGATCACCATGGCGCGGCTGGCGCTGATCCCGCTGCTGATCACGCTCGTGCTCTCGAATCAGCACGGCTGGGCGTTCGTCGTCTTCCTGGTGGCCGGAATCAGCGACGCGCTCGACGGGCTGATCGCCCGCGCCTGGGACCAGAGCAGCCGGCTCGGCGCCTTCCTCGACCCGATGGCCGACAAACTCCTGATGACCGCCTGCTTCATCGTCCTGTCCCTTCCCGATCATCCGAGGTCGGTGCCGGAGTTCCAGCTCACCAATCACATCCCGCTGTTCGTGACCGTGGTGACCGTCAGCCGGGACGTGTTCATCGTCCTGGTGGCCCTGATGATCCACCTGGCGGTGGGGTTCACCCGCTTCGCCCCGACACTGCTCGGCAAGCTGACGACCGGGACGCAGCTGATCACCATCGGCACGGTGCTGATGCTGAATTACCGGCACCAGGAGGCGACGATCGTGGTGCTGGCGCTGTGCTGGCTGACGCTCGCCGTCACCCTGGCGTCGGGGCTGCACTACATCTATCACGTCGCCTTCATCGCCGGCCGGCCGAGCCGCGGGCGCGATAAGGGGCGGCAAGCCTAGAGCTTGCCGGATTTCAGGAGGCGGTAGAAGCACCAGCCGGTGACGGCGGCGATCCCGCCCCAGGCCACCAGCAGGAAGACCCAGCCGGAGCCGTGGAGCCCGACCGCGCCGCTCACGCGTCCCTCCGCGAGCGGGCGGCCCTGGCGCGCCCGGCGGCGACAATGAGCAGCAGGAAGAGCAGCAGGATTACACCCATCATGACGCGGGCCCAGAGGGTGGCGGGCCGGTCATCCGGAGCGACGTTCTTCATGAGCAGGGTCGGCACCCCCTGCTGCCACGTCCAGGCGATGAACAGGATGCCCAGGTAGACGGGCGTGACCCAGCGGATGATGTGGTAGAAGAGTCGCGGCAGCCGGATGTCGGCGCCCCGCGTGATCTCCTCCCAGGCGTTGTCCATCCCGAACACCCAGGCGAACAGGATCACCTCGATGAAGGCGAACAGGCTCAGCCCCAGGGTGCCGGACCAGAAATCCATCTCGCCGAGGAACGGCCGGAAGAAAACGACCGGCTGGATGACCAGGAACACGACACCGGCGAGAAGCAGGGCGGCGCGCTGGCGGGCGATGCCGAACTCCTCCTGAAGCCAGGCCATGATCGGCTGGCCCATGGCGACCGACGAGGTGATGCCGGCGAAGAACAGCAGGCCGAACCACAGGCAGCCGAACAGGTGTCCGAACGGGATCTTCTGGAAGATGATCGGCATCGCCTGGAAGCCGAGGTCGAAGGGGGAGGACGACGCGATCGCCTGGGTTTCGGTCAGCCCGAAGAATGCGACCGCGATCGGGATGGCGATGCTGCCCCCGAGGATGACCTCCGCGAACTCGTTGGTCATCGCGGTGGTGAGCCCGGTGAGCGCCAGATCGTCGTTCTTCTTCACATAGCTGGCGTAGCACTGGATCGAGCCCATGCCGAGGCTGAGGGTGAAGAAGATCTGACCGGCGGCCGCCAGCCAGGTGCCGCTGTTGCCCAGCTTGGAGAAGTCGGGGTTCCACAGGAACCCGAGCCCGGCGCCGACGCTCCACTCCGGGTGGGCCGGGTCGGGCGCTCCCAGCGTCAGCACGCGGGCCGACAGGACGATGGCGAACAGGAACAGCAGCGGCATGGCGATCTTGGCCAGCCGCTCGATGCCGCCGGCGATGCCGCGATGCAGGATCCAGATGTTGAGCCCGAGCGTGATCAGCATGAAGACGTAGGCGGTCTCCAGACCGCCGCCGAAGTACGGGCTCGCCGCCTGTCCCTGGAAGGCGTTCAGGAAGGCGCCCATCTCTCCGCGGCTGGTGATCCCGAAGTACTTGCCGGTGGCCGAGAAGAAGCTGTACGCCAGGGTCCACGACTCGATGTAGGTGTAATAGACCAGGACGATGAGCGGGTTGAACAGGCCGAGCACGCCGAGGTACTTGACCCAGCGCCGCCGCCCGAGCGCCTGGAACATCCCCGGCGTCGAGCCGTGCCCGTGCTGGCTGCCGCCGTGCCGGCCGATCGCCCATTCCACCCACATGAGAGGGATGCCGAGGAGGAGCAGCGCCACGAAGTACGGGATCAGAAAAGCGCCGCCGCCGTTGCGGGCGGCCTGCACCGGAAAGCGGAGAAAATTCCCCAGGCCGATGGCGTTGCCGGCCATGGCCAGGATGAGCCCGAGGCGCGACGCCCACGCCTCGCGCGGCAATCCCAGCGGATCCGATCCGGGTTTCGCCATGCACCAATCTTAATGATGAGTGAGAGAAACGGCAGCGGTTCGACCGCCAAGTCCGGCGCATTATCGGCACCGCCCCCAGACCTGTCAAGGCCGCACGTCACGGATGGCGCGCTGAGAACTCCCCGGTCGTGCGGGGGCGGCCCGGAGTGGGGTTGGCGGGGACGCGCGGTCGCCGCGCCCGGATCGGCTGAAGAACGCCGACAGGCGCGGCGCCGCTCGTCGCTCCCGCGCCCGGCCGCCGAAGAGCGGCGGCTTGCGGGCGCGGTCCGCGATCGCCCCGCCAACCCTACTCCGGGCCGCCCGTCACCCCCGAGAACTCCAAGAGCGCCATCCCGCGATCGAGGCGGTGACGGGTGCGGAAGGGCGCGATGGTGACGGGTCGGCGGCGTGCCCTCGCGGGGCCGTCGCGGAGCACGGCGGAGCGAGCGCTTTGTAGCCGAGCCCGCCGTGCGGAGCGGGAGCGAGCACCGCCCGTCGGCGTTCTTCAGCCGATCCGGGCGGCGCGGAGCGTGCCCCGCGAGGCGCACGCCGCCGACCCAGCACCTCAGATGCTTACGCGACTGACGCGGGGCCGCGACGACCTTGATTGGGCGGCGGGCGAGATGCTAGGATGACCGTCACAGAGGAGCACCGTTGGTCCGCGGCATCATCTTTGACTTCGACGGCACTCTGATCGACTCCTACGAGGCCATCGCGGAGAGCCTCAACCACGTCCGGACGTCCTTCTCGCTGCCAAACCTGCGCATGGACGACGTCAGGGGGATGGTCGGGCACGGCCTGGAGCACCTGATCAGCGAGGCGGTCGGGGGGCAGCACGTCGACGAGGGCGTCCGCCTGTTCCGTCAGTCGTACGCCACCCTGTGCGAGAAGAAGACCCGCATCCTGCCCGAGGTCAAGGAGACCCTCGACCAGCTCGATGGCCGCGGCTACACGATGGCGATCGCCAGCAACAAGCCGTCGTATTTCGCGCGCGATATTCTGAAGGCCCTGGAGATGGAGCACCTGTTCGCCGAGGTGCTCGGCCCGAACGACGTCGACAAGCCGAAGCCCGACCCGGAGATGCTGGAGATCATCATGATGCGAATCGGGCTGTCCCCGGATGAAGTGGTCTACGTGGGCGACATGTTGCTCGACATCGAAGTGGCCCGGCGCGCCGGCGTCGCGGTGTACGCCATCCCGACCGGCTCCGCCACCCGCGAGTCCCTGCTGGATGGGCGGCCCGACCGCCTGCTGCACCGCTTCGCGGAGCTCCTGACGGTCATGCCGGTGGTCTCGGCGGGACGCTGAGCCCCCTCCCCCGCCGTCGCCCCCCCGCGCCGCTCGCCCCCCGGGTCATCGCCGCCAGCACCAGCAGTCCCGATCGAACGCCAGCATCCGGATCCGGCCCGTCCCGCCGAACACCACCACCGCGACCACGGCGCTGCGCCCGTCGCTCACGTAGATCGTGCCGGGTGTGGCGGTGCCCCGCGGCGTGAAGCTGACGGTGTCGGAGCGTCCGAAGCGGACCGGGTCGGCGTGGGGCGCCAGCGCGCCGCCACCCGGTGGCACCTCCGGGATGGCGGCATCGAGCAGCCCGAAGTCGACGCCCTCGTAACGGGATGGCAGATCGCGTGGACCGCCGGTGAGCGGATCGCGTCCGGCGGCGATGTCGTCGGCGCGAATCCCGTCGCCGTCGCCGTCGGCGTAGAAGGCGAAGGAGTATCCCCCGCCCGACCATGCCAGGCGCAGCGCCTGGGTCCGGCGGGTGGCCACGGCCACCGCCCGCAGCCGCGCCATCTCCTGCTCGAGCTCGCGCGCCGCGGCCGCCACGCGGGCGCGCGACAGCGCAGCGAACAGTGCCGGCGTCGAAACGGCCAGCATCATGCCGAGAAGGGCGAGCACGAGGGCGGCTTCCGTGAGGGAGAAGCCGCCCCCGGCCGGATGGTGCGCAGCCACGGAGCTGTCCGGAGGCTGCGGCGCAATTCCTACGACTTGCTGCCGACCGTCACCCGCTCGCGGATCCTCTCGAAGGTCTTCTCGCCGATGCCGCGGACATTGAGCAGGTCCTCCGGCTTCTTGAACGGGCCGTTCTTGGTGCGGTACTCGACGATCCGCTCGGCGTAGGCACGGCCGATCCCCGGCAGGGCGACCAGCTCGTCGACCCCGGCGGTATTGATGTTGATCCTCTCGGCCGCGGCGGGCGCCGCGGCGGTGGCGGCCGCCTTGGTCGGCGAGGGCGTGACCGCCAGCATCGCCAGCGCCAGCAGGGTCGCCGTCATGAAGACACGACGTGTGGCTCGGTTCATGGCTCCTCCTTTCAATGAAACGGGAAAGCGGCGGAAGGAGGATGCCGGGAGAGGGGGGATCGTCGGATCCCCCATCCGCGTCGTAAAACGGAACGGGCCTTCTGTCTGGAGAGCCGATCGGTTGTTGTGAGCCCATCCCGCCTCTCCCCCGGCATCGCATCCTTCCGCCGCGCCGGGACGTAGTGCAGCCGGCGTGCCGGACCCCGCGTCGCGGCCGCAGGCTTCGGCGCAGCGACCCGGAAAGACGGACGGGACTGGAGATAGGCGGCGCCGGCGGGAGCGGGAGGCGACGGGGCGCGGCGAGGTTCGGCCCGCCGTGCCGACCGCGCGCGGGCGGGACGCGTTCGCGATCGTAACGGGACGGGTCGAGTTCCGATCAGACCCCTGTCAGGAGTTGCTCAGAGGGTGACGCGCTCGACCCAGAGGACGCCATCGATGGCGCCGATCCGGCGCAGCAGATCATCGCTGACGGCGGAGTCGAGATTGAAGATGGCGATCGCCCGGCCACCCGAGCGATCGCGACCGAGGGACATGTAGGCGATGTTGACGGCGGCCTCGCCGAGCACCGTGCCCATCCGGCCCACCATGCCGGGCCGATCATCGTTGCTGACGATCAGCATCGAACCGGATGGAAGGGCGTCGAGGTGAAATTCGTCGAGGCGGACCAGGCGGGGCTCGCGGGTGCCGAACAGCGCGCCGCACGCCGAGCGTGAGAAATCCTTGCCGCGCAGCGTGGCCGACACGAGCGCGGCGAAGTCCTGAGCCGTGGCGGCGCCGCTCTCGGTGACGCGGATGCCGGCGTCCCGGGCCAGCAGCAGCGCGTTGACGGCGTTGACCGGGTCGGACAGCCGTCCCTGCAGGAAACCTTTCAGGAACGACGCGGTCAGCGGCCTGGACGGGAACTCCAGGACCGTGCCGCTGTACTCCAGCGCGATGTCGGTGACCTTCCCCTTGCCGAGCGCCGCCAGCAACCGGCCGAGCCGCTCGCACAGATCGCGGTAGGGCTGCAGGGCCGGCAGCATCTTGGGGTCGATGCCGTCCATATTGACCGCATTGACCACCAGCCCGTCCTTCAGGTAGCCGGCAATCTGCTCGGCGATGCGCACCGCCACCTTCTCTTGCGCCTCCTGGGTCGACGCCCCCAGGTGCGGCGTCAGGACGACGTTGTCGAGCGCCAGGAGGGGGCTGCCGGCCGGCGGCTCGGTCTCGAACACATCGAGCGCCGCCCCCGCCACCTGGCCGGACTGCAGCCCCTCGACCAGCGCCGCCTCCTCGATGATGCCGCCGCGCGCCACGTTGATCAGCCGCACGCCCCTGCGGCAGCGGGCGATCTGGGCGCGGCCGATCAGATGACGCGTCTCCGCGGTCAACGGCAGGTGCAGGGTGATCACGTCGGCCCGCTCGTAGATGGCATCGATGCCGACCAGCGCCACGCCCAGACGATTGGCGACCTCCTCCGACAGGACCGGGTCGAAGGCGATGACCTGCATGCCGAACGCCCGCGCCCGGGCCGCCACTTCCCGGCCGACCTTGCCGAGCCCGACCACGCCGAGCGTCTTGCCGTACAGCTCGACGCCCATGAGCTTGCCGCGCTCCCACTTGCCCTCGTGCATCGACCGGTCGGCGCGCGGGATCTGCCGCGCCAGCGACAGCATCATCGACAGGGTGTGCTCGGCCGCGGAGATGGTGTTCTCCCCCGGCGCGTTCATGACCACGATGCCCCGCCGGGTGGCGGCCTCGACATCGATGTTGTCGACCCCGGCCCCCGCCCGGCCGACGACCCGCAGCTTCGGCGCCGCCTGCATGACCGTCTCGGTGATGCGCGTGTCGGAGCGCACGACGATCGCGTCGACCTCCGCCACCGCGTTGCGCAGCTGATCCGGGGTGAGCCCCGGCTTCGATTCGACGTCGAACCCGGCGCGCCGCAGCGTCTCGGCGCACACCGGCGCGATCTTGTCGGCGACCAGAACCTTCATGACGACTCCTTCAGCGCCTCATCCATGACACGCAGCAGCCCCCGGATGCCGTCGACCGTGTGGTCGCCCATGTGCCCGATCCGGAAGGTCGCCTCCTTCAATTTGCCGTAGCCGTTGCTGACGCCGAGCCCCCTCGCCGCCACCGCGCCGACGAACTGCGCCACCTTGATGCGGCGGCTGTTGGCCACGCAGGTCACGGTCTCGGAGCGCGCGCCCTCGGCGGCGAACAGCGCGAAGCGCTCCTGCGCCCAGGCGCGGGTCAGGTCGGCCATCGCCCGGTGCCGGGCGTAGCGCGCCTCGAGGGTCTCCGTCTCCATCCTCCTGAGCTGCGCCTGGAGGGCGAACATGTGGCTGACGGACGGCGTGGCCATCGGCGTCTGCTTGTCGAAGCAGGCCTTCAGCCGGACGAAGTCGAAATAATATCCCTTGCCCGTCCGCCGGCTCGAGCGCTCCATGGCCCGCGGCGACACGGCACAGACCGAGGAGCCTGGCGGCAGGGCCAGGCACTTCTGCACCGAGGCCAGGCAGACATCGATGCCGTGCCGATCGACCTCCACCGGCATGCCGCCGAGCGACGATACCGCGTCGACCAGCAGCAGGACGTCCGGGTGACGCGCCACCGCCTCGGCGATCGCCCCCAGCGGGTTGACCACGCCGGTCGAGGTCTCGTTGTGCACCAGCGCGACCGCGTCGTACCGGCCGGTCGCCAGCATGTCGGCCACCGCCTGGGCCGCCACCGGGCGCCCCGGCTCGACATGCAGCGGGTCGGCCTCGGCGCCGCAGGCCACGGCGACCTCGTAGAAACGCTCCGAGAAGGCGCCGCAGATTGGCACCAGGACGCGGCGGGCGACGCAGTTGCGGATCGCCGCCTCCCACAGCCCGGTGGCCGAGCAGCAGGTCAGAAAGACGTCGTGCGCGCGGCTGCCGAACAGCCAGCGCAGGCGCGGCACCAGGTCGCGGATCAGCTCCTGCATCTCGGCACCGCGGTGCCCGATGACCGGGCGCGACATCTCGCGCAGGATCTCCGGCGCCACCTCGGTGGGGCCGGGGGTGAACAGGACCTTGTGGTCCGTGCGGGGTGAAGACACGCGTCTCTCCTGTGTCAGCGCTGGAACAGCTTGCTGATGTCGAGGTAGATCACCGTCCCCATGAACATGAGGAGGAGGATGAGGCCCGCCTGCATGACGCGCTCCTTGACCCGTATCGACAGGTCGCGGCGGATGATCCCCTCAATGGTGATCGTGAAGATATGGCCCCCATCGAGCGGCGGCAGCGGCAGGAGATTGATGATGCCGAGCTGCAGGCTGACGAAGGCGATGAATTTCAGGAAATAGGACAGTCCCTCGGCGGCGACCGCCCCGGAGGCCAGGTACAGGCCGATCGGCCCCGACACGGTGCGCAGGGACAGCTCGCGGGTCACCAGCATCCGCAGGGTGGTGAACGCCTGGCCGGCGTCCTCGACGTTCTTCCAGAACGCCCGGACCAGCGCCTCCCCCAGCGGATATGCCCGCACCACGGTCGGATAGGTCGGCACGAACCCGATGATGCCCCGCTCGCCGTCCTTCACCGGCGTGATCACCTTCTCGATGGTGGCGCCGTCGCGCTCGATGACGAAGGTGAGCGGCACCCCGGCGGATCCCTGGATGGCGCGGAACACCCGGGCCAGCGTGGTGATCGGCGTCCCGCCGATCGAGACGATGCGGTCGCCCCGCTGCAGGCCTGCCTCCGCCGCCGGCCGTCCCGGCTGCACCTCCCCCACCAGGACCCCGGTGGCGGGTCCGATCGTTGCCACCCCGACGCCATGGCGCCGGTCGGTGCCGATGGCGAGGGAGGTGACGATGCGCTGGCCGCCGCGATCGAGGATCACCTCTTTCGTCTGCCCGGGGCTGACCAGGATCAGGAATTCGAGGTCCTTCCAGGTCGCCACCTCCTTGCCCCCGAAGCTGACGATTCGATCTCCCGCCTGGATGCCGGCGGTCATCGCCTGGGACTCGGCCTCGACCTCGCCGACGACCGGCGGCTGCATCGGGTAGGCCGGCTCCTCGACGCCGGTCAGCATGATGGCGGCGATGATGACGTACGCGGTCACGAGGTTGAAGACCGCGCCCATGACGAACACCAGGAACCGCTGCCAGCGCGGCCGCGCCAGGAGATCCCCCGGGTCCAGCGGCGTCGACTCCTCGGCCGTCTCTCCTTTCAGCTTGACGTAGCCGCCGAGCGGCACCCACGAGACGCGGTAATCGGTCCCGCCGCGCCGCACCCCCCAGATGCGCGGCCCGAAGCCGACCGAGAACACCTCGACCGTGATGCCGAACAGCTTGGCCGTGATGTAGTGACCGAATTCATGGAACAGCACGACCACCCCCAGAACGACGACGAACGCCCCCCCGGAGAAAATCCACGGCCAGATCGCCTCGAGCCAGCTCACCCTCACCCTCCCTGCGCCAGAAGTTCCCCGGCCGCGCGGCGCGCCCAGCGGTCGGCATCCATGACTTCATCCATCGTCTCGGCCGGCCCCGGCCGGTGGCGTCCGAGCGCCCCGGCGACCACGCGGGCGATGCCGGTGAACGGCAGCCGCCTGTCGAGGAACGCCTCGACGGCGATTTCGTTGGCGGCGTTGAGGACCGCCGGCGCCGTGCCGCCGACCGCCAGGGCATCGTAGGCGATCGACAGGCAGGGAAACCTGTCCCGATCGACCGGGAAGAATTCCAGGGTGCCGATCGCCGGCAGGTCGGGCGCCGGAACCGGTCCCGGAAAACGGTCCGGGAACGCCAGCGCGTACTGGATCGGCCCGCGCATGTCCGGCACCCCCATCTGGCTGATCACCGAGCCGTCCACCATCTCGACCATCGAGTGCACCGTGCTCTGCGGATGCAGGACCACATCGACGCGGTTTCCGGGGAGTCCGAACAGCCAGTGCGCCTCGATCACTTCCAGCCCCTTGTTCATCAGCGTGGCGCTGTCGACGCTGATCTTCGGACCCATGTCCCACACCGGGTGCCGCACCGCCTCCTCGGGCGTCACCTTCTCCAGGCGCTCCCGCGGCGTCGTCCGGAACGGCCCGCCCGAAGCCGTGAGGATGAGCCTCCTGACATGGTCCATCGACGCGCCGCGCAGGCACTGGTGCAGGGCCGAATGCTCGCTGTCCACCGGGATCAGCGTCCCGCCCGAGCGCGCCGCGGCCTGCTGCATGAGGGCCCCGGCCATCACCAGGCTCTCCTTGTTGGCGAGCGCGACGGTCCGTCCGGCGCGCAGCGCCTCGTACGTCGGCAGGAGCCCGGCGGCGCCGACGATGCCGGCGAGCACGACGTCGGCGCGCGGATGCGTCGCCACCGCCAGCAATCCCTCGAGGCCCGTCACCAACTCGCTGCCGGCCTCGCCCGCCGCCGCCGCGAGGGCGTCGCGCCGCCGGCTGTCGCCGATGGCCACCAGGGCCGGCCGATGCAACAGGACCTGCTGCGCCAGCAGATCGGCGTTCCGCCCGGCCGCCAGGGCGACGACTTCGAACCGCTCCGGGAAGCGCGCCAGCAGGTCGAGCGTCTGCACCCCGATCGACCCGGTCGAGCCGAGGACCGCCACACCACGCCGCGGCCCCATCAGCGGATCCTCATCGCGAACATGTAATAGTAGTAGAGGACCGGAGCGGCGTACAGCAGCGAATCGACGCGGTCGAGGATGCCACCGTGCCCGGGCACGATCGAGGCGCTGTCCTTGAGCCCGGCGCCCCGTTTCAGCATCGACTCGACCAGGTCCCCGAGGATCCCCACGATCCCCAGGACCAACCCCACGAACAGACAGTCGCGGACGGTGAGCCGGGTCATGAACCACTGGCGGGCGATGAACGCCGCGACCAGCGCACCGAGCACACCGGCGACCGCCCCCTCGATGGTCTTCTTCGGGCTGACGCGCGGCGCCAGGGGATGGCGGCCGAACGACGAGCCGACGTAATAGGCCGCCGTGTCGCTGCCCCAGACGACCAGGAACAGCAGGAACACCAGGTCGGCGCCGGTCTCCAGTCCCTTCGGCGGCTCGTCGATGACGCGCAGCTCGATCAGATAGCCGAACAGCACGCCGACGAAAGCGGCGATGAAGAAGGTCGCGGCGATGTCGCCGAAGGCCAGGCTCCAGTCACCGCCCCGCCGCAGCGCGGCGAGCGGGATGATCGTCAGGCCGAGCAGCAGCGGCAGGTGCGGGTCGACTCCCGGCAGCACGAAGGTGGCGATGATCAGCACCGCGAGCGCGGCGCCGAGAAGGCGATGACAGCGTTGCCCGCGCGCTTCAGCCAGTCGATACAGCTCGCGCAGCGCCAGCAGCGCCGTCGCCAGGATGAGCACCTGGTAGAGCCCCGGCTGGAATTTCTTGACGATGACCCAGAAGACCGGAAGAAAAACGATCGCCGAGAGGACGCGCTTCATGCCGGCTCCGGAAGTCCGCTCAGGCGGTGACCTTGTCGCTCGAGACGCCGACGGCTTCGGGCTCCGTCCCCACCAGCCGCCCGTAACGGCGCTCACGCTTCTGATAATCGACGATCGCCTGGAGGAATTCCCGCTTGCGGAAGTCCGGCCACAATGTATCGGTCACCCAGATCTCGGCATAGGCGATCTGCCACAGCAGGAAGTTGCTGATCCGCAGCTCCCCCGATGTGCGGATGAGCAGGTCCGGATCCGGCTGACCGGCGGTGTACAGGTAGCGGGCGAACAGGGCCTCGTCGACCGGCGCGGCCGGCGCGCCCGAATCGTGGAGCCGGTCGTGGAGAATGCGGTTGCAGGCGTCGACGATCTCCGCCCTGCCGCCGTACGACAGGGCGATGTTGAACAGCAGACCGCTGTTGCCGCGCGTCGCCTCCATCCCCTCCGTCAGCTCGCGCCGGATCGCCGCGCTGAGCTCCTCCACCCGGCCGATGACGTTGAAGGCGATGTTGTTGCGTTGCAGGGTCATGAGCTCCTTGCGCAGGTACTCGCGCAGCAGTCCCATCAGCGTGTCGACCTCGCGGCGCGGGCGCTTCCAGTTCTCCACTGAAAAGGCATACAGGGTCAGCACCGAAAGACCGAGTCGCGCCGAAGTCTCGACGACGTCGCGGACGGCCTGGATGCCGGCGCGGTGTCCGGCGGCTCGCGGCAGGTTGCGGGTATTCGCCCAGCGGCCGTTGCCGTCCATGATGATCGCGACGTGACGCGGCAATCGCGCGAAGTCGATTTGGACGAGCAGGCGCTCTTCGGGCGAGCCCTTGGCGATGAACCCTTCCAGATCTCTTGCCGGGCGCTGCATGGCGGGGATGTGCGCTCCCACGCGGGAGAAGACCCGGCATCCTAACATAGCCCTCCGAGGCCGGGCAAGAATTGCGGCGCGCCGCGCGGCGCCTCAATCCTCGAAGCCGCGCGGGTGCGTCCGGGCGAACCTCCAGGCGGTTTCGATGATGGCGTCCAGGTCCGTGGTGCGGGGGGCCCAGCCGAGCTCGCGCCCGGCCAGGGCGGACGACGCCACCAGGGTCTCCGGGTCGCCGGGCCGGCGCGGCATCGGACGGGTCGGAAGGTCGCGCCCGGTGACCCGGCGGGCCGCCTCGATCACCTGGAGCACCGAGAAGCCGGCGCCGTTGCCGAGATTCACGGTCAGGGCGCCGCCGCGGCGACTGAGGCGTTCAACAGCGAGGACGTGCGCTTCGGCGATGTCCTCGACGTGGATGTAGTCGCGCACCGCCGTGCCGTCCGGCGTCGCGTAGTCGGTGCCGTAGATCGGCACCGGCGACCCGCCGGCGGCGGCCTTCAGGACGTTCGGCACCAGGTGGGTCTCCGGGTCATGCACCTCCCCGAGCGCGCCGTCGGCGCTGGCGCCGGCGGCGTTGAAGTAGCGGAGCGCCACGAAGTCCATGCCGCGCGCAGCGTGCATCCACCGCAGCGCGCGCTCCAGCGCCAGCTTGGTCTCCCCGTAAGGATTGGTCGGCTGGGTCGGATGGTCCTCCTGAATCGGCAGAGCCACCGGCTCGCCGTAGACCGCCGCGGTCGAGGAGAGGACCAGACGCGCCACGCCGGCCTCGCGCATCTCGCCGAGCAGGGCCAGGGAGCGCTCGAGGTTGTTGCGATAATACTTCGCCGGATCCGCGACCGATTCGGATACCAGCGCCGAGGCGGCCAGGTGGATGACCCCCTCGATGCGCTTCTCCTTCATCAGCGCGCCGACGAGGCGCCGGTCGCCGCAGTCGCCCACCACCAGTTCGAAGCCCGAAGCCGCCGCGCGATGGCCGGTGCTGAGATCGTCGATCAGCAGGATGGCGTGCCCCTCGTCGCGCAGTCGCCGCGCCACGACGGCGCCGATGTAGCCGGCCCCGCCGGTCACCAGGAGTTTCATCGGTTCACCCCGCTCCCCCCGCGTCCCCGGTCGCGGGCGGGACGTCGTACGAGACGCGCTCCAGGACGAGGCCGCGGGCCGGCGCCACCGGGCCGGCCGCCCGACGATCGCGGGCCGCCAGGATCGACTCAATCGACGCCGGCTCGACGAGCCCGCGGCCGACGGCGATCAGCGTCCCGACCAGGGTCCGGACCATGTGCCGCAGGAAGCCGTCGGCCCGCACCCGGTATTCGAGCACCGGCCCCTCCTCGAGCACCTCCGACATCATGATGGTGCGCACCTTGTCCTCGATCTCCGACTGCGCCGGGCAGAACGACGTGAAATCGCGCCGCCCGCACAGACGCGCCGCGGCGTCGCGCATCGCCTCCGCGTCGAGGGGCCCGTGCACGACCACGGTGAACGGCGCCTCGAAGGGCGTGCCTCCTTCGCCGCTCCGCAGTCGGTAGCGATACTCCTTCCAGCGGGCGTCGGCGCGCGCATGGAACGTCTCCGACGCCTCCTCCACCGCCACGACATTGATCTCCTCGGGAAGACGCGCATTCAGGCCGCGCCGCAGCCCGATGCCGGGAATAGGCGCGGCGGTCAGGAAGTTGGCGACCTGGCCGCGGGCGTGCACTCCGGCATCGGTCCGGCCGGCGCCCGCCAGCCGGACCTTCTCGCCCAGCATCCCCGACAGCCGGTCCTCGAGGATTCCCTGGATCGTTTCCCGTCCGGGCTGCACCTGCCAGCCCGCGAAGCGCGTGCCGACGTACGCCAGGGTCAGCTTGAGATTGCGCATTGCCGGGGCACCGCGGCCGTCGTCCGTCGCATCGCGCCGGTCATTCTATGCCAGGAGCCGGTCCGAGTATTCGGCCGGGCCGTCAGAGGCCGCGCGCCGGCAGGCCGCCGGTCGTTTGACCGGCCCCGGGTCGGTCGCTATAATCTCGCCCCCTCATGCACCGATCTGAGGAGAGGATGATCATGCGACGTCTTTCCGTTGCGCTGGCGCTGCTCACCTGTTCCGCCGCCGCCGGCTTCGCCGCCACGGTCGATTACAGGACGCCCGGCAAGGACTGGCCGAAGGGGCCGGTCCGCTGGCTGATGTCGGACGAAGAAGAGAAGGCCTTCAAGCAGCTGAAGACCGACGACGATCGCGCCGCCTTCGCCAAGTCGTTCTGGGAGAAGCGTGACCCGACGCCCGGCACGCCGGCCAACGAGTTCGAGGAGATTTTCTGGAAGAAGGTCGACGCCGCCGAGAAAGGGTACAGAGGGGTCGCGACCGCAGGCTCCCTCAGCGACATGGGCCGCACCTTCCTGCTGCTCGGGCCGGCCACTAAGACCGACCAGGATCCGCGCGGTCGCAGCATCTGGACCTACGAGCCTGACCCGGTGACCGGCATCACCCAGAAGCTCACCCTGATGTTCGCGCCGGGGACTTCCGCCCCGCTGTTGCTCGACAAGAAGACCCTCGACCAGTACGTCAGCGCCCACCCGGAGACGCGCGGCATCGGCTGGAAGCTGCCGGTCGCCGCCGCCGCCCAGGTCGAGGAAGGGGTGCCGACGGCCGCGGCCGCGACGAAGACCGAGGAGGACCGGTCGCCGGAGAGTCAGCGTCAGGTCCCGATCCTCACGGCGCTGCTGAGCCAGGGAAAAGGGCCCGCCGACGTGCCGTTCAACGTGACGCTCGACTTCTACGCCGCGGTGGATGGGACGACGCTGACGGCGGTGAACGTCGAGGCGGCGCGCGAGCCGGCGCGGGGCGACAGCGATCTGGATTTCTTTCCTTTTGCCAGGCTCGTTCCCGATGCGCCGGATGGCAAGCCGGTGAACCTGACCGGGGCCCTGCCGTTCGTTCCGGCACCGAAGGAGAACGAGCCGGCGGGCGGCTTCGTCTACCAGGCCCGGCACAACCTCGCCCCCGGGACGTACACGATGGCGCTGATTGTCGAGTACAAGAAATCGGCGGGAACGATGGGGACCCTCATCCGGAAGGTCGACGTGCCGGATTACCGGGCCAAGGAGCTCAGCCTGAGCAGCGTGTCGCTCCTGGCCGGCTTCACTCAGCTCGGCCCTCCCGGTCCGGACGAGATGGAGCGAGGCGCCGGCGCCTATGGCGTCGGCTCGTTCCGGCTGGTGCCGCGCGGCAACCCGACGCTCACCATGACCGAGGCCTTCACTTTCTATTACCAGGTCTACAACCCGACCCCCGACCCGGCCACCGGCAAGCCCGGGCTGGAAGCGACCTGCACGTTTTACGTGAAGGACGCGGCCACAGGGTGGAAGCGCTATCGGCCGCCCCTGACGCGCGCTCTGAACGGCCAGGTCGATCTCTTCTCCATCGACATGAAGGACCTGATCTCGAAGACACAGGTATTGCCGGCCGACTTCAAGATGGAGCTGAAGCTCGTCGACAAGCCTGGCGGCAAGACGGTGTCACGCGACATCCCCTTCACCGTCAGGGGTTCCTGAAAATGGACCGGCCGGCCGCCAGTCGCAGGCGGAAACGAGGCGCGCGCCGGCTCAGCGCGAGGCGATCGACAGGCGCCCGGCGCGCGTGTCCAGATCGGCCCGGCGCCCCAGTGGCAGGGTGACCTTTCCGGGCGCGTGCCCGGCCGGAAAGTCGAACACGACCGGGTAGTCGGTGCCCTCCAAATGCCGGGCGAGGATGTCGGGGAGCGGCGCGTCGTCTTCCGGCTCGCGCGCCTCGCCTCCGACCAGCCGGGCGACGATCATCCCCCGCAGCCCGGCGAACGCCCCGGCCATCCGCAGCTGGCCGAGCATCCGGTCGATCCGGTACGGCGGCTCGTTGACGTCTTCCAGGAACAGGACGCAGCCATCGGTCTTCAACGCGTACGGCGTCCCGAGGAGGCTGAGCAAGACCGCCAAGCAGCCGCCCAGGAGCGGCCCCTCCCCCGCCCCTTGCCGCCAGACGGTCGCGCCGACGAGATGTCGGTCGAGCGACAGCTCGCCCCCGTCGAGCGCCCGCCATAGCGACGGGGCGTCATACGCCTCGGGATCGCCGAGCTCGCCGACCAGCGGGCCGTGGATGGTCGACAATCGCGCCGCTTTCCAGGCGGCGGCGTGCAGGACGGTGATGTCGCTGTAGCCAATCAGGGCCTTCGGATCAGTCTTCAGCAGCCTCAGGTCGGCCCCCTCGACGATCCGCGCCGAACCGTAGCCGCCGCGCGCGAACCAGATGGCGCGCACCGCCGGGTCCCGCAGGAAGCGGTTGAGGTCGTCGAGCCGCTCGGCGTCGGTGCCGGCGAGATAACCGGTCCGCCGACGCAGGCTGGCGCCCGTCACCACTTCGAAGCCGCGCGCCGTCAGATGCTCGAGACCGCGTTCCAGCCCCGGCTGCCGGACCGGCCCGGCCGGCGCAGCGACGCCGAGGCAGTCACCCGGCTTCAACGGCGGGGGCAGCAGGACCTTCATCGCTCCCCGCGGATGCGGCGCAGCGCGCCGCGGCCGCGCCGCCGTCCGGCCGCGTCCCGCCCGACGATCAGGCGCCCGTGCCGGCCTAGGAATTCGTCGGTGACGCGCCGCAGCAGCCCGTCCTGCGTCAACAGCTCCAGGCCGCACAGCGCCATCGCCCGCGCCGCCACGCGAAGCCCCGCCCGACCTTTCGGTCCACCGGCGCAGCGCGCGAACGCCGCCGAGTGCAACGGCGCCGAGGGCGGCGCGATGGCGACGTACGGGTGGATCGACGGCACCAGCTGGCTGACGTTCCCCATGTCGAGCGAGCCCATCCGCTTGCGGGCGGTGTCGACGGTCCGGCGACCGAGGCGCCGCAGCTCGGCCTTGAAGACCTCGGCCATGGTGCGATTGGTCCGCATTTCGGCGTACGGATGATCGAGCGAGCGGATGGCGGTGCGCGCCCCCGTCTCCCGCCCGGCACGGCGCGCCGCCTTCCGGAACGCCTTCTCCACCCGGTCCAGCTCCGCGAGATCCCTCGCCCGCAGCGTGAAGCGCCCGACGGCGCGGTCGGGCACGATATTGGCCCGGCGTCCTCCTTCGACGATGACCCCCGGCATCCGCACGTGCTCCGGCAGCCGGTGCTTCAGTTCCTGGATCCTCATGAACAGCCGGATGAGGGCGTCGAGGGCGTTGATCCCTTTCTCGGGGGCGGCGACGGCGTGCGCCGCGCGGCCGCTGTAGGTCACCTCGAGCGAGTGGCAGGCGAGCGAGGTGGTGTTGACGCGGTTCTCGATCGACGGGTGGAACATCAACGCCGCGTCGACGCCGCGGAACACGCCGCGCGCCGCCATCACCACCTTGCCTCCGATCGTCTCCTCGGCGGGCGTGCCGATCACCAGCACCCGACCCGGCGTCCGGTCGAGGACTCGGCCGAGCGCCGCTCCGGCACCCGCCGACGCCGCGCCGATCAGATTGTGACCGCAGGCGTGGCCGATCCCCGGCAGGGCGTCGTATTCGGCGAGGAAGGCGATGCGCGGCCCGCGATGTCCCTTGCGGGCGATGAACGAGGTCGGCAGCCCGGCGATGCCTTTCCGGATGCGGAACCCCTCGGCCTCGAGGAAGCGGCGCAGCAGCGCCGAGGAGTGGCGTTCCTCCAGGCTCAGCTCCGGCTGGCGGTGCAGGCTGCGGCTGAGACGGTCAATCGCCGGCATCAGGCGCGATGCGACCCGCTCGACCTCGGCGCGCAGCCGATGCCTGTCCGCGCGGCCGGCAGGTGCCGCCGGCGCGTGAGCCGCGGCGCTACGGGATCGCGGGCGTCGGGAAAGCGGCATCAGGGTGAAAGTGCGGGTCGAAGTGATCCGTAAGCCGAATCCTGTTGCCGCGCTCGCGCGCGGCCGATGGTCATTCCTCTACCGCCGCGGTTTCCCGCGGCGGCGACCCCCCGCCGAAATCGGCTGCGCCCGAAGGCGAGCCGGCCGACCGGGAGCCAAGCGACCGACCCGGGAGCTGTGGGCGGGCCACCCAGTGCGCTCCCCTATTTGGCCTTGCTCCTTGCGGGGTTTGCCAGCTGCCCCGGTCACCCGGGGCACTGGTGGGCTCTTACCCCACCGTTTCACCCTTGCCGGACCGGGAGCGAGCCCCCGGCCTTGGGCGGTTTGTTTTCTGTGGCACTTTCCTTCCGGTCACCCGGACCGGGCGTTACCCGGCGCAATACCCTGTGGAGTTCGGACTTTCCTCTCCCCGGGTCTCCCCGGGCAGCGACCATCCGTCTCACTCCGACCCGGCGTGATGGTAACAGACGCTTTCGCGGCGATGCAAGCAACCCATGGGTAGTGGCCGGGGGCCTGGGCGCCCGGGCGGGACAGCGCCATTATGGACCGGTGAGCGGAAAAGAGGTTTACCCGGGGCGCATCTCAACGTACATGAATGGAAATCACCCCCGTTGCCGAGCACGGACCCGGGGACATCGCGTTTGAGCATGCGGGCCGCGGGTCACCCCCCCGCCCTGCAGGAGGTAGACTCCGATGGACCAGCTCTCCCGTCGTTTGCTTCGAGGTAATCGGCGCGCCCTCGCGCGCCGCGCCCCGCGCGTCGCATTACCGGCTCTCCTCCTGTTCCTCGCGCCGATCCTGGTCCCAGGCGCGCGCGGGGGATGTTCCAATGACCCGCTGTTCGGACCCGAGACCACCTTGCGGGGGGTCGAGGACCCCAACAACAGCATCGACGAAAACGAGACGGCGATCGCCGCAAACCCGCTCGATCCGCTCAACCTCGTGGCCGGCTTCAAGACCGAAACATTCGCTACCGGCGGTCTGTCCTGTTACGCGACCTTCACGATTGACGGCGGAACGACATGGGCGCCGGGGGGCCGGCTGCCGATCCAGCAGGACGACTTCAGCAAATGCGTCGACCCGTCGCTCGTCGCCGACCGGGCCGGGCGGTTCGCATACGCCTACCTGAATCTCTACGGTCACGTCCAGAACGGCATTGTCGTGAACTACACCGCCGATGTCCTGGTCGCACGCTCCACCGACGGGGGACGCACCTTCCCCGGCTTCACGGTCGCAGCGCGGGGCGAGCGCGACGTCAGCAACGCCGACAAGCCTTACTTGGCGGTGGACTCCTGGCCACAGAGCGCCCATGCCGGCACCCTCTACCTCGCGTATACGTTCTGGTCGAATCCGAACCTGGAATGGAGCGTCCGGGTGGTGGTTTCGAGGGACGCCGGCGCCACCTGGTCAGCGCCGGCGGTTCTGGCCCGCTCGTCGACCCTGGAAGTCTTCGGCGGCCTGCCGGTCGTCGCGCCCGACGGCGCTGCTTACATCTTCTATTCGGAGTACGGCCGCGGCGCCCCGACGACGCTCGCAATCCGGTTCTCGAAATCGAAGGACGGCGGCCGGACCTGGAGCGCCCCGGCGACGATCGCGGCGAACCTGCCCAGCCCGGGGATCTTCAAGCTGAGAAACGGCTCCAGCCGGTTCGACTCCGACTACCATTCCGGCTTCTGGGCGAACTCCTGGCCGACGGCGGCGGCCGCCCCGGACGGGACTCTCTATGTCGCCTGGGTCGACTTCCCGGCCGGCACCTGCTTCAGCGTGTCGGGGTTTAGTCATTGCGAGAACGCCGATGTCCGCCTCGCGGTCTCCCGCAGCGCCGGCAAGAGGTGGAGCGCGCCGGTCAGGGTCGGCGACGACCCGACGCACGCCGACCAGTTCTTTCCCTGGATCGCCACCCACCCGGACGGACGCCTGAGCGTCCTGATGATGGACAAGAGGCTCGACCCGGCGAACGAGATGTACGACGCCTTCTACACCAGCACGTGCGACGGGGCCGCGTTCCGGCCACCGACGCGGCTGTCGGGCACCTCCTACCTCGTGGGCCAGCAGGAATTCATCGGCGACTACACCGCCATCGCCGCCACCGCGACCGGTGTCTTCCCGGTCTGGACCGCGGGGCCCAACAACAACAAGACCGACGTCGTCACGGCGCGCGGCGCCCGCCAGCCCTAGGAGCCGGCCCGGATCCGAGACGCCCGCGTCCCGAAAATGCCTGTGCTAAGATCGCCGCCTGCCGCGTCGCCGGAGATCCGATGGCCACCGACGTCACCCTCGACAAGAACGTGCCGCACAGCATCGATGCCGAGCGCTCGGTCCTCGGCGCCATCCTGATCGAGAACGCCGCCCTCAACCGCGCCCAGGAGATCCTCAAGGAAGGCGACTTCTACCGCGAGCCGCATCGCAAGATCTTCAAGGTCATGAACGACCTGTCGGAACGGACCGCCGCCATCGACATGGTCACGGTCAAGGAGGAACTGACGCGCGCCGGCGACCTCGACGCGGTCGGCGGCCCGGCTTACATCGCCTCGCTGGTAGACGGGGTGCCGCGCTCGGCCAACATCGAGCACTACGCCCGCATCGTCAAGGAAAAGGCGATCCTGCGAAATCTCATCGAGGCCGGCAACCAGATCGTCACCACCGCCTTCCAGGCCGCCGAGGAGGTCGACGACATCCTCGACCATTCGGAGAGGCTCATCTTCCAGATCGCCCAGGACCGGATGCGCGCCGGGTTCCTGCCGCTCAAGACGATCGCCGATCAGAGCCTCAAGACGATCGAGAGGCTCGCCGAGCACCGCGAGCTGATCACCGGGCTGCCGACGGGGTTCGGCAGCCTCAACGAGTACACCTCCGGGCTGCAGCCGTCGGACCTGATCGTCGTGGCCGGACGGCCCGGCATGGGCAAGACGGCGCTCGCCCTCAATATCGCCCAGCACGCCGCCATGAAGGAAAACCGCCGCGTCGGCGTCTTCTCGCTGGAGATGTCCCGCGAGCAGCTCTTCCTGAGATTGCTGACCGGCCTGGCGCGCATCGACGCCCACCGGCTGCGGACCGGCCGTCTCAACAAGGAGGAATGGACCCGCCTGACGCTGGCGTTCGGCGAGCTGGCAAATGCGCCGATCTACATCGACGACACCGCCGGATCGACGGTGCTGGAGATGCGCGCCAAGAGCCGCCGGCTGAAGCTCGAGCAGGGGCTCGACCTCATCGTCGTGGACTACCTCCAGCTGATGCGCAGCCGCGGACGCTACGAGAACCGCAACCAGGAGATCTCCGACATCTCCCGCTCGCTGAAGGAGCTGGCCAAGGAGCTGAACGTCCCGGTCATCGCCATCTCGCAATTGTCGCGGGCTCCCGAGCAGCGCGGCGGGGATCGCAAGCCGCAGCTCTCCGATCTGCGCGAGTCGGGGGCCATCGAGCAGGACGCCGACCTGGTCCTGTTCATCTACCGCGAGGAGGTCTACAAGCAGACCGAGGAAAACCGCGGCAAGGCGCAGCTGATCATCGCCAAGCAGCGCAACGGGCCGATCGGCACCCTCGACGTCGCCTTCATCCGCGAGTACACCAAGTTCGAGGAGTTGGAGTGGCAGCAGGCGTGAGCGGCCCGCTCGAGCCGTACCGGCCCACCTGGGCCGAGATCGATCTCGATCGCCTCGCCGCCAACCTCGCCGCCATCCGCCGCCGGCTGGGCTCCGTGCCGCTGCTGGCGGTCGTCAAGGCCAACGGCTACGGTCACGGCGCCGTCGAAGTGGCCCGCCTGCTGGAATCGGAACGGGCCGACATGTTCGGCGTGGCGCTCCCCGAGGAGGGGGTGGAGCTGCGGCGCGCCGGCATCCGCGCGCCGATCCTCCTGCTGGGCGGTTTCACGCCGGAGCAGGCCGATCTCGTCCTGGCTCACGGCCTGACGCCGGCGGTGTACCGGCCGGACCAGGTGGCGGCGCTCGTGGCCGCGGCCGCGCAACGCGGCGTCACCGCCGCCGTCCATCTCAAGATCGACACCGGCATGGGCCGGCTCGGCGTGCCGGCGGCGGAGGCCGGGGCGTTCGCGCAGGTCCTTGCCGAGGCGGCCCCCCGTCTGACGCTCGAAGGCTGCTTCAGCCATTTCGCGGTCGCCGACGATCCCGCCGACCCGTTCACCGACGTCCAGGTCGAGCACTTCCTGGCCGCGGTCGACGCGGTCAGCGCCCGCGGCCTGCAGCCGAGGCTCCTGCATCTGGCCAACAGCGCCGCCGTCATCGACCGCCCCCCGACCTGGCTGACCCTCGCCCGGCCCGGCATCATCCTGTACGGCTACCGGCCCTCCGAGGCGATGCAGCCGCTGGACGTGCAACCGGTCCTGACCTTTCGCAGCCGCATCATCTATATAAAGGATGTCGCACCGGGAACGTCCCTCGGCTACGGGCGGACCTTCCTCGCCCCCCGCCCGGCGCGGATCGCCTCCCTGGCCCTCGGTTACGATGACGGGCTGCCGCGCCTGCTCAGCAACCGCGGCCATGTCCTGGTCCGCGGCCGGCGCGCCCCGATCGTCGGGCGGATCAGCATGGACCTGACGACGATCGACGTGACCGACGTTCCCGGCGCGGCTCTCGGTGACGAGGCGGTGGTCATCGGCCGTTCCGGCGACGAGTCGCTCGGGGCCGAGGCGCTCGCGGCGTGGGCCGAGACGATCACCTGGGACATCCTCTGCGGCATCGGTCCGCGGGTGCCCCGCCTCTACCACCGCGCCGGCCGGACCACCGTCACCTCCCGGTTCGCCGACGCCCTGGCCTGAAACGCCGCCCGCGAACCGGCTGTTTCGCTCGCTGCGAAACACTTGGCAGAGGCCGCAACGCGGGGCTAAAATGACCGCTGTCGTCGTGCGCTCGCGGGGGCGCCTTCATTCGGGTGATTCCTGTCCTCGCCCGGGCCGTGGCACGGGCCTTTCTTCGAGGTCACACCTTTGGGTACATGGATCCTCAGGATCGTCCTGGTCGCACTCTCCATCATGTTCGGGGCGCAGGTCCGCCCGATTACGCTCGAGCCTCTGGATCTCACCGGTCTGTTCATCGGCATCGCCGCCGCGGCGCTGATCGTCGGGGTGGAGTTCTTCCTCCGGACCCTCGAGATGAGCGTCATTCTGGGCGGGCTGTCCGGCCTGCTCGTCGGTGGCGCCGCGGCCGGTCTCCTCGTCGCCCTGCTGCCGCTCGGATCGGCGGGTGAGGGTGCTTCGCCCCTCGCTCTGCGCGGTTTCATCGTCGTGCTGTTCGCCTACACCGGGATGGCCATCGGCGCATCGTTCGGCGAGCGCCTCACGCTCGCCAATCTGCGCGCCGCCTGGTTCGAAGGCGGACAGCGGCACAACTACAAGATCCTCGACACCAGCGTCATCATCGACGGCCGCATCGCCGACGTGTGCGAGACCGGGTTCCTCGACGGCACGCTGATCGTTCCACAGTTCGTCCTGCGCGAGCTGCAGTACATCGCGGATTCGCAGGATCCGCTGAAGCGCAACCGCGGCCGCAAGGGGCTGGACATCCTGCAACGGATCAAGAAGGGCCCGGAGGTCCGGGTGGTGATCTCCGAAACCGATTTCCCTGACGTCAAGGACGTCGACATGAAGCTGATCGAGCTCGCCAAGCAGCTGAACGGCAAGATCATCACCAACGATTTCAACCTCAACAAGGTCGCCGAGCTGCGCGGCGTGCAGGTTCTCAACATCAACGTTCTGGCGAACTCCCTGAAGCCGGTGGTGTTGCCCGGCGAGGCGATGAAGGTGTTCATCCTCAAGGAGGGGAAGGAGCCGAACCAGGGGGTCGGCTACCTCGATGACGGCACCATGGTCGTGGTCGACAACGCCAAGCGACACCTCGGAAAGAACATCGACATCACGGTGACCTCGGTCCTGCAGACCACCGCCGGCAAGATGTTTTTCGGCAAGTCCGAGATCGGCGACGAGTCGGCCGGCCTCGAGCAGCGTCCCCGGAGGACCGGCCCTTGATCGGCGGCGCGGCCCGCCTGGGCGCGACCATCCTCCTTGCCGCCGCGGCGACGCCGGTGGCGGGCGCGCCCGCGCCGCTGCCGATCGCCGGGCGCACTTATCTCATCCTGCCATTCGAGAACACCGGCGAGGACCCGTCGCTCGCCTGGATGCAGACCGGCCTGGCGAGGGCCCTCGGCGAAGACTTGCTCGGGCGCGGCGCCACCGTCGTCGACGACGAGGAGCGCTCCGTGTTCCTGGAGGGAAGCGGCCTGCCGGCGGATTCCTTCCCAGCGCTGGCCAGCGCCCTCGAGGTCGGCCGCCGCATGCGCGCCCGGGCCGGCGGCATCCGGCCCGATCGCCTCCTGCTCGGCCGTTTCAACCTGACGGACGGGGGCATCGTCCTGGCGGCCCGGGCCATCGATCTCCATACCGAGAAGGCCCGCCCCTGGGTGTCGCGCCAGGGACGCGTCGCGGCCCTGCTCGCCGTCGAGCAGGACTTGACCCGCGCCCTGGCCCAGGATGAGGCGCTGCCTGAGCCGCGAGGGCGCTCCGCCGACGTGCCGCTCCTGGCGTTCGAAACCTACTGCCGGGCGATGGCCGAGCCCGATCTGAAGGGGCGCCTGCAACTCCTGCAGCGCGCCGTTCACGAGTACCCCGCCTATGCGCGCGCTGCCTACCAGGGTGCCGCGCTCCTGGCGCGGGAGGAGCGCTGGGGCGAGGCCGCCGACCTGCTCAAGAAGGCGGCGCCCGAGCCGTATCCGTACGAAGCCGAATTCCATCTCATCTCGGCTGCCGTGGCGCTGGCGCGCAACGATCCGCCGACGGCGGCGGCGCAGGCCCGCCGGGCCCTGCAATTCGCCGAAACATCCCGCGCCCACCTGCTTCTTGGACGTGCCTTGCTCGCGTCCGGGGATCGCCCCCAGGCGCTCGCCGAGCTCGAGAAGGCCCAATCGGTCGACCCCGCCGACCCCGACGTGGAGGAGCTCCGTCGGGCGCTCGGCGGCGAGGCGACCAGCACGACACGGAGGAGTCCTTGATCACCATCCTGTCCGACATCGAAATCGCCCGCAAAGCGCGGCTGCTCCGGATCGACGCCCTGGCCGAGTCGATCGGGCTCACGCCAGAGGAAATTGAACCGTACGGCCGGTACAAGGCGAAGGTCGCCCTGTCGGCGCTCGAGCGCCTGGGCTCCCGCCCTGACGGGAAGTACATCTGCGTCACGGGGATCAATCCGACCAAGCTCGGAGAAGGCAAGACCGTCGTCACCATCGGACTGGCCCAGGCGCTCCGCAAGATCGGCCGCCGCGCCATCAGCACCCTGCGACAGCCCTCCATGGGCCCCGTCTTCGGCATCAAGGGGGGCGCGACCGGCGGCGGCTACTCGCAAGTCGTGCCGATGGAGGATATCAATCTCCACTTCACCGGCGACTTCCACGCTGTCGCGGCGGCCCACAACCTGCTCGCGGCGCTTCTCGACAATCACCTGTTCCAGGGCAACACGCTGGGCCTCGACCCGGATCGGATCCTGTTCCGCCGCACGCTCGACCTCAACGATCGGGCCCTGCGTCGCGTCCGGATCGGGATCGGTGGCGGGAACAACGGCGTCGAGCGGGAGACCGGCTTCGACATCACCGCCGCGTCCGAAGTGATGGCCATCCTGTCACTGGCCCGGAGCCCGCGCGACCTGAAGGAGCGGCTGTCGCGCATCCTGGTCGGTGTCAACCGCGAGGGACGTGCCGTCTTCGCGGGCGCCCTCGACGCCCAGGGGGCGATGGCCGCGACGCTGCGCGACGCCCTCAAGCCGAACCTGGTGCAGAATCTCGAAGGCGGCGCGGCATTCATCCATTGCGGACCCTTCGCCAACGTGGCGCACGGCAACAATTCCATCCTGGCCGACCGGATGGCGCTGAAGCTGGCGGATTACGTGGTGACCGAGAGCGGCTTCGGCTCGGAGTGCGGCGCCGAGAAGCTGTTCGACATCAAGTGCCGCGTCGCGGGTCTCACCCCCTCCGCGGCGGTCATCGTCGCCTCGGTCCGGGCGCTGAAGCTTCACGGCGGCGTGTCGATGGCGGGGGGCGATCAGTCCGCCTGGCGGCGGCCGGACGTCGCGGCCGTCGAGCGCGGTTGCACCAACCTGGCGAAGCACATCGAGAACATCCGGCACTTCGGCCTGCCGGCGCTCGTTGCGATCAATCGCTTCGACAGCGACACCCAGGCTGAGATCGACGCGGTGGTGCATCAGGCGCGCGCTGCCGGCGCGTTCGCCGCGGTGCCGGTGCAGGTGCACGCCAGGGGCGGCGACGGCGGGACCGAGCTGGCCGAGGCGTTGATCCGCGCCACCGAGACCCCTTCGGCCTTCCGGCCACTCTACCCTCTCGAATGGCCGATCGAGCGGAAGATTGAGACGATCGCCACCAAGATCTACGGAGCGGCCGGCGTCAGCTATAGCGACGAGGCCCGTTCCAAGATCGAGTTTTTCCGTCGCGAGGGCTTCGAGGATCTCCCGATCTGCATGGCCAAGACCCCGCTGTCGCTGTCGCACGACCCCAATGTAAAAGGGCGGCCGGAGGGCTTCACTCTGCCGATCACCGACGTGCGGGCCAGCACCGGGGCGGGGTTCATCTATCCCCTGGCCGGGAACATCATGACCATGCCGGGGCTGCCATCGGTCCCGGCCGCCAACCGGATCGACCTCGATGACCAGGGGCAGGTGCACGGCCTGTTCTAGAAACCACGCCAGGCTCTTGACGGTCACACCCGATGGTGTTATGAGAAGGTGTCAGCCGGTGCTGTCGGGTGAGTTCCTGAGGAGGGCCCCATGAAGAGGCAATGGTCCACAGTGGCGGTGATCGTCGCCGCGGTCCTGGTGACGATGCTACCGGCCACGCTCTCCGTCGCCGACGAGCAAGGCGTTGTCGTCTCGCGACCGGGGACCGTCTTCCACCGTTCGGGAGCGACCGACGTGCGCGGACGGGGGTACAGCAAGACGCTGGAGTCGGCGCTGGCGGCCGGCTACTCGCCTTGCGCGGTCTGCTACGCCAGCGCGGCGTCGGGGCAGGTGTCGGCCTCGAGGCTCGGCGCCGGTGGCGCGGCCGCGATCGCGGAGGGCGGCCCGGGGTACGGCGTCCCGCCGAAGAGCGTCACGGAAGCGACTCAGCCGTTCGGTCTCAAGCAGCCGAGCACGCACGGGATGGGGCTGCGCAAGGGTGCTGTGAAGAACCCGTTCGTCGATCCGGCGACCATGCGGTATCCGGGACGCGAGCAGGGGGCGTACGCGACCGTCGATTAAGGCGAATACCCGGTGTCAGTCACCGGGACGAACGATCGAAGAGCCCGGGAGGTGACCCCTCCCGGGCTTTTGTTGTCTTCAGCCTCGCGACCGGCGGCTGTACCGGGCGACCACGACCGCATCGTAGGCGCTCAACAGCCAGAGGAGCAGCGTCGCGTTGACGATCGCCACGCCGGCTCGAATCGAGTTGTTGAGCAGCATCTGCTTCGGATCGAGGATGTCGAGCTCCGACACGATCCGGTAGAAGGGCGACAGCAGGTAAACGGCCAGGACATACATCTGGAGCATGAAGGCGAACAGGAAGAACATCGCCTTCCCGAGCTGCCCGTTCAGGAGCTGGCCCCAGCCCGGCACCAGGAGCGACGCCACACCCGCCAGCAGCGGCTGCCGCAGGCCGTGGAACTGCCCGCCTTGCGCCTCGGCCGTGCGGTAGGCCTGCGCCACGTTGTAGATCATCAGGAAGATGACGCACAAGTCGATGGAGGAAGCGTACAGCATCATCTCCCATTCGCTGACGAAGAACAGGTGCACGAAGTTACGGATCCTGTCCCAGGTCATGTAGAGCATGTAATGGAAGGCGAGGATCAGGGCCTCGCACATGACGAACAGGATCGCCAGCTTGGTGTCGCCGTTGTACAGCTGTCCCAGGCCCCACATCAGCAGCGACAGCGACGACGCGGCGGCCGGGTTGGAGCGGCCGCCTCGGGAGGCGCGCCCCGCCGGCCGGTCGGCCATGGTTTCCTCGAACAGATCCGCCTTGTCCTTCGGCGCCTTGGCGACAGCGACCGGCCCGGGACCCTTCCCCTTGGCGCGGGCCTTGTCGCCCGGCTTGAGGATGTCGTCCTCCGTGATGACGAAGACTTCGTCCTGGTTGATCATGTCCTCCCTCCGTCCTCCTGTCGTGCCCGGCCGCGCCTGCGCGCCGAGGCAGGCGTGGACCGTCCTTGCACCGGACTCCTCGAAAGCCAGGAGCCTGAACAGCAAGGGGCGTGCCCGAAGCGGTACAGCCGTGTGCATTTTCCGCTGCGCCGCGAAGTGACCGCATCAGAAGCACTTGCGGATGGTCTCCGGCTGCGCTGACCGGCGGCGCGGCACACCGGCCCGGCTGTCAAGGGAGAAAACGGTAAGGTGGATTACGAAACCGGAATGAACGCTGGCGACCCGGCCGCCCGGGAACCGCTCCGGGCACTCAGCCGGCCCCCTGGCTCAACCGTGGCTGCGGCCGACGAGCGCCGCCACTGCGGCGACCTCGCGGGCCAGGGTCTCGAACATCTCCGGCAGGATCGCCTGGGGCCCGTCCGACAGCGCCTTGGACGGGTCATGGTGCACCTCGACCATGACGCCGTCGGCGCCCACCGCGATGGCAGCCCGCGTCAGCGGCAGGACCTTGTCGCGGCGTCCGGTGCCGTGCGACGGGTCGACGAGAATCGGCAGATGGCTGAGGCTCTTCACCGCGGGCACGATCGCCAGATCGAGTGTGTTGCGGGTGTGATCGGCGAAGGTGCGTACGCCACGCTCGCACAGGAACACTTTGTAGTTCCCCTCCGAGACGATGTACTCGGCGGCCATCAGGAACTCCTCGAGGGTGGCCGACATGCCGCGCTTCAGGAAGATCGGGATCCGGGCCCTGCCGGCGCGTTTCAGAAGGGAGAAATTCTGCATGTTGCGGGCGCCGATCTGGGCCGCGTCGGCGTACTCCTCGACCTGGGCCATTGACTCCTCGTCGACCGCCTCGGTGACCACCGGCAGCCCGAAGCGCTCGCGCACCTTCGCGAGGATCTTGAGGGCCGGCAGCCCGAGCCCCTGGAAGGCGTACGGCGAGGTGCGGGGCTTGAACGCCCCGCCGCGAAAGAGATCAGCGCCGGCCGCGGCGACCTTCTCGGCAATCGCCATGGCCTGCGCCTCACTCTCGACGGCGCACGGCCCGGCGATCAGGACGATCCGGCGGCCGCCGATCGGCACACCGCCGACTTCGATCACCGAATCACCGGCCTTGACCTCGCGGCTCACCAGCTTGTAGGGACGGGTGACCCGGATCGCCTCCTGGACCCCCGGCAGCAGGTCGAATTCGGCCGGATCGATCGGGGCGTGATTGCCGGTGATCCCGATGGCCAGGCGCTCGGCCCCCGGGATCGGGTGGGGGCGGAAGCCGAGGAGGCGGATGCGCTCGGTGACCGCCTTCACCTGATCGTCGGTGGCCCCTTTTTCCATCACGATGAGCATGTCGCAGTCTCCCCGCCGCCCGGAGGCACGCCCGCAGCGGCGCACGCCAACCCGCACCGGAAGCGGCGTTCATGATACGCGCCGGCGATGCGGCCCGCAACGGGAAGTCTCCTGTTCAGTTGACAATAGCGCACGCCGCCCCGTATACTTCCGCGTTCGCGGGGCAGCCGGAATGCGGCGCGTGTCGCGCCGTTCGTCTTGGATCAGGTGCAGGCGCGTAGCTCAGGGGGAGAGCGCTACCTTGACACGGTAGAAGTCAGCGGTTCAAATCCGCTCGCGCCTACCATCCCCTCCTCCTGCCATCCCCTTCCCGTTCCCCGACGCAGGGGTGAGACGGGGCACCCGAATCATTGAGGGCCGACGTGTTGGATGCCATCCGAGTCACTTTGCCCGACGGCAGCGTGCGGGAATTCCCGCGCGGCGTTGAGTTGCGGGCGGTCGCAGAGGCCTTCAATGGCGACCTGGGCCGGCGGGCGATCGCCGCGCTGGTGAACGGGGCCGGAAAGGACATCTACCTGCCTCTGCAGGCGGACGCCACGATCGAGTTCGTCACACCGGAGTCGCCACGGGCGCTGGAGATCTACCGGCACACCACCTCGCACCTCCTGGCCCACGCCGTCAAGGAGCTGTTCCCGGAGGTCAAGATCGGCGTCGGTCCCGCAACCGACGAGGGATTCTTTTACGACTTCGAGCGGCCGACCCCGTTCACGCCCGAGGATCTCGAGACGATCGAAGCGAGGATGCGCGACATCAAGGCGCGCGACCTGCCGATCAGGCGGATCGAGCAGCCGAAGAGCCAGGCGCTCGGCTACTTCCGGGGCCTGGGCGACAACCTCAAGGTCGAGCTGGTGGCTGAGAAGGGCGGCGAGGTCGTGTCCTGTTACCGCCAGGACAATTTCATGGATTTCTGCACCGGCCCGCACCTGCCATCGACCGGGCGGATCGGCGCCTTCAAGCTGCTGTCGCTCGCCGGGGCTTATTGGAAGGGCTCCGAGCAGAACCAGCAGATGCAGCGGATCTACGGCACCGCGTTCGCGACCGAGGAGCAGCTCGCGGCGCACCTGGCGATGCTCGAGGAGGCCAAGAAGCGCGACCACCGCCGGCTGGGGCCGGCGCTCGATCTGTTCAGCGTCGAGGAGACCGCCGGCCCGGGGCTCATCTTCTGGCACCCGAATGGCACGGTGGTACGCCAGATCCTGGAGGACTTCTGGAAGGACGAGCACCGCCGCCGTGGCTACCAACTGGTGACCACCCCGCACATCGCGCGCGACGAGCTGTGGCGCCTGTCCGGCCACCTCGACTACTACAAGGACAACATGTACACCTTCGAGATCGAGGAGGCCGGCTACGTCATCAAGCCGATGAACTGCCCCGGTCACTCCCTGATTTACAAGTCGCGCCTGCGCTCCTACCGCGAGCTGCCGGTGCGTTACGCCGAGCTGGGGACGGTGTACCGTTACGAGCGTTCCGGCGTGCTGCACGGCATGATGCGGGTGCGCGGCTTCACGCAGGACGACGCGCACATCTACTGCACCCCCGAGCAGGTGCTGTCCGAGATCGAGGGGGTCCTCGACCTCTGCCTGGCGTTCCTCCGCACATTTGGATACGAGCGCTACGAGGTCGACCTGTCGGTCTGGGATCCGGCGCACCCGGAGAAGTACGCCGGTGACGCGGCCGGCTGGCAGATGGCCGAGGACGCCCTGACCCGGGCCCTCCGCGACCGGGCGCTGACCTACACCCGGCGGGAGGGTGAAGCGGCGTTCTACGGCCCGAAGATCGACATCAAGATGTTCGACGCCATCGGCCGGCCCTGGCAGGGGCCGACCGTGCAGTTCGACTTCAACCTGCCGCAGCGGCTCAGCATCCACTATGTCGCCTCGGACTCCTCTCAGAAGCCGGTCGTCATGGTGCACCGGGCCATCTACGGTTCGCTGGAGCGTTTCTTCGGCGGGTTGATCGAGCACTACGCGGGGGCCTTTCCGCTGTGGCTGGCGCCGGTCCAGGCGATCGTGCTGCCGATCACCGACCGGACCGCGGCCTACGCCCGCGAGATCCAGACGCTGCTGCGCGGCCAGGGGCTGCGCTGCGAGGTCGACGAACGCAACGAGAAGATCGGCGCCAAGATCCGCGAGGCGCAGCTGAAGAAGATCCCGTTCATGCTGGTCGCCGGCGACCGCGAGGCGCAGGCGCGCACCGTGGCCGTCCGCAGCCGCAAGGAGGGCGACCTCGGCCCGATGGGGCTGGAGGCGGCCCGCGATCGCCTGACGCGCCTGGATCGCGAGCGGGCCCTGGAGCCGTAACACACACACTATCGACCCCTCGTGGACGGGGGCGGGAGGGATGGGACCATCGAACGAAAACTGAGAGTCAACGACAAGATCCGCGCCCGGGAAATCCGGGTCATCGGCTCGGACGGAGCGCAGCTCGGCATCATGCCGCCCGAGCAGGCGCTGCGCCTGGCGCAGGAGATGTTCCTGGACCTCGTCGAGGTTTCGCCGGAGGCGGTGCCGCCGGTGTGCCGGATCCTCGACTACGGCAAGTACCGGTACCAGCTGAACAAGAAGGCCCAGGAGGCCAAGAAGAAGCAGAAGACGATCCAGGTCAAGGAGGTCAAGTTCCGCCCGAAGACCGACGAGCACGATTACGAATTCAAGCGCAACAACATCGTGCGTTTTCTCGGCAAGGGCAAGAAGGTGAAAGCCACGGTGATCTTCCGGGGCCGGGAGAACATGCACCGCGACATCGGCTATCGCATCCTCCGTCGGCTGCGGGACGAGGTGGCGGATCACGGCGCCGTGGAAGCCGAGCCGCGCCAGGAGGGGCCATTCCTGGAGATGATTCTGGCGCCGAAGAAGGGCACCGGGGGCGCGACCGCTCCGGCGGCGTCCGTCTCCACCGACGCGGGGAGCGGTACGCGGCGGCGGAGCTGATCGGAGCGCGAGGAGAACGATCATGCCAAAGATGAAGACGAAGAAGACCGCCGCCAAGCGCTTCCGCCTGACGGCGCGCAACAAGGTCAAGCGTAGCAAGGCCTTCAAGCGGCACATCCTGACATCCAAGTCGACCAAGCGGAAACGCCACCTCGACATGGAGACGCTGGTCAGCAAGGCCGACCGGCGCAGTATTCGCGAGATGTTGCCGTACGGCCGTCCCTAGGAGAGCACCGTGCCGAGAGTCAAGAGAGGAACCAAGAGACGTCATCGCAGGAAAAAGATCCTCGGTCTTGCCAAGGGCTATTACATCGGCAAGAGCAAGCTGTACCGGATCGCCAAGCAGGCCGTCGAGAAATCGCTCGGCTACGCCTACCGCGACCGGCGCGCCCGCAAGCGCGACTTCCGCACCCTGTGGATCGTCCGCATCAGCGCGGCTGCGCGCCAGAACGATCTGTCCTACAGCCGAATGATGAATGGTCTGCAGAAGGCCGGGGTCGCGCTCGATCGCAAGGTCCTGGCCGAGCTCGCCGTCAGCGATCCCGCCGGCTTCTCCGCCCTGGCCAAGGCCGCGAAGACCGCCCTCGCCCCGGCCGGACGGGCCTGATACCGGAGCCGGAGCCGATCCGGACCCGACGGGCCGCTCCGTCGGGATCCGATCAAGGGGGATCGACGTGGTGAGCCGCGTCGCTGAAGTCCGCCGTCAGTTCGATCGCGACCTGGCCGCGGCCCCGGACGCCGCGGCGGTCGCCGAGGTGCGGCTGCGTTACCTCGGCCGTAAGGCCGGCCTGGTCACGGCGTTGCTGCGCGACCTCCGCGACCTCGGGCCGGCCGAACGCGCCCGCGCCGGCCAGGCGATCAACGACCTCAAGACCCACGTCGAGACGGCCCTCGAGGCGGCGGCCGCCGCGCGACCGACCCACGGCCGCGGCCGCCCGGACGGACTCGACCTCACTCTTCCCGGCCGCGCGCAGCGCGCCGGCTGTCCCCATCCGATCGCCCAGATCCGCGGGCTGATCGAATCGACCTTCCTCGAGATGGGGTACGTCCTCGAATCGGGGCCCGAGGTCGAGGACGACTATTACAACTTCGAGGCGCTCAACATCCCACCGCACCACCCGGCGCGCGATGCGCAGGACACCTTCTACGTGCGCGGCGGCCTGCTGCTGCGCACCCACACCTCGCCGGTGCAGATCCGCACCATGGAGAAGCGCCGGCCGCCGATCAAGATGGTGGCGCTCGGCCGGGTGTTCCGCCGCGATGCGCC